>CAYWIK010000249.1:0-1509 GCA_964458315.1 uncultured Spirochaetales bacterium | reverse complement strand
TCGGAGTTTCGGTTTTTACCGATTACCTGATCGACGCTCTGGCCATCTCCCGCCGCCATTTGAGCCTTGCTTATCTCGTAGGGACAACGACCTCCGCCCTGCTTTTGACCAGGGCGGGAAAGTTCTACGACCGCGCGGGGGCCCGTACCATGGCGGTAGTGGTGAGCCTCGGCCTTGCCGGAACGCTTGTATATCTGTCCTTTTCTCCCGGCATTTCGGCCGGACTGAGCCGGCTCCTGCCGTTTCTAGGCAGGACCGCTTCCGCCTTCGCCGTCATGAGCATTGGGTTCTTTTTTCTGCGGTTTTTAGGACAGGGGAGCCTTACCCTCGCTTCCAGAAATGTTGTTATGGAGTGGTTTGAGAAACGGAGGGGAATGGCCAATGCGATTTTAGGCGTAGCGGTTTCCTTCGGGTTCTCCTATTCTCCCAAAGTCTTAGACCGGCTTATTCAGTCCGGGGGATGGCAGAGTGCGTGGCGCTTCTTGGCGGTGATCATCGGGGCAGGCTTTTGTTTCACAGCCTTTATGCTCTTCCGGGACAAGCCCGAAGACTTCGGTTTATCTCCCGACGGCGGTGCTGTGAAGACACGAAAACTCTTTCACCCCGAAACGGAAGCAGGAAAAAATTTTACCCTCAAGGAGGCGCGGCGGAGCTTTTCTTACTGGGTCTTTATCCTGGCATTGACCATGGCTTCCTTGACGGTCACCGCCTTTACCTTTCATGTGGTCTCTATTTTTTCAGAGGCGGGGCTGCCCCGAACACAGGCTGTGGCGATCTTCTTCCCTTCGTCGATTGTAGCGGTTTCAGTGCAGTTTTTGTCGAGTTGGGCAAGCGACTACATAAAACTAAAATATCTCCTGGCCCTTCATGTCGCAGGTATGGCGCTGCTGAGTCTGGGGATCGTGCTGCTTAGTCCCGGGCTGCCGATCATTTTAATCATCATCGGCAACGGTATCACCCAGGGACTCATGGGTGTCACCAACAACATTACCTGGGTACGGTTCTTTGGGCGAAAACATCTCGGCGCCGTCTCCGGTTTTGCAGCAGCGTGGACCGTGGCGGGAAGCGCTGTCGGCCCCTTTCTGTTCAGCCTCTCCCTCGACCTCGCCGGCTCCTATGCCTTTATTTCCTTACTCTCCTTAGGGATAATCGGCGCGCTGTTCATCGGGTCTCTCAAAGCGGACCGTCCGAAATAGAAAAGCAGCGGGGCATCTCAATTGCCACCTCGGTGATGTCTTTCGAATACGACGGAAAAATTATCAACATTCTCGATACACCGGGGCACAAAGACTTTGCAGAAGACACCTACCGGACTTTGACGGCCGTTGACAGCGCTATTCTTGTCATAGATGCGGTAAAAGGAGTGGAAGAACAGACCGAACGACTGATGCAGGTGTGCAGAATGCGCTCGACTCCGGTTATCATTTTTATCAACAAACTCGACCGGTCTGCGGGTCTGTTCCGGCCGCTTTGAAAAGGACAAACCCTTTCTGCATACAAGGATGAAGA
>CAYWIK010000248.1:0-1538 GCA_964458315.1 uncultured Spirochaetales bacterium | reverse complement strand
GCCCTTACGCCGATTTTCCCGGTCTTTTATTCTTATTATGACGACAACAGTTTCGGCGCCGTAGAGGTTCAAAACCGGGAAGATGCCGATATAAAAAACGTCACCGTCTCCCTTTTCATTCCCGAATATATGTCCCGGCCCCGTGAATGCGGCTCTTTTCACAGAGTGACGAAAGACCAAAAAGTGTCGGTTCCGCTTTATGCGCTTTTTAATGATGAAGTCCTTGAATTGACCGAAAACACAAAGGCCCAGGCTGAGGTCCGGGTGGAATATCGGCTGTTTGGGAAAAAGATGCAGGCAACCCTCCCCCTCGAACTCACCATGTATCACCGGAACGCGATGACCTGGGAAGACGATAAAAAAGCCGCGGCATTTGTGTCCCCCACCGACCCTGCGGTACTCTGGTTTTCCAGATATGCTGCCGGTATTGTCCGGGACCGGCTGCGGAACGATATCCACAAGGACCTCCAGTATGCCATGGGGCTCTTCGAAGCGATGAAGCTCTACGGAATAAACTATGTGATCGACCCGAACAGCTCGTACGTGGAGAAATCAGCGGAAGAAACGGCGCTCGATTATCTTCAGTTTCCCCACCAGACCCTGTTTTACCGGGGAGGGGACTGTGACGACCTTTCGATCCTCTATTCCGCCCTCCTCGAGTCGGTGGGCATAGAAACGGCGTTTATCACCATTCCGGGCCATATATATATGGCCCTCAGGCTCAAAATCGATGAAGCCGAGGCAAGAAAACTGTTCTACGATCCGTCAATGCTGATTTTCCATGAAGATAATGTATGGCTGCCGGTTGAAATCACCATGATCAAAGAGGGGTTTGTGAAAGCGTGGCGGATCGGCGCGAAAGAGTGGAACGACAACGTAAAAACGGGAAGCGCAGCTCTGTACCCGATACATGAATGCTGGCTTGCCTACAAGCCCGCCGGAATTCCGAATGTAAATCCGAGATTTTCCCTTCCCGACGAAACGGCCATGGTAGAAACCTTCGATTCCAGCATGAACCGGTATGTGGCACGGGAGATCCTTCCTGTGGTGGAAAAGTTCAAACAAAACCCATCGGGAACTAAGGAGGAGCAGGACAATACCCTGGGCGTGCTTTTTGCGCGTTATGCAATGCTTGACGAAGCGTGGCGGGAATTTTCCGCCGCTGCAAAGGCAGGCTATCCCCGCGCCTGGACCAACCTCGGCAATGTTGCCTTTCTTCAGCGTGACTATGAACTCGCCTTGAAATACTACACGTGGGCGTTAAAACTCGATCCAGACGATACAATATCGCTGCTTGGTCTTGGCCGCTGTTATTATGAGCTGGAAGATCTTTCCGAATCCGAGGCGGCATATGCACGGCTTCAGAAAAAAGACCCGGAGCTCGCCTCCAGATACGGATACCTCGCTTCGGTGCTCGGCGGGGAGGGCCGTGCATGGTCTTTCACCGAACGGCTCACTACAACGGTGTGGGCGGAGACTCCTGCCCTCCAAATGGCCCGGCACGAAACCCATTTGGCCATGGGTCTTCCGGAGGCGAA
>CAYWIK010000247.1:0-1550 GCA_964458315.1 uncultured Spirochaetales bacterium | reverse complement strand
GCGGAGTTTCCGGGCAGATCCAACATCTGGTGGGAATGCAGAACTGTGAGTGTGTCGTGTCCATCAACATCGACAAAGATGCGCCTATCGTCGAACTTGCAGATATTGCCGTTGTCGGGGACTTGTTTGAAGTCCTTCCCGAAATGATCAAGTTCATTAAGCGCGAACGCGGCATGCTTTCTCGTTAAAATCTAAAAATACCGTTATTTTTTTCTACCTCTTTACCAATTTTTCTAAATTCACAATACTTCATTTTAAACAAAAGAAATGCCAAAATATTTTCTGATCCTCGCGGGAATATTTTTATTTATTCCGGTACTGCTTCTTTGTATAACACCGTACCCACTTCCAGAGCTTACGGCGTTGCGATTTCCGGGGATTATTATTTTGTGGCAGACTATGGAGGCGGCCTTCTCATAATCGATATTACCGAACCTGGTTCTGCAGCCGCCATTCACGTTGCCGTCTCCGGAAATTACGCTTTTCTCGCGGTTGATACCGCTCCGGGACTGGAAATATATAATATCCAGGATCCCGACAACATCGTTGATATGAATTCATCTCTAAATCAAGGACCGTCTTATGGAGTTACTATATTGAAAAATTATTGCATTCTCTGCGATATCAACAACGTGTTCCGTATAAGGACAGTAACGAATTCCGCGGGGTGCAGGAGTATCGCGGTTGACGGAAAATACGCCTATGTTGCTTTCACTATGATTGTAACATTCGGAATTTTTAGTTATATTTTACCTGAGGAATAGCATGGCTGAAGAATATACAATTCACTTGAATATTGAAAAAGTTGAAAATGGTCAATACTTAGCAACATCAGAAGCTCTCCCAGGTTTGGTTGCTCAAGGGCGAACAATTGCAGAGACCGTGGAAATTGCTCAAGATGTGGCTCGCAAGATTTTAGATTCCTATACTGAACATGGGGATCCAATACCGAAAACTCTAACAAAAATTCAGAATAAAATTGAACTTGACGTTGCCGTAGGTGTTTAATGGGTCGATTATCCGGTTTCACATATCGCGATATCTGTAAAAGGATCAAAAAACTTGGATTTAAATTCGATCGACAAGCGAAGGGAAGTCATGAAATCTGGTGGAATCCGAAAACAAGAAAACGTACGACTATTCCAAATCATCCGGGAGATATACCGGAGGGAACTTTAAAAGCAATATTAAAGCAAGCCAACATTGCGGAAAGTGATTTCCTTGATGCATAAATCAACCGAGCCAATTAATGGCAGGGAAAATAATCGGAGGCGTCAAGGCGAAAACCGGAAAATTGAGAATATACAGCTGTCAAAAATCGGCACAAACCGCCGTCCTGGAACGAACCGGTACACCCTGTCGCACTCCACAACCCTTCAAACCGGTCGACTCGACCAAAATAAAGCCAAAATGACCTGAACGTACAGGGCAAAAGAACACTCCCCGCCCGCCGGCCGATACGAGAGAAAGCGATAATCAGTTCAAGGAGGCAGGTTCGAGCCCGGGAGGAGAACGACCGATTTTCAAACGGGTCCACCTTATAGACCTTC
>CAYWIK010000246.1:0-1565 GCA_964458315.1 uncultured Spirochaetales bacterium | reverse complement strand
CCTGCCCTCCGATCTCGAAAATCGTATCCACCGTCGGGTCATAGGCGATGGCCGCAGTGGCCTGGGCGGTGATTTCGTTCTGGATGGTATCGGCGCCTAAGAAATCGCCGGTGAGATAGCGCCCCGAGCCGGTTGTTCCGGCGGCCCGGACCGCGACCCGGTCTCCTACCTCCTGCTCGATCTCCGCAAGCCCGCGTCGGATCGCTTCCAGCGGACGGCTTGCGGTGGGAAGGTACCGCCGGGCAATCACGTTGTTGTCTTTGTCGATTAACACGACATTGGTGCTCAACGAGCCGATGTCCAGTCCGAGGTAGACTTCCATTTTATCGATATCGTCCGGCACCTGAACAACATGTTTGATACATTCGGCATCCGGTGCATGTAAAGGTTCCTGATGCTTCCCATCGGTTTTATCGCTCTCGAGGTATTCTTCGAGGGGCTTGAGGCCCCGGAATTCTTTTTTGATGTCCTTCTTTTTGTCGAGAACATCGTAGAGTGCGCCGATTGCTCCCATCGAGGTGTTGTGCTCGGGGATAATCATTTCCCCGTCTCTGATTTCCAGAAGTTCCTTGAAAGCGCGGACAACCCCCGCGTTTAATGAGACGCCGCCCTGGAAAACGATCGGTTTTTTAAGCTCCTTACCGTGGGCCATGGTGCTCTTAAAGTTTCGTGCAACCGCGAAGCAGAGACCGGCCACGATGTCGTGGACCGGGGTCGCAATCTGCTGCAGATGGATCATGTCACTCTTGGCGAAAACACTGCATCGCCCGGCAATGCGCGGAGGGTTCTCCGACTGCATTGCCAGTTCACCGAACTCCTTTTCGATGGACACGCCGATCCGTTTCGCCTGCTGGTCTAAAAAAGAGCCGGTTCCCGCGGCGCATGCGGCATTCATGTTAAAATCGGAAAGCTGAGACCCTCCGTTCCCGTCGGAGTTTTCCATAAAGATCAATTTTGAATCTTCACCGCCCATTTCGATGATCGTATTGCTGTGGGGATATAGCTTTTGGACCGAAGCCGACTGGGCGACAATTTCATTGACAAAGTGAGCTCCTAAGAGTTCCGCGGCAAGTTTCCCCCCTGTCCCGGTTATGGCGAGCACACCTAACTCGTTTTCCGGATATTTTTCGAAAACTTCTTCTAAAACATCCTTCAATTTGAAAAAAGGTTTCCCCTGATGGTATTGGTAACGGGTTTCGAGGATGTTTTGTTCCTCGTCCATGATTGCCGTGTTGATCGAAATCGAGCCTATATCAAAACCGAGATGAAACTTCATCGATTGCTCCTTATGGTTTAGTCGCAAATACAGTAATTATATTCAAAATTATTGTCAATATTAAAAAGAGCGCATATTAAAATCTTGACTCAAACAGCCTAGATGAATAGACTAGAAGACGTTATGGAAAAAAATATGAAAATCGGCGCTTTTGAGGCAAAAAAACAGCTATCTCAGTATCTCGACCAGGTCCGGCAGGGGAAGGAGTTTGTTATCACTAAACGGGGAAAACCGATTGCCCGGCTCATACCCTATTATGAGTCTACATCCCGCACCATAAATTCGGTTA
>CAYWIK010000245.1:0-1578 GCA_964458315.1 uncultured Spirochaetales bacterium | reverse complement strand
TCAGATAGACGCATCCTCTCCGGGCTTTCTGTAAAAAATAAGCGTATGGGCAATAAGGGTGCCGATGATAACCGCGCCGCCTAAAAAGGTAAAGATATGAGGTACTTCGCCTAAGAAAAACCACACCCACAAAGGACCGAGGAATGCTTCCAAAATGACGATAAGCCCCGTCTGCGAGGTCGGCAGCTTCCCGGACCAGCTTACAAAGAGGATAAATCCCGCTCCCAATTGGATGATTCCAAGATACATGAGAATGAAGAGCGACCTCAAGGATAAGGCATAATTCTCGACAAAAAGAGCTGATCCCGCGGCGGTAACGACCGCAGCCAGCGCCAGTGAAGGCAGCAGGTTAACGCTTCTTCTCCTTCGAATCGCAATTGTTCCGGCGGCAAATGCAAGGGCTTTGCCGATTCCAAACAAATTTCCCGAAAATCCGCCCTGCTCGAGGGAGGGTATAATAATAATTGAAATACCTGCAAGAACACCAAAAAGGGCCGCAATCGATACTTTTCGAACCGGCTCCCGAAGGACCAGCCAGCCTAAAAGGACAATAAAAATCGGAGCGGTCCCCTGGATTAAGAGCGAATCGGCAACAGTTGTGCGGGTAATGGAAAAAACGTAGAAACTTAAACTCATAGCAATAAAAAGAGAGACCCATATTCCTCTTTTCAGCGTGGTTACAAGGACCTTACCGACCCGTCCCCCCCGGGTTATCAATATCCAGACGAGAAGAGCGAGGCTCATAAATACGGACCGCCAAAAGAGGATCGTCCAGGGGCCTTCATTTAAAAGGCGGACCCCTATCCCGCCGGTGCTCCAGAGTACGGGAGCACAGACGGTAAAAATGAGGGCATAGATCGGCTGTTTGTTTTTATTAACTTCTGCTGCAGGCACGCGCTTACCGCTCAGGAGCGCACATAAAAAAAAGCCGGAAATCATCCGGCTTAACTGATTAAGTAAATTTAGTTATAATTGTTGCGTGGTCGGTCATTCCTGTCATGAGCTTCATTCACCTTGAGTGTTCTGCCGCTCAGTTCAGTCCCGTTCAATGCTGAAATAGCCGCGTCAGCAGATTCAGCATCTTCCATTTCAACGAAGCCGAATCCTTTTGATCGATTGGTATAGCGATCGCTAATAATTCTACAACTCGATACAGTACCATATTGTGCAAATACGTTTTCGAGTTCATTTTCGTCAGTTGAGTAGTTAAGGTTCCCTACATAGATTTTTTTTGGCATACATGCTCCTTGGACCGGTTTCCATCCGGTAAAATAATTGGGTAATTAACGCATAAGTAAGATTATTCTGTTTCTTGATCACAATGTAAATGAGATACAACGATAGGAAAAGAACGACTCCGTACTTAAGGCTATATAGTCAATTAATCTATCAACTTATTCGCAATTGGTCAAGATGAAAAAAAATTTGTTTTTTTGAACCTTCTTCTGTCTTTTGCGGCACGGCGGGTACCCTGCAGCAGAGCCGTACGGCTCGACGAACTTATCGCTTAGACATCCACACCGAAAATCCTGCGCGCGGCTATTCCGACAAGAAAGCTTATCCCGGCAACGGCTAAGG
>CAYWIK010000244.1:0-1581 GCA_964458315.1 uncultured Spirochaetales bacterium | reverse complement strand
AAGCCCGCTGTCGGACTTGGCGATCATCGGGAAGCCGAATCGTTTCGCCGCCGATCACTGCTTGGACGACACCTAGTGGTCCAAGAAGCAATTGCCGCGGCTTGGAAACGCGTCGCATCGCAAGTTCTCTATGCTGCCAGGACTCGCCCCGCATATGTCCAGCGGTACGGCTTTGCGAGGTTGGAGTTGTAGTAGTCAATGAATCGAAGAATGCGATCAGTTAAGTCGTCGACGGACTTGAACGACATGGCACCGGTCACCTTTCGTCGAATCGTTCCGTACCAGATTTCGATTTGATTTAGCCAAGAACAATGGCGAGGAGTGTAGATGAACTGAATGCGATGGGTAGGATCCGTCAAAAATGCGACACGGGTTTTTACAGACTGGAGAATCCCACACACACCCTTCTTTCCGAGTTCACCGGTATAGCCAATGCACTCCGCTACATACCGAACCAATGACTCGCTGGCATGTGTGTTGAGATTGTCCATCACCAAACGAAAGCCTGCGTCAGGATCAACCGCGATTATGTTGTCCACGTTTTCCAGCATGTCCTCCTCGGTGCGAGTGTCTCGCAGCAAGGGACACCAGATGCGTCCAGTCGGAACATGCAAATTGCCAAACAGTCCGATCGTACCGTGCCGCCGATACTCATATTCTCTTTTGGTTGAATGACCGGCGGACGGGAGCAGATCGGGAGCGATTCGCTCCAATGCCTGGATCCCGGTCATCTCATCCATGCTGATCGTATGAATCCCCTTCGTTTCGTATACCTGGATAGCCTCCAGGTATGTCCGGCACACCTCGGCGACACGCTGATCGAAGTTCGGGTCTTTCGCTTTGTCTTTCGAGAACAGCCAATAATCAATTCGATGTGGGCGGATCGCCGCTCGGGCAAGGATCTCGCTGACCCACCGAGAACTGATTTGCGGAATCGTGTTCGTGACCATCATTTCGTCAGCGAGTTCGCTTGCCGTCCACCGGGCGATCGGGCGACCCGAGTCGTCGGGGTCTTCACAGGCCTTCGCAATAAGCGTTGCCTGCTGTTCCGGCGAAATCGTCCGAGGTCGACCGGCGCGAGGAGCATCGGAAAGAAGCTTCTTGATCGCCACCACAAGATCCGCTCGTTCCGAAGTGCACTCGATCTGCACGAGTTGATCGAATGCTCCCTGCCAACGTCGTCGCCATATCCCCACTTGGTCGTGGCCGAGATGAACCTCGCTTTCGATCTGCTCGTTATTCCGGCCCTCGAAGCCCAATAGGATGATCTTGGCTCGTTGAGCCAGCGAGACACTGACCGAGCGGGAATTCGCGAACTCCAGCAGGATCGTTTGCTGCTTTTCCGTGATAATGACCTTGGCTGCCTTCCCTGGCATCGCTGAACTCCTGATTGAATTCGGGCAAAGCAGGGATTTTGGCGGAACCTCGGACTTCAAGCAAGGCTGATTCGTTCTTGGACCACTAGTGCTCTGTCCCCGACTGCCCTGGATCCGAAACCTTGAGCGGGTCCAAGAAAGAATACGAATCCCATTCCTTACCCAGGGCTCGCTGCAGTTGCGAGCGAAGGTTTGCAATCACTTT
>CAYWIK010000243.1:0-1582 GCA_964458315.1 uncultured Spirochaetales bacterium | reverse complement strand
TTAAAGGCTTTAGGAACAACCTTTGAAAATCAAGAAGTCTGCGTGGCAAAAGCGGGGGGGCCCGTTAACCTCCTGCTCAGCCGGAAAAAGATACAGCAGCGAAAAATTAGCGGATACCTGTACACTGCCGTGGACATAACAAGAATCCGCAAGGCCGAACATGAAAAAGAAATCATGTTGTCCGAAATATTTCATCGGGTTAAGAATAACATGCAGCTTACATTGAGCCTCTTCGACTTAAAAAGTACAGAAATTCAGGATACCCAATTCAATTCGACCCTCACGGAGTTTAAAAATATTATTTATGTTTTAGCGGAAACCCAGGACAGGTTATACAAAGAGGAAAATTTGGCCGAAATAAATATGTCCGACATGATTCAAACAGTGGCAGAGGAGATAAAAGATCAATTAATTCCAGTTACCGGCGTAAAAATTTACTTTACATATTCACTGCAGCCTCTTTTTCTTCCTTACGAAAACGCTCTGCTATTTAGTTTAATCGTCACGGAACTGCTTACCCTGGTACTTCATTTTCATCGACAGACGGAAACCGCGGGAAACGTAGCCGTTGAGCTGATCAATATGGACGATTCGATTTTAATCCGGTGCAGCGGAAAAATTGCAGGAGGCGCGGATAATGATACCGCGCGCGGATATTTTTCCACGCCCAAAATTTTCCTTATCTACCTGATAAATCAACTCAACGGTACTATTTCTTCAAACACCGAAGAAGAATATAAGGTAACAATTTCCATCCCCGCAGCTTCGTTGCTTGCACAATAATTAACGCCCGCGGCGGAATCAGCGGGCAAGTGTTCCTTGTCTTATATAGAGGCTAATGCGGCTTAGACGAGTATGTTTTCGAAGAGAGGGTGACGGAAGCCCCCGCAGGCCCGGCCGGGCGGAGGCGACGAAGCCCGAAAAGCCGGGCCGCCCGGCGGGGCTGGAGTCAGGGAGAGACTTCTCCCTCCACTACCATCCCCGCAGCTTCCTCGAAAGGGTTTCTTGTTATCTCGAGGAAGAGATTTTGCCCTCTTTGAACGGAGCCACGATTTTTTCGCCGGGAATTGCTGGATTTTTGGGAGTTATGCTTGGAACCCGTAGTAAACGGAAAAAATCGAGATTAAACTGGAATCTGAAAAAGTGAGTGTAAAGATTACCACGTTCGGGCTTTCACAATATGTCCTCACAGTCCTCGCCAATAATTTCCATAGGAAGTATTCTCAGTCAGGTTTTCAACTTCTGTTTGCGGATTTCACCGGAAGCGCATTTACTCTCAAGAAGGGCAGAGAGACTGAGCACGGGTTCAGGAGTTATTATCTAGAGGAACAGACTCAGCTGCAGTTTCTTCCTTACAGACATGGCTCGTCCTTAGTGACCATCGAAACCAATGAAAGTAATAGGCAGTGAGATCGGATTACCGGTGGTTATCTTCCCATTCCAGACAGCGCTGACAAAATGGTATGGAGAAAGCGAATCCATGCCTATTACGCACGTCACCTCAGACAAGATGAGATCAACGACATTGTGCCTTCCATGGAAGGATGGAGTATACGGCAGATATCCCGTTTTTGTAAGGAGG
>CAYWIK010000242.1:0-1592 GCA_964458315.1 uncultured Spirochaetales bacterium | reverse complement strand
TGATACGGAACTATACGATGGAATCGGGGGTCCGGAATTTAGAGCGGCAGATTGCGGCGATTATCCGAAAGCTCGCCCGGGAAGCAGTCAAAAACGGCTATTCCCCGCCTGCCGAAAGGCGGCCGGACGAGGCAGACGAAACAGCGGCCCAAACCGGCGCTGAAAAGCCCCCTTTTACCCGGGTCGTTACTCCTAAGGGGCTCAATAAATATCTCGGGAACCCGAAATATGCGAAAAACAAGATCATACAAGAGTCCAGGCCCGGGCTCGCCTACGGACTTGCGTGGACCGAGATGGGGGGGACCCTCCTTCCCGTGGAAGTTGCCCTTTTAGAGGGAAAGGGCGAGTTGATCCTTACCGGGAACTTAGGCGACGTAATGAAAGAGAGCGGCCGCACCGCCCTCTCGTTTATTCAGGCCCACTATCGGTCATTCAAAGTCACCCTCGACGCCATAAAAAATACAGACATCCACATCCATGTACCCGAGGGAGCCATTCCGAAAGACGGCCCTTCCGCGGGCATAACCCTGACCGCGGCCGTGCTCTCCGCATTTACCGGCCGGCCCCTCCGGCAGTCCATTGCCATGACCGGAGAGGTCACTCTTACCGGCAGGCTCCTTCCGGTGGGAGGAATCAAGGAGAAAGTACTCGCGGCATACCGGAATGATATTTCCACCGTCCTCCTTCCCGAAGAAAATCGGAAAGATACCGACGAACTTCCGAAGGAGGTCCTTTCATCTATCGACTTTATTTTTACCGGATCCGTCAAAGAAGCCCTATATACGCTCATGAAATCACCCTTATGAAAAAAAATACTTGATTTTTAGGCATAAAAGATTATATACTGGTACCAAATCGACGGAGGCAGACAAGTGAGAGGATATATACGGGTAATAGCTGTTCTTATTTTACTATTTTGTTGCGCGGCGGTTTTTGCCGCCGAGTCCGAGTATTTCGTAAAATCGGTACCCATACTCAAGATATATCCTCATAGAGACGGATACCGCATCGTCTATATGAAGAGCAACTCCGATCTGGCGGTCTTTCATGTCCCGTTGAATTGGTTCGGGTCCGACCCCGCTTCCAAGGCCCAAATTGTGTATGGAAACGAACCTGCCTATCCATACTTTTCGATATTCTGGAAAGAGGGCGAGTTCGATCACATTCGGCTCTATCTCGAAAAGAATAAATCCGCGGCCAGCTGGGGAGATATTCCCGATACCGCCAACCTCAAAGAAAAATTTGATATTGAAACGCTGGACTTGGAGTTTTAACAGGAAAGATTATATTGCCCGCCGCGTCGCGGCGGGTACCGTGCTCCCGCCGGATTACCCTCCCCGGGGGGAGCTTTTTTTTAAGTAAAAGTGATATCAAAGTAACGTTACTGGAAAACATAGAATGTCCGTACTCGACCTTTTTCATCCGGTTATCGCTCACTGGTTTGCATCCGAAATTGGGGAACCGACGGAAATTCAGCGGAAAGCGTGGCAGGAGATCGCATCGGGCAGTCATGTGCTCCTTACCGCCCCGACAGGGAGCGGCAAAAATGGTCGGTCCGCCGCCCTTTCCAAACCTGCCGGTCTTTCCTATAC
>CAYWIK010000241.1:0-1625 GCA_964458315.1 uncultured Spirochaetales bacterium | reverse complement strand
GCCGCTGAAAGCGATACAGCGTATGAAGAATCCGAGGCGGAGGAAACAACACGCTCCCGGGAAATGGAAAAACCTGAACCGATTTTTCTGTCAGCCGACGATTCAAACTCAGCTGCATCGCCGGTCATCGCACGTCAGCTTATTAACAGCGGCAGGTATGTACATCCGGAACTCATCCGCACCTATGAATTTCTGAATTACTACAGTTTCGATTACCCCGAACCGGCCCGGGAAGATGTCCGCATCATCCCCCAACTCAAAGAAAGCAGCGAGGAATCCGGCCTTTACACCTTACAGATAGCGGTCCGGAGCAAAGATAAACCCTTCACCGCTCTCCCGCCGCTGCAAACGACGATACTCCTCGACTGTTCCGGTTCGATGGCAGGAGACTCACTGGATTTAGCGAAAACGTTTATTCGTTTTTTTGCCGCTAAACTGCGCCCTGTCGATAGAATTTCACTTATCACCTTTAACCGGGACACAAGCCTCCTCTTCAACAACCTGGCAGGAGGACCCGAGCTTCGCTGCGCCCTTACCGGCTTAACGGGGCGGCTGGCGGCCAATGATATAACCAACTTAGAAGCCGGGCTTCTCCATGCCTACAGCATTGCTGAAATGAATTACAGCGCCGAACGGCTGAACCGGGTCATTGTGATAAGCGACGGAGGCGCAAACGCGGGGGCCACATCGGAAGAGGTGATTGCCAAGTACGCGGAAGATTCGGACAGACAGGGAATCTATCTCGCCGGTGTAAGCATGGGTGAAGGGTTCAACGACAATATGATGAACACCCTCACCGACCGCGGCCGCGGAGCATATATCTTTCTTGACAGCAAAAAAGAAATTGAAAGAGTTTTAGGGGACGACATGTTCGCATCGAATTTTGACTTGGCGGTAAAGGATGTCCGTCTAAAAATGGAAATGCCTGCCGGGTGGTCGATGAAAAAGTTCCACGGCGAACAGGCTTCGACCAGGGAATCGGAGGTGGTCCCTCAGTACCTCGCTCCCGGAGACCAAATGATTTACCACATGGAACTGGAAACAGTCCTTTCCGCCGATGAGATCGCAGACAGTATGTTCCGTTTCGAAGCGCAGTATACCCCTATCGGAGGCAGACCGGCTGTTGCGGAGTATGAAACAACCGCGGCAGGCATGCTCGGTGCCGCCGGCGAAATCCGGGAAATCGAGAAGGGAGACGCGCTGGTGGCCTATGCCGAAATGCTAAAAAGTATTGAGCTTCCTCCCGAGAAACTCGACACTACCCTTACCAAAATAGAAGCCGCCGCAGAGAAACTGGAAGATAAAGAACTCGAGGAAATCGTCTCGCTCCTAAAAAAGTACCGGCTGGTTCTGCAATTCGGAGAACGCCTGGGCAATGTTCGGGACAAGAGTTCCGACGCCGTCGACGCGGCCCTCGGCATCAGCCCGAATGATTTAATCGAATATTCGGTGGCGGGAAAACAGGCGGACCTCGCAATATCGGTACGCTCAAGGCTCAACACTTCCACACGCCTTGTTCCCATGGAAGGATATAAATTCGTTATCCTCTCTTCCGGTCCGGCGGGGAGTCTCCATCCGGCAGGGGGCGGAGACCTTGGAGCCGGAGCTTCCGGGGACCCGCAGCC
>CAYWIK010000240.1:0-1639 GCA_964458315.1 uncultured Spirochaetales bacterium | reverse complement strand
CTTGTGGCGGGACTCCACGCGGTCGACCTGCTCCGGTATCTCTGCGGCGAGGCGGAGGAGGTTTCGTCCTATCAGACCTGGGGTCACCGGGAAGATTTCGGCTATGCTCCCACCTACATTGCCTCGGTCAAGTTCCAAAACGGCGCCGTTGGTAAGACAAGCTGCAGTTTCGAAGTCGAGTCTCCCTATTTTATGAATTTCATCCTCTACGGATCGAAAGGGTCGGTCATTAATGAGAAATTTTATTTCGGCGACACATTCCCGGGGCAGACCGGCTGGCAGCGGTTCGAAACGGTCATGCCCGACAGCGGCGCGGTTTCCCATCATCCCTTTCAATATTTGATCGATGATTTTATCGATGCCGTGGACCGGGGCCGGGAGACGGTGCTCAACATCGATGAGATGGTGAAAACCCACGAGCTTTGTATTGCCATCGACCGGTCAGGTGAATCGAACGAGCGTGTGCGGCTGCCTCTGCCCGCGGAGTAAAGGGCGCTCGTTCGCCGGCTTCAGTAGAGCTTTTTTCGTCCCGGTTTACTCAGGCCCTTTTCAATACATTTTTCGTGGAGTGCAAGAATAACCGAAAGATTGTAACCCGGTTCCAGATGATACCCTAAAAGAAGCGGACCGCCCCGGTTTTCCGCAAGGGTCCGGTCAAGCCATTCTCCCGCGTCTTTTGGATCGGCCCCGGTGAGCATCAGCTCTACCGGCGGGGCAAGTTCGATGAGCAGGTCTTTGCCGAAAAGCTTCCGGATTTGTTCGACCGACGTGCCGGACCCGGTATCGAGGGAAATAAGATTGTCGATTTTTAGAAATTGATAAAGGAGATGGTCCGAAAGACCGCAGGAGTGGAACCGGACTCCGCGGTAGCGCCTTCCCGTCTCTTTTGCAAAGGGGAGAATGTGTTTTTCAAAATCCGGAGCGGAGATGATGGCGCCGGTACATTCCCCGATGTGAATGCCCGTTACTTCTAATCCGGCCTTCCGGGAAAAATGATCGATCAGTATACGGTACGCGTCGCAGATCCAGCGGTGTACCGCATTTACCAGTTCGGGGTCTTCGAACAGGAGGATGAAGAGTTTTTCGCCCATAAACTTGTATGCGGTGGTAATAAAGCCGTGGATTGTTGCCCGGCCGGACAGATCCCAGAAAAAAGGAGGGATGATGGAAAAATCCGGATATTTTCGCGAAAAAGTCTCGAGCTGTCGGTCTAAAGTTCGGGCCGGCGGTTTTGAAAGCAGTTCTTCAGGCGCCGGGAGTTCCGCCGCCGAGGAAATGTTTTCGAAAGGTTTTCCGGCAATATCGGAATCCGCCCCTGGAGGAAATACCATCTCGGCCCCGAGCATGGCGCCGACCATAAGGTTCGGCTGGATTCCCCCTATCTGAAGACATTTTTTCGGCAGATAATCGGGCTGCACCAGGTTCGATTCCATGTTGTAGATCGGCAGGTCCGGAAACCTTTCCGCAAGAAAGCGGTCGATATTTCTGTCCTGTTTCCTCCGGAAACACGGGTCGATGTAGTACGCTTCCGGAAAGGTAAATCCTCCTTCGCCGTGGAGCCATCCTTTTGAGACGCTTCCCCGAATCATCCCTATTGTTCCTCTTCCTGCTCCGGAATCCCGAACTCCTGCAGGGCATA
>CAYWIK010000239.1:0-1662 GCA_964458315.1 uncultured Spirochaetales bacterium | reverse complement strand
CCGCCTTTACCGCGTTTTCACCTGTATACACCGCATCAGCTTCAAAGCCGTGTTTTTCAAGTACCGAGATTTGCGACATCGCGATGAGTGCTTCGTCTTCTACGAGAAGGATTTTTTTAGTGTCCATGAAATAATCCAGCCAGAGAAGGGATTCGAACCCTTGACCTACGCTTTACGAGAGCGTTGCTCTACCCCTGAGCTACTCTGGCGCGTTTATACTGCAGTTCCGTGGTGAAAAGTATACTTTTTAAGCAAAAAAAATCAAGCCGGGTGTGAAAGATTCACTTATCAAGCTTTGTTTCTCCCCCTCCGATAATCAAGATAGACTGTACTTTGGAGGTTCTCATTGATCCGAGGAATGTATACCGGTTCGGCAGGAATGGTCGCGCAGATGCACAGAATGGATATCCTTTCCAACAACCTGGCAAATGTCGACTTAAACGGCTATAAAAGGGACACGGCAATCCATAAATCCTTTCCCGAACTGCTTATCCGCAGGGCAAACGATAACGGAGTCTATAAGTTTCCTTTCGGATCGGCCGACATGTATCCGGTGGTTGGAAAACTCGGCACCGGGGTAGAATTAAATGAATCGTACACAGTCTTTACCCAGGGCGCCATGAAAGAAACCGGGAACAGCTTTGATTTGGCACTGGAAGGAGAGGGCTTTTTTGTCGTCCGGACCCCCCAGGGGGAGCGGTTTACCAGAAACGGTTCGTTCACCCTCGGGAAAGAAGGCCTGCTGCTTACCAAAGACGGGTATCCGGTATTAGGCGAGAACGGGCCCATTCAAATCAAAAAGAACAACTTTATCATTGATCAGGACGGAAAAATATATCAAAACTCCACCTTTACCGGCGACCCGGAACGGCTGGTCCGCCTCGAGGAGAACGAGTGGGAGAATACAGAACTGGTCGACCGGCTCAGGGTGGTTGACTTTCGGCGTACCAGGTACCTCAAAAAACAGGGGAGTTCGATGTGGAAGGAAACAAGAGAATCCGGAGCGCCCTTCCCGTCGCAGCTTCAAAATGAGGTAAAGGTCCGGCAGGGGTTTCTCGAAGGCTCGAACGTAAATCCGGTAACCGCTATGGTCCAAATGATCGAAGTAAACCGGGCATATGAGGCGAACCAGAAGGTGGTGCAGACACAGGACGGCATGACCGGTCAGCTCATTAACCAGGCGGCGCGGCTGTAAATGCCGGGCTTTAAATAGAAGGAGAAGGAAGAAATGATGAGAGCATTGTGGACTGCGGCGTCCGGCATGACCGGCCAGCAGTTCAACATCGATACAATTTCGAATAATCTTTCCAATGTAAACACAACCGGTTTTAAGCAAAACAGGCCGGATTTCGAAGACCTGCTTTATCAGACCAGGCGCATCGCGGGCACCCCCGCGACCGAACTGACGGTTGTACCGACGGGCGTTCAGGTCGGACACGGCGTAAAGGTCGCGGCGACCCAGAAAATATTCACCCAGGGCTCCCTTCAATCCACCGGAAATGTTTCTGATATCGCAATCGAAGGCGAAGGATTTTTCCGCGTCCTGCTGTATGACGGTACTTACGGCTACACCAGAGACGGAGCGTTTAAGATTGACAGTAACGGACAGCTTGTGACCTCCAACGGATACCGGGTCATGCCCGAGGTAGTCCTTCCGGAAGG
>CAYWIK010000238.1:0-1703 GCA_964458315.1 uncultured Spirochaetales bacterium | reverse complement strand
GCGGAGCCACAAACAGAGACAACCCGAACTTTTGTACATCCTCGGAGCCGACAAAGCCGAGTAACGGATCGAGGACGCATACGGTTTTTGTTCAGGTCGAGAAGCGGGGTAAGGGGGGATGAGAAAACGCCCGATCGGACTTATCTTTATGGTTATTATATTTATCTTCGGGAGTTTTGCCGTTATCACGGTTTTTGTTCGAAATTGGATCGTTGCGTTTTCAGGGCGTAGCGGCCTTACCGGGGAAATCATTACCGACAAGAGAAGCCTCCGGGTCGGTGACATGATTGCTCTGGAACTCACGGTGCCGGATAGATATGAATCTCTGTCAAGGCTTCGCTGGTACGTAAACCCCGCTGATGCCGGAGAGCTATATTTCGAGCCCGTTGGACGGGAAGACCGCTCCGTGGATGAAAAAGGAGATCCGTATTATCCCACTAAAGACAGAAAGGCATTTTTTACCGCGGAGAAACAAGGTGTGTGTTTTATCGTTGTAGAAGGATATTACAAGCAGCCCGAACCTGAGTATGTGACGAAAATCGAGCTTGCCGTTACTTCCGGAAGATCAGCCGGATCCGAGGAAGAAGAGAGGCAGCGTTAAAAGTTCAAACGGTTCCTTTTAGGTACTCACCTTCAATATACTCGAGAAGCGCTTTCTCCTCTGCGGTTATCCTTTGGTCTGCTTCCGCAACCTTTTTCATGAGTTCATATATTTTTTTACGTTTTCCGGGATCTTGAGGCATCCGTACCGCCAGCCTGCCGGATTGAGCGAGTTGAAAAAGAGGTTCAATCTTTTCCAGTTTATACTTCCATTTTTTTGCCAAGTCCCTTGCTAAGGCACGTTCTTCATCAGCAAAAACTCCGTCCGCGCTTATCATGATCATTACATTGTTCAAAGCATAGTCCCGGACGTCGTAGAGACCGTCGATATAGGCGGACGAAACTTTGAGTTCGAGGTCTCTGCTCTCTCTCGAGAGGTAGGCCCTATATTCTTCAAAATTGAGAATATCGGAAACGATCCACTCATTTCCGGTGCTGTTTAACGGGGTACCGCAGTACGCGCATTCGATTTCAAGGGAATCTTGGACCGAAGCGCCGCAGGCAGGGCACGTATGCGTGTAAATAGAACCTCTGCTTCTGCCGCTTGCCGCGTCCCGAATCATCTGCATGAACTGTGTATGGTTTTGAATATAAGGATCAATGATAGTCGCTCGGTTGTTTTCCGAGAGTTTGACCCGTTGATAGGAGATTGTTACTGAAAAGGTAATAAGGTTGTGATCACCGTCCCGCTGCGCGGCCACGAGGGTGACGTCGTTCAAAAAAAGCCTGTTGTACACGATTCGCTCGTCCGGAATATTCGCCTTTATTCGTTCAAAAGCATCATCTGTTACAAAACGGCGCATAATGGCCGGGTCTTTCATTACCTCCGCCGTTTTTATCTGCAGATATCCGTTACTTGCCTTATCTTCAACCAACTGCACCGCAAAATCTTCATATTCTTGCGTAAAAGAAGAAACAACCTTTTTAAGGTTTTGGGCCTTTTCAATCAAGTTACCCCTGGCGTAATCGTCGGCCTGGGTTATTTCGGACAAGACCCAATCGAACTCGCCGCTGTTTACAAAGGCGCCGCAATATCTGCACGTACCGACTTCGCCCATTTCATCGCCTAACGGCGCACCGCAGCTCGGGCAGTCATAAGTGTG
>CAYWIK010000237.1:0-1707 GCA_964458315.1 uncultured Spirochaetales bacterium | reverse complement strand
CCGGTGTTACGGTGACTTTTTCAATTTTATAAATAAAGGAGGTTACACGATGAATTATGAAAGTCATTTATATATGATTCTGCACCCCCATCCGGCGCTTATTGCATCGCAGTACAATCCGGACCAGTTCGCAACCCATTACATGTCCGGATCCACCCGGCATTACGAAGGAAAGGTGATCTTTTCGGAGCTGGACGTCAATTATCGGCATCCCTTTTTAAATATCGAAAAGGGACTGGAAGGGCTCGTGCCCCACGAAGACGGCAGGCCGAAAGCCACGAAATTTATCTGCACCTACCGGGCCCTCGAGCACATCGATTTCGATGCAATACAGAAGCTGTACCTGAGCACCCCTTCCGCGGTGGTCCTCGGCCTCGGGCCGGAGGAATATGAAAAAACCCACCAGCCCGACCACCTGCGAATCTTTGCGGAAATAACACCGATGCGGATGCTCGTACTTACCAGAATGAACTTCCCTGAATTCGGGCAGTACATTACCCATCCGGACAACCCGAAGGGGGTGCCGAAAATCTTTTATACCCAAATCGAGCTCAATATCGCAGAGTTTATGCAGGAGTATAAAGAAAATCCCTTCCTGCACATCCCGATTTCAAGTCTTCACCCATCTAAACTTCGGGACGCGGTCATCGAAATGCAGAACAATCCGGATAAAAAGACAAAGGGCTTAAGCCTCGACAGCAATCTTAATCATAATTCTTACAAATACATCCGGCATGGATTCATGTTCGCATCCCAGGAGCAGACAAAATTCTTTCCCATGCCGAGTCTGGAAAAGATCGAGGCTGATCATTACAGGTTTTGGCGGGATATGTAGTTGAAAATTTATCGCGGAAAACCTTGACACGCATTCGCAACGGTATATGCTGTATATGGCAAGGAGGTTTTTTCAGATGCGGGGAGTCGTGTATTCCACCCGTGCCGCTGATCCGGCCGCCGGGGCGGCGCAAGGCACCACCATTTTGGAAATTTGGTTTGAAGATCTGCAGATATGCATCAACCAAAATAACGAGGTATTCCGGCACAACGGACCGAGAAAAGCACTTAACCATTTCGGCACTCTCGACTTTCCCGCCGGCTTTTGCGACACGGTGAAAAAATACGTTGAAATGCGCGAGAAAATGGAGCAGAGCAATTCGCAGGTTTTTACCGCCCTGCGGAAAAAACTGATGAACCACAAGGGAAAACATTTTAAAATGGAAGACGGGAGATAAACCGTCCTCCGTAAACTATGCGCCGTTCACCGGTACAAGCCGGACGGCGCACCCGCTCGGCTGCAGCTGGGAAACTATTCTTTCATGTCTCCGTCAAAAGCAATGTCCGACGGCATGAAGTTCATCGTTTTTACGAACTCCGCGGACTCCTTCGCGCCGAACTCACGCTGCATACCGTTGTCTTCCCATTCCACCGACAAAGGACCGGTATAGCCCGCCGCATTGAGTTCCCGGATGATCTCTTCGAAGTTCACTCCGCCGTGTCCGATACTCCTAAAATTCCATCCCCGCCGCTGATCGCCGAAGGTCAGGTGGGACCCGAGAATTCCCGCTTTTCCGTCAAGGGTTACTTCCGCATCCTTCATGTGCACATGATAGATCCTTTCCGCAAACTCCCGAATAAAAAGATGGGGTTCCATCCCCTGCCAGAGAAGATGGCTGGGATCAAAGTTGAAACCGAGTTCTTCCCGGTAGT
>CAYWIK010000236.1:0-1714 GCA_964458315.1 uncultured Spirochaetales bacterium | reverse complement strand
ATACCGCATACTCCTCCAGTTTGTTCCTGATTTTCGGGGAAACCCGGGCCGAAACGGAGATTTCTCCGTCACCATAGTCTTTATGCATCACCTCCCCGTTACGGTGAAGAAAAGCGACCAGGTCATGCCGGTCCGCGGGAAGGGTAAACATTTCCATCGTTTGTAGGGGGCGTGCAAACTGCTGTAATTGAGAAAGAAGGTCGTCCATCCCTTCTTTGGTTTTAAGAGAGAGAAAAACAGCATCAGGGTATCTGTTCATAAGGAGGACCTTGGTAATTTGATCGGGAATGAGATCGGTTTTATTAAAAACCGTAAGGCGCGGCTTGTCCCCGATTCCTAAAGAGGATAACACTTTTTCCGTTGCCGCTGCATGCTCTTCCACTTCCGACGCTGCCGCGTCTACAACATGGATGAGAAAATCGGAATAGACCGATTCTTCCAAGGTCGAATGAAATGCTTCAACGAGATCATGGGGCAGTTTACGGATAAACCCGACGGTATCGGTGAGGAGTAACTTGGTTTTGTCCGGGAGAATGTATTTCCTGGTAGTCGGATCGAGGGTCGCAAAGAGCTTGTTTTCCGTTAACACCCCCGCCGAGGTAAGATAGTTGAGCAGGGAAGATTTTCCCGCGTTGGTATATCCGATAATGGAAGCGGAGGGGATGTTCCCTTTCATTCTGTTTTTTCTCCGGAGATTCCGCTGGGTTTCCACCAGCCCAATCTCGTGTTTGATTGCATGTATTCTCGAGAGAATCGATCGGCGGTCAAGCTCAATCTGCTTTTCCCCCTCCCCCCGGGTCCCGCGCTCGCCTCCCTGTTGCCGCGAGAGATGGGTCCACGCGCGGTTCAGCCGAGGCAGCATATATTCATACTGCGCAAGCTCGATTTGCAGCATTGCTTCCTTGGTTGACGCGCGGGCCGCGAAAATATCCAGGATCAACTCTCGGCGGTCGATGACACGGATGCCTGTGAGGCGTTCCCAGTTGCGCTGCTGAGAAGGGGAGAGATCTTCATCGAAAATGATTACTTCGATTTGTTTCTGCCGGGCTTCCTCGGTGATTTCCTCGGCCTGCCCTTTACCAATAAAAAGGTTTGAATGAACCGATGAAATGGAAACAATTTTCGTTACCGCTGCTTCTATGCCGCCGGTTTCTGCTAATGAGGTGAGTTCCTCGAGGTGGCTTTCAGCATTAAGCCGGGAATCTCCGCGGACATGCACCGCCGCAAGCAAACCTTTTAGTTTTTCCGAGGTTGTATAATTAATCACAGTCGTTCTATTTATAATTTACAATTATTCTTCCCTTTTGTCAGCAGCAATCGTCGCGGATACATCGGGTGGAGTGCCCCTCCGGAAAAAATTCATCGTGTACGAGCGGATTACTCCCTTGATTTCTATCAATTCATCCCGTGAAAACCGCTCTACATAGGAGAGAATTTCGCGGACAAATGGATTGTAAGGCTGAAAGGGAGGATGGCTGCCGGTAACGAGATACTCGGCCGTGGTATCGAGGACCTTTGCGATTTTGATAAGATCGTCGCCTTTTGGGAAGCGTTTTTGGCTCCAGTATCCCTGGAGTGTATTGACATTGATTTCAGCTTCGATGGCGAGCCTGGTTTTTGTCCAGTTGCGTTCCGCCAGTAAAACTGATAAACGGTTGAGGAAATCTTGTACATCCATGATGTTTAAATTTTCGTATATTGCGGTTGACGAAAA
>CAYWIK010000235.1:0-1714 GCA_964458315.1 uncultured Spirochaetales bacterium | reverse complement strand
GCGGTTCGTCCGCCCTTTGAGCGAAGAGTAAAGGACCTCCTTCTACCAGGCGGGGTTCTCCTTCACATCTTTTTTCGCAATAAAGTTGTCCGAAATGTCTTGAAACGGCTGCCGTCTTACCCGGTGAGGGAGGGTCAATTCAACCGCGCGCTCGACGTCCCCTATTTCCACCTCTGGCCTTCCATCGAAAGCGGCAATGGTTTTTGCCGCTTTGAGGGTGATGATATCTCCGCGGTGCCCGTCGACTCCGGTTTCCAGGCAGTATTCCGCAATGGTATAAAGGATTTTTTTTGTTACCGTCACCCGGGGAAAGAGCTGTTTTGCCTGCATAATTTTTTCGGTTAATTTCTGTGATTCAACTTCCCATCTCTGAATGAATGCTGCCGGTGCAGTGTCGAATTCCGCCCGCCGCTCCATGATCGTGACTCTGCTTTCCGCGTCCTTGATACCGGTGATATTCACGCAGAGGCCGAACCGGTCTAACAATTGGGGTCTTAATTCTCCCTCTTCCGGATTCATGGTGCCCACAAGGGTAAACCGGGCGGGATGAGTGAAGGATATACCCTCCCGTGCCACCGTGTTGACCCCCATCGCTGCGCTGTCGAGGAGAATGTCCACGATGTGGTCTTCTAAAAGATTTACCTCGTCGACATAGAGTATTCCCCGGTGGGCGGCCGCTAATATTCCCGGCTCGAACCGCTTTTCGCCGTGCTTTAAGGCGTGTTCCAAGTCGATGGTTCCGGCCACTCTGTCTTCCGTTGCACCGATCGGAAGCTCGATCACCCGGATCCTGCGCCGTTCCACCTCTTCTTTCTCGCCGGAGGGCGGAATGGTTTCGGTTTCCAGGGGCGGTTCTTCCGGGGCCCGCTGGAATGAACTTCCCTTTACCACTTCGATTTCCGGTAATATTTCGGCCAAGGCCCGGACCGCCGTGGATTTGCTTGTCCCTTTTTCACCACGGATCAGCACACCCGAGAGGGTGGGGTTTATGATATTGAGGATAAGGCCGAGCTTCATATTCTCCTGGCCGACAATGGCTGCAAAGGGGAAGTGGGATTGGTTCATGATGTTTTGCTCCTTACGATTTCTACCAGTTCCGTTGTTTTCAGGTCTTCGATTTTGTAATAATCAGCCTTCAATGCATCGGCAAGCCGCCGGGCCGTGCCGAGGTTTGCCTGCCGGGACTCGAGGGTGTCAACAACAATATATTTTGTCTGCCTCTGCCGGCTCATCCGTTCCGCGATATGCAGGGCTTCTAAGTAGGGATCTTCCTCTTTATTGAGTCCTATATTTGCCTTCCCGTCGGTCAAGATCACCGCGACAGGCATTGCATCCGGTTCTTTCAAAAGATAATTATGAAGGACCGAATATCCTCGGAGTAATCCTTGGGCGAGGGGGGTCCTGCCCCCCACGGGAAGTTCTTTAAGCATTTTTCCCGCAAGATCGATGGAGGAAGTAGGAGGAAGAAGGACCCTGGCTTCTTTTTTTTGAAAAATGACCATTGCGGCCTTGTCCCGTTTCTGATACGCATCCATTAAAAGGGAAAAAATCGCCCCTTTGGTGGCCGCCATTCGCTGCTGGGCCGCCATCGAGGCGCTGGCATCCACGATGAACAGAAAAAAGTTACCGATTTTTTTTTCCCGCACCTTCTCTTGAATGTCGTACGGTTTGATGATCACGGCGGTGTTTCCCTCTCCCCGGCGCGCCCGCTGAC
>CAYWIK010000234.1:0-1748 GCA_964458315.1 uncultured Spirochaetales bacterium | reverse complement strand
TTTTTTCTTTGGCGCTCTCCTCGACAAACCACTTTACGATAGAAGTACGGCCGGCGCCGGATGGTCCCATCACAAAAATATTAAAGCCGTTGCTCTCGATCCCCATTCCGAATTCGATCGCCTCGACTGCCCGCTCCTGGCCTATCACCCCTACTTCCGTCTCCATCTCTTCGGTGGTATCCGCGGATATACATGTTTCATCACAGTTCCAGTACAATTCTTCGTGGGATAATTCTTTTTTATTCACCCAGGTCCTCCTTTCGACGTTCAGTAAATAAATATGCAAAAAATGTGCCAGAAATCGTTTGGCATGGTTATTGCATCTTATTTATTACAAGAATATGAAGAAAGGATAACAAATAATGTTTCGAAGAAGATTTACCTTATTTACTATTGCAGGATTCAAAGTACAGGCGGATTTAAGCTGGCTTATTTTAGCGGCCCTCATCACCTGGACCCTCGCCACGGGGCTTTTCCCCCGAAATGTGAGTAATTTATCTACATACGTGTACTGGATCATGGGCTTTATCGGTGCTGTCGGGATTTTCGGCAGTATAGTTTTCCACGAACTCTGCCATTCTCTTGTGGCCCGAAGGTTCGGCATGCCGATCGAAGGGATAACCCTCTGGATTTTCGGCGGGGTCGCCCATATGGAAGATAATCCCCCGAGTCCGAAGGCCGAATTTTTTATGGCTTTTGCCGGTCCTGTTTCGAGTCTAATTCTGGCCGGCTTTTTCCTCCTGATACACGGGGTAACCGGTTCAGGCGGCTCCGGTTCGATGTTTTTCGGAACGCAGGCGGGAATTAATTCACCGGTACAGGGCGTTATCTGGTATTTAGGAAGGATCAACCTGATTCTGGCGATTTTTAACCTTATTCCCGCCTTTCCCCTTGACGGCGGCAGGATATTGAGGGCCGGGTTGTGGAAAGGATTGAACGATATTATCCGGGCGACTAAAGGCGCCTCGATTGTTGGTTCCGGTTTTGGCTTCCTTCTCATCGGTGCAGGAATTTTCTTTCTTTTCACCGGCAGTTTCGTCGGCGGTATCTGGTGGATTCTCATCGGCCTCTTTCTTCACAGCGCTTCGCAGAACGGATACAGGCAGCTTCTCATCGTACGCACCTTAAGCGGCGTACCGGTGAAACGGTTCATGAAAAAAGACCCGATCACCGTATCCGAAGAAGATACGGTTGCAAGATTGGTAGAAGACTATGTGTATAACCACTACTATAAAATGTATCCGGTAGAGGACAACGGAGAATTAGCGGGATGTGTCACTACGAAGGAGATAAAATCGGTTCCGCGGGAAGAGTGGGACACAACGAAAGTAAGCGATATCGCACAGTCCTGCTCGGAAAATAATTCTGTGCCCCCTGATACCGATTCGAGCGCCGCCCTCAGGCTGATGCAGAAATCGGGAAACAGCCGGATTCTCATAACCGAAGGAAATAAACTTTTAGGAATCGTTACCCTCAAAGACTTGATCGATTTCTTGTCGATGAAACTCGAACTGGAGTCGGACCGGATCTCTTCGGAGCTTAAAAAACGGTCATAATAGGTGTGCAGATAATACACAACTTTTTATTCGCCGGCCGGTTCAAAAACCGCTCCTACATCTTCTAAGAGCGTTCCTTCCTCGTGCGCATCGGCCGGAATATAGTGCGCTTCGGCGGCTGATTTGTCCCGATTGCGCCCGAGGCGGAGGGTACCCTCCCATACGACTCTGTTTTGCCAGTAAATATTTCCT
>CAYWIK010000233.1:0-1773 GCA_964458315.1 uncultured Spirochaetales bacterium | reverse complement strand
ATTGCCCGGCTCATACCCTATTATGAGTCTACATCCCGCACCATAAATTCGGTTATCCTCGATTTCAAGCGTGTCCGGGCCCGTGTGGCAAGCTCGGTAAATATAAAAGAGTATATGCGCCGAGGGAGGGAGCGATAATGAAATGGGTTGTAGACTGTTCCTTTTCTTCCGCACTGTTTATTCCCGATGAGTACTCCGTATCAATCGAACGGTTTTTCAATCATTTGCCCGCGGACGATTTGCTTTATGTTCCGTCCCTCTGGTGGGCGGAGACCTCGAATGTCCTTTACGAGGCTGTCAAGCGCGAGGTCCTGCAGCGTACGGACGTACTGATGATTTTAGGACTGTTTCGTGAAATGGGGACCATTACCGACACCATGTCCGGATATGAATACGGCGTAACCCTGCATGAACTTGCGTCGGATTATCGGATTTCCGCCTACGACGCGTCCTATATTGAACTTTCTTTGAGGAGAGGAGCTTCTCTTGCGTCCATCGACCCCCAGATTGTACGGGCCGCGGAACTGGCGGGCATCCAGACCGCCGGATTTTAGCCGAAGGGGGAGATCCCGGCGCTTTTTACCGCGTTTATACATTTGCCTCTTGATAAAAAAACGGATTCATCCTATATTCAAAATAGTTTCGAAAGCATATTGAAAGGTTTTAGTAATTGTTAGACGGACTTACGGTAAGAGAAAAGAAAATATTAGAACTTCTCACGGAAAGTAAGGTTTTGTCGGTGAGCGACTTGAGCCGCGTTTTAGATGTTTCCACCGTCACCACTCGAAACGATCTCAACAGCTTAGCCGAAAAAGGCTTTATCCTGCGGACCAGAGGCGGGGCCGTACCTGCTTTTCATCCCAACATACTCGATCGGCAGAAAAACCTCGTTGATGTAAAGACAAGAATTGCCCGAGCCGCGGCACGGCTCGTCCAAAGCGGCGATACCATCATGATCGGAGCGGGTACGACTACCGCCCTGGTGGCAAAGTATCTTCTTGGAAAACACGACCTTCATATTGTCACGAACTCGACCCTGATCATTCCCTATGCCCGGGTCAATCCGTCCATTCATCTTACTGTTGTCGGGGGGGAGTTCAGACCATCAACCGAATCTCTCGTCGGACCAATCACCTTGCGGGAACTGGAACAGTTTCATGTAAAGGCCGCCTTCATCGGTACCGACGGCTTTTCTCTGGAAAAGGGGCTTACCACCCATTTGGTCGACGGTGCGGAGGTAATCAAGAGAATGGCCCGGCAGGCAGACAGGAAAATTCTCATAGCAGATTCGTCAAAATACGGAAAGGAGGGGTTTGTGAAGATCATTCCCCTGTCCGATTTTGATACAATTATTACAGACATCGGCCTCGAAGGCTCTATTATGAAACAACTGGAAGATAAGGGGCTTCAGGTAATCGGTGTATAACAAGGAGTGAAATCATGGCGACAAAGGTTTTAATGCCGAGACAGGGAAATACGGTAGAATCGTGTGTCATCCTCGAGTGGAAGAAAAAGGAAGGAGATTCTGTCGAGGAAGGTGAAATTATTTGCGAAGTCGAAACGGACAAGGCGGCCTTCGAGGTCGAAGCTCCGGCTTCAGGGACTCTGATAAAAACGTTTTTTGATGAAGGGGACGATGTGCCGGTGCTTACGGTCATCGCGGCAATCGGGGAACCGGGAGAAGATGTGAGCGGTCTTGCCCCCGGTGCGGAAGGCGGGCCGGAGGAAGAAGAGAAGGAAGCGGCCCCGGAACCCGACACGGCGGGAAAAGAG
>CAYWIK010000232.1:0-1777 GCA_964458315.1 uncultured Spirochaetales bacterium | reverse complement strand
CGCGTTCATGAACAAAGAATTGGTGGCTGTCATTGATATCGGCTCTACCGCCGTCAGGATGGTGATTGCGGAAATCGGGCCCGGTAATGAGTGGCGGATTCTCGACCGTGCCGGAAAACCGGTGCCCCTGGGCAGAGACGTTTTTAATAACAACAACATCAGCCGGGATTCTCTAAACAAAAGTGTGAGGATTCTGCAAAACTTCCGCGAAGTTATTTCCATGTGGAGGATTGAAGAGTCGAACATTTATGTTATAGGCACAAGCGCCGTGCGGGAAGCACACAACCGGGACACCTTTGTCGACCGTGTGAGAATAAAGACCGGGTTTCAGGTGAATGTCGTAGAAGGCATCGAAGAAAACCGTCTTACCTACATGGCGGTACAGTATGCTATAGAAGAGCTCAAGCCCCGGATGGCCCGTTCCAACTCCCTTATTATCGAAGTGGGCGGCGGCAGTACGGAACTCATGCTGCTGCAGCGGGGAAAGATTGTCGCGGCCCATTCACTCAACATCGGGACGGTCCGTATAGAACAGTTCTTCCAAGGAGCCTCGACACCGAAAAATAAAATACAAATGCTCGGTGAGCGAATCAGCGCCATGACGGAGGTCCTGGATACGGAACTGGAAATGAAACGGATACGGTTCTTTGTCGCCGTAGGGGGACATGCTCGGCTCGCGGCCGAGAAAGTCGGTGAAAAGATTGATGAAAATTATTCGGTTATTGAAAAACAGCGCTTTATCGATCTCATCAAACAGATCCAATACATGACCGCCGACGAATGCGCGGAACAGCTCAACGTATCCTACACCGACGCCGACGGTTTGGTCACAGGCCTTTTGATCTGCAGGCACTTTCTCGAAGAAACATCGGCGGAACAGCTTATTGTCCCGAGTACCAGTATTCGGGAAGGGGTGCTCCTCAATATGACTTTAGGGCTCGATCCTCAAGTACAGGAGCGTTTCCATTATCAGGTAATCGCCTCCGCTCTTTCTCTGGGGAGAAAATTCCATTTCGACGAAGCCCATGCAGGCCATGTGGCCGCTCTGGCGGTAAAACTGTTCGACGATTTCCACGAAGACCACGGTCTTGACAATCACTCGAGACTGCTTTTAGAAGTCGCGGGGCTGCTCCATGACATCGGCAGCTATATACGTTTCAGCGGTCACCATAAACACAGCCAATATCTCGTGAACAATTCGGAAATATTCGGACTTTACCGCGATGATATCCATATCATCTCCAATGTCGTCCGTTATCACCGAAAATCCTCCCCCATGCCTTCCCACACTTCGTACATTTCTCTTCCGAGAGAAGACCGGATGCGCGTCCAGAAACTCGCGGCGGTTCTCCGGGTTGCCGATGCCCTTGACCGGAGCCACAATCAGCGGATCAAAAATTTTGAACTTGACCGGAAGGAAGAACAGCTTTTAATCCGCTGCAGCTATATCGGCGATATCTCATCGGAACGGCTCGGCATGCAGGAAAAAGCGGTTATGTTCGAGCAGGTATTCGGGTTAAAGGTCATTCTTGTATAAGGTAAGGAGCGGGGAAATGTCAACGCCGGTATTTTTCAACAGAGAGCTCAGTTGGGTCGAGTTTAACGCCCGGGTCTTGGAGGAAGGTCTTGATTCTACGGCCCCTCTTCTCGAGCGTCTCAAGTTTTTATCGATCGTGAGCTCTAACTTCGATGAATTCTTTATGGTCAGGGTAGCCACGACCAAACGGCAGCTCCGCAAGAGTGACACTGTCCGGTGCCCTTCCGGGTTAAGCCCTTC
>CAYWIK010000231.1:0-1795 GCA_964458315.1 uncultured Spirochaetales bacterium | reverse complement strand
CAATAGACCAAATATCTCTCGCGACAGGACTAAATACGGAAGAAATCGAAACGTTATAACCCGGGTCAGTGTGTTCCATTGCGTTATTTCCTTTATGATAAAAATGATTTAAAATATGGGTGTGCCGAAAGTCTTTGAATATGGCGGTTATAAATTCTTCTTTTTTTCAAATGAAGGGGAGCCAATGGAACCCTGCCATGTTCATGTTCGCAAAGGCTCTGCGAAATTTGTGAGGAGTGCCTGCTGTGGCCGATGAAGCTGAATTATTTGCCGCGGTAAAAGAAGGCGACGATATCACATTGTAGAGGTATTGCTTGAATACGGTGCCGCGGGAATGGAAAACCAGCGTGCGGAGTATCACAGCGTATTCAACTCAAAATTTCAAGGCTCCCTTGGCACGAACAGAGAACGACTGAAAACCACCTTGGCGCATACCCCGCAGGATTGGAAACCAACCCTGGGCCTGCTGCTCGGCTATCGGGATGCCGACCCGGATATTCGCGAGCTTGTTGAAAACCGTTTCCCCGGAATTTTAGACGGAACCATCAATACACTGGATATCCTTCTTGACCCGAAAAGTAATAAAAGTTTTAGCCGGACACCTCCTCCGGTTCTATTTCCGCTGGCAACCTCCTTTCTCGATGACCCCCGTTTTTCAGGAAGATACACTGCAGACAAGGCCTTCGACGATGATCTGGACACAGCCTGGGTAGAGGGGGATGACGGACCGGGACTGGGAGAAAAAATTGCCTTTGAAATGCCCCCTGATGTTCAGAAGCTTGAAATATTCGCCGGTTACGGAGAAGAGCGGTACCATCTGCCCAACAATCGGGTAAAGAAAGCTGTTTTGGGAATATACGTGTTACGGCTAGATTATCCGCAAATAGGCTCTTGGTATGTTGTCGAAGAATTGAAGACCACGGAACTCCATTTTGAGGACACGCCGCAATTCCAGACATTTCCCTTGGATACGGAAACACGTCAAAAGCTGGCACAAATCGGGGCCTTAAAAGAGCAGGACGCCCTGTTTGCGGTTCTGGAAATCAAGGAGTTCTATCCCGGCGCCAAGTGGAATGATACCTGTATAGCTGAAATCAAGGTAATCGGGCCTGATTTTTGAGGACCTGAGATACTAACATAAGTCGAGTTCCGCTTAACGATACATGCCGGAATAATTTGAAGCATGTAATAAGAAACCCTTTCGAGGAAGCTGCGGGGTATTCCGTCACCCTCTCTTCAAAAACGTACTCGTCTAAGCCGCGCTCGAGAATGACTGGGTCGTTAATACCCTTGATGAAGGATTTTTCCTCTTCCGTCAGGCCGAACTTTTTTGAAAGCTGCCGAATCAAAACGTCCTGTTTGTCTGTAATTTCCCCGTCCCGTACATGCCGACTTCACACATTGAGGTTGTACCGCAGAAGCTGAAAGCGGGGGTAGGCCGGCAAAAAACTCTTATGCTCGAACAACACAACGAGTTCCACCGGGCTTCCTCGGTAGCGGCAGGGAAACGCGGCTGCTGATTTTAAATTTCGGGAAAAAAAGAAAAAAATGACAGTTATCTTTCCTAACTGTGGATCAATTGTCTTGCTATGATCGAAGGGTCTGTCGCTTATTCTTCACCATACCCATTACAATCTGCACCAATGCCGTACGAATCAGTTTTACCAGTAACCTTTCCGCCCCAAAGTTTCCTTTAGAGCAGTATAACCGATCCACTTCGCTCACGGTTCCTTTATATCATTCCTCCATGCCTCCTTTGGCTTGTTTCAATCCACGCGCCCGTGAAGGGCGCGAC
>CAYWIK010000230.1:0-1847 GCA_964458315.1 uncultured Spirochaetales bacterium | reverse complement strand
AGTAACGTAGCATGTATAAGTATTTAGTGGTATTTGAAAAGACGAATACAGGTTATAGCGCTTTTGTTCCTAACTTGCCTGGATGCATTGCCACAGGCACTAATAGGCCCTCTACTGAACAATCTATATATGAAGCTATTCAGCTCCACATAAGGTACAGGGTCATACTGGATCATTTCAAGAAGCTTTGCTGCTTTTACTTTCAACCATCCCTTCATGCCTCCGTACATAGTCGTCGTCGGAAAGATAGTCATCGATTTCAACTATACTAATTTCTCCAGGAGAAAAATGTTTTAGCAGCCAAATAAACTTATCGTTTACGTTACCTTCAACTTTCAAGGTTATTTTTTTCATCTGCCTCTCCTCCTTTCTATTTTACCCTCATACTACCTTAATAGCCCCAACAATTTAAGCATACGCAAGCGTGCAATTGGTAAACAGTAAACCTCTGACCCCTATCCTATTGTTTACTCAACCAGTACTCAAAGAGGGGGTCCTGAAAGTAATACGTGCCGGCTTTCTGATCGACCACATCTTTGGCAACTACCCCTTCTATTGCCTTTTTCAGTGAAGAACTGGTAAAACGAAAATGCTCCATTATCTCCTTGCTGTATATGTTCTCGCCTTCAGCATAAATAAGAAGTTTCAGCGCTTTTTTTTGATTTTGGCTTACATGGTTCCATTCGTTCCAAAAGAGATCTTCTTCTTTTTCAAGGATCGAATCTACAGCGACTTGAACCATAGGTGTTTCTACATGGATATCACTCATATGAAACAATTCATATGCTATCTGCTGACTGTAGTAGGGAAAACCTTTTGATACTTTCAATATCGCGTCGATACACTCTTTGGGGATTTGTTTGCCGTGAGATTCGAATCCATTTTTGATATATTCTTCCCAATCGCTTGAATCAATTTTGTCGATCGGAACGTGTTTCACTGATTTGTAAAACGGGTTGTCTTTGTCAAAAAACAATTTCTTCATAACAGACTTTTTACTTCCTAAAAAGATATAAGAGACCATGTCGCCATGGTGTTGCAGTACCGACCGCAGTTTCTCTTCTATCCCGATATTGACCACTTCCTGAAACTCATCAAAAACAACTACTACTTTTTTGTTCTGATGTTCAGCGTATCGGTATGGAAGCTCGAGAACTTCATTCAGGACCATTTTTGATTCGCTGTGAAGGAAATTTAGTTTAAAACTCGGCACTCCGGTTATATCAAATTCAACCGCTATATTCGGCCTGATCCCCAATACTTTCTTAAAAAAAGTTACCACTTTATCAGACGGGGTATTTATTGCTCTGGATATAGCATTGAAGTATTCATTTATAAACTCTTCCATATCTACAATGCTCATAAGATCCAGAAAAATAATTGGATATTTTGTTTTGCTGAGGGCATTCAGCACCAAAGAAGTTTTACCAAACCTTCGCGGTGCATACAATAATACATTCAAACCGGAATCTATGTCGGTAACCAGCTCCCTGGTTTCCTTAGAGCGATTACAGAAATACTCGTTTCTGACTACACCACCGTAATAAAAAGGGCTTTTACTCTTGTTCATATGCCCATTTTATACCCAAAGGTATTATACTTTCAAGTATAAAATATGTGTTCACAGAAAATGAGAGATTTAAGGCCTCTCTTCGTAAGCTATCGTAGTTGTTAACCATCATAACTCGCCTTCTCCAGCATCTTCGCGGTACCGGGCAATTGGTAAACAGTAAACCTCTGACCCCTTGACGTTGACACATGTACAGTATTCATGCACTTTAAAAGAACGAATAGGAGGCGGATATGGCAATACACACAACCTACACTCATGCTCGAGCAAGCTTGGC
>CAYWIK010000229.1:0-1852 GCA_964458315.1 uncultured Spirochaetales bacterium | reverse complement strand
TACGACCATGGAAGAAAAAGATATAACCGAATTAACGGAAAAAGCAAGACAGATCCGCATTGACACCATCGATGCGATCGGGAAATCGGGAGGAGGGCATATCGGCGGATCGATGTCGATTGTAGAAGCCCTTACCATCCTCTATTACAAATATATGCGCACCGATCCTAAGAATCCGGATAAGCGGGACCGTGACCGGTTGGTCCTTTCGAAAGGCCATTCCGGACCGGCGCTCTATGCAATCCTAGCGGACGTAGGTTTTTTCCCGAAGGAATGGCTTGCCACCCTCAACCGGGGAGGGACACGGCTTCCCAGCCACTGCGATATGAACCGGACCCCGGGAGTCGACATGAGCACCGGCTCCCTCGGCCAAGGGTTGTCCGCCGCGGCAGGCATTGCCCTCGGCCTCCGGCTGGACGGCATTAAAAGTACCGTCTACGCGATTATCGGCGACGGCGAATGCCACGAAGGACAGGTTTGGGAAGCTGCGATGTCCGCCGCGCATTTCAAGCTCGATAATTTAATCGCGTTCACCGACTACAACAAAATGGCTTTAGACGGATACATCGACGAGGTAATGGGCCTGGACGATCTGACTTCGAAGTGGGTCGCCTTCGGGTGGTACGTTCAGCGGGTGGACGGGCACAATTTCAGTCAGCTCGAGCGGGCTATCGATAAGGCGCAGAAGGAACCTCTGCGGCCCTCAATGATCGTACTCGACACCATAAAAGGAAAAGGATGTTCATTTGCCGAGGGGAAAATCAACAGTCATAAAATGTCTTTTTCATGTGAAGATGCGGACGAAGCGATTGCGGTTCTGACCGCAAAGGAAGGCAAGTAATGAAAGAGCAAATGAGAAAGGTCTATGCAAACATTCTTGTCGAGCTTGCGAAAAAAGATGAAAACATCGTTGTGCTTGACGCGGACCTTATGGTTGCAAACGGAACCAAACCGTTTTACGAAGCCTTTCCGGAACGGGCCTTCGAAGTAGGGGTGGCTGAAGCCAATATGGTCGGGATAGCTGCCGGGCTTTCCGCAGCGGGGAAAATACCCTTTGCAAGCTCTTTTACCTGTTTTGCCGGCCGCCGGGTGTTTGATCAGTTTTTTCTTTCCTGCAATTACGCCCGTCTTAACGTGAAACTCACCGGAACCGATCCGGGTGTTACGGCCACGGACAACGGGGGTACCCACATGGCCTTTGAAGATTTGGCGCTCATGCGGGTCATCCCCGATATCACCATTATCGCGCCCTGCGATAATGTCTCCCTGGCCGCCCTCCTGCCGCAGGTGGCGTATCAAAAAGGATGCGCGTATATCCGCATCGACCGTAAATCGTCGCCGGTTCTCTATGATGAAAACGAGTCCTTTGAGCTCGGAAAAGCTAAGGTGATTCAGGACGGAGACGATTTGACGATCATTGCAAGCGGTATTGTTATGGTTCCGGAAGCGATAGGGGCGGCTGAAAAATTGAAAAAAGAGGGTATTTCCGCGGCGGTCATCGATATGCATACGATTAAACCGATCGATTCAGAAACGATTCTTGAATATGCCGCAAAGACCGGACTCATCGTAACCTGCGAAAACCATCAGATTATCGGCGGATTGGGTTCCGCGGTCGCGGAAGTGTTGAGCGAGGGGCTCCCGACCCTGATGAAGAGGATCGGGGTAAACGGCCTGTTCGGGCAGGTAGGCAGCTTGGATTATCTGAAGGAAGCCTACGGCCTCACGGCGAATTCGATCTGCGGCGCCTCTAAGGAAGCATTGAAACGAAAAGGATAAGCTGAAATAATAACGCTCTATGCAGCCTGTCATCATGAATTATTTTGACAAGTCCCCGGATATCCATCCGGAG
>CAYWIK010000228.1:0-1854 GCA_964458315.1 uncultured Spirochaetales bacterium | reverse complement strand
TTGCCATTCAGCCGGAAGATAAAAAGACAGCATGATGGGTAACCGGAAAGGCTGAAGCTTTTTGAGAGTCTACACATGCTTACACCCTGATTCAACGATACCGCTGGATGTTGACAATCCCATTTCCTCAAAATATGGATAATTCAACCGATCTCTATGGTTCGAGTTTGCCAATGATCGCGTCCAACTCCCCCGCTTCCAGCTTATCACGGCATGTTTTGGCCCACTCGTCTCCAATAATCACCTGCCGCTTTGCTTGATAAAATCCGCGCCGCTGGGCCTCCCGCTCTACACGCTGAGCAAAGTCCGAAAGGGTCTCATCCAAATCCGCTGTAGCAGCGCTCTCGATGGCAGCATTATAAGAGGCCGAACCCTGATCTCGCTTAGGTTTACCTTCTTTATCCCTACTGTCGGCACTGAAAACAACTGCTAACTTCACTTCCCGGGTTTTCGCCGACCCGTCAGGCTGCTTGCCCTTGCGTCCTTCAACTTCTCCCTTCCGCATCGGACAGCCGGTCCCGTCAATACCCAAATACATGGTTTTGCTGCGGGGAGCTCCCTTTAATACTGTACGTTATATTAACATACATTATAGTGTGTAAAAGCAATCCTGAAAAGCACTTATTGATGATTTTAAAAAAATTGTCGTGCACCCCCCCTAAGAATAGATTTGACAAACCCCACATAAGGGTATAAATTCATAGTATATAAGAAGGGGATGGGTAATAATCTTAAAAATCAATCACGCCTCTACATCAATGTTACGATATAGGGGATAAATATGGATACTTGCTACGAATTAGTCGAAAATAACCTAAACACCGCTGAGTCTTTAGTTGAGAATCTTATATTCCGGCTTAAAGTAGGGAAGCTCACACTTCAAACGATCGGGAGATTGCGTCGAATAATTAAATCCATAAACTCCATCTACAAAGAACTGCTTTACAACATATGCTATCAACCCACCGAATCTTGTAAGGAATGCGTTATTGAACTCGGAGAAAGCATCCACAAGCGAGAGGAAGAAATACTCGAAAAGATTTTCGAAGCAGCCGATCTAATGCAAGAAGCTTTTTCTAAATTCTTTCTTTTCAAACTGGTTATGTCGGCATTTGTGCTTCCATTATTAGACAAGACCAAAAAAATGGCGGATGATTTCGACGTTGTCGTTAGTTCACTGCAAGCTGATAAAACAGAATTACTCTCAAAAGAGGATCTCCTCAATAGCATTTCTTAATGTATGAGATTAAATACGCAAAAAATGCCCTCAAAAATTTAAAAAAAGAATCGAAAGAGACCATCGAACGAATTCTAACGAAAATTGAAGAAAAACTCCAAAATTTTAATTATAAAACCTCAGAGGTAAAGTACTTGAAAAAATATAATATTTATCGTTTGCGAATAGGCGCTTACCGGGTAGGTTTCTCAAGAAAAGAGAAAATAATCGAGATTCTTTCCATTAAACGCAGAAACAAAGCGTATAAATAGTTCACTCCCAAATCTCCTCGGTACGACCCTGCTCGAACTCCAGTGCCTTAAATTGCCCGGGGTGTATGTGGAGATAATGGAGACTCATCTCGCCCGATCGATACCCCATGCATGTAGGGACCCGCATTATTATGGGTAAAAACGAAACCTTCTGTCTAGCGTCAACGAGCCGGTTCGTTTTCGGGTGCTTTTCGGCTACCGTTACTCTAATAGAATTCTACCTAAATTTTTCTCATGCCCGGCAAGGGTCTGTAAATTCCTTTCGATTTCCGTTTATTGTGTTAACAAAAAGAAAGCTAAGCTGCTGTACAAATCATTCCTTACCATACAACAACTTAGCTTTGGAGAATAGCGGATTCGAACCGC
>CAYWIK010000227.1:0-1865 GCA_964458315.1 uncultured Spirochaetales bacterium | reverse complement strand
TCACGATTACGACGCCGTGGGAACGACCGACCCGCTTAACTAACGGGGTAGTTTTAATGACCCGTAAAAAACCGAATTTTCTAAAAAGCCTCGAACTGGCGGCAAGAAAAGAGTCCCTCGGGAAAACCATCCTGCAGCTTGCCTGGACCGCCGGCCCGGTGACCTTCCTCGCCCTGCAGGGGGGGTATGTCATCGGTTTCGGCCACTCCGCGCCTCCGAACTTGTTTATCTATTTCGCCTTTTACACGATCATCGCGGGTATTGCTTCGATTCTCGTGCGCTTTTTCTTCCGCGCGACCCGGGGGCAGCGGACGGAAGCGCTGAAAGGGCAGGTCGATTTGATGCTCCAGCGTTTTCCGGACCTCATCCATCACGTTCACGATTTAAACTTGAGCTTCTATTCCCCGAAAGAACGAAAATTCCTCGCCGCGTACCACATTTTGGAAAACCCCGAAGCCGAAACCCTGGCTATACAAACAGTAGTGGAAGACGTGACTGCCGATAAAAAACTCGGCTATGCCGCGCGGCGTATCGAGAATTACAGGAGAAACGGGATGGGCACAAGGATCGAAGATGAGGCCGCGTCCGTCAGGCACATTATGGAAGAGGTCCTTTTCCCCCTCCGGGAAACGTATCCGGGGGTCATACGAAACATCGAAAGGAGAATGAACGGAGACGCGCCTACAAAAAAGGAAGGCAGGCCCCGAAGTATGGGGTTTATAGAACGGACCCTTGCCGCGGGAGAAGAATATAATTACAGCGTTCTTTCGGTCAATGATGTAGAAGACATGCTCACCCTTGCGTTTGAGCTGATTGCAGGAAAGGAATTTCCCGTACTTTCGGTACAGTACAGAGGAACGCGGCTGTTTACCGACGCCTCCACGCAGCTGGAAAATAACCGGCGGGCCTACAGGAACGAACTGCACGCGCGGAACAGCCGGCTCCGTCTCCTTGCAGAAATATTGTCAAGGACACAGTTCCTGCCGCACCTTTCCTACCGAAAGATCAAAGAAATTGATATGGCCACCCTTTTCGCGAATGTCCTGAAGGCCTTGGAAAAGTTTTATTCCTTCCTCGCAAAAACAAATGACAAGGCCCTTCTCCATGAATACCGCAGAGCTTTATTTATCTATGCCGAGCTTATGAAGATACAAGAACGAATCGACAACAAGCTCTCTCTGCTCGAAAACGGGGAAAAGAAATATCTGGAAATTAGAAACACACTAGGCGTCTCTTTTCCCCTCTCCATTCTGGAAAATACAAAGGCGGGCAAGGGTATCCGTATCGTCGAACGGAGGATATGGTTTCCTGACAGAAATAAGTCCGCTTTTATCGGTGAAATTTTTACCCTCGTTTCAAATATATGGCGGGAAAGTCCGAAGCCGGGAACTATAGACAAAAGCATACCGATGGAGAGCCGGCTCGCGCGGTTAAAACATCTGGCCGTTGAAATTGGAAGAGCTTTGGAAAGGGAGATCGGCCTCCACCGGTTTCCGATACAGCAGGCGATTGAAACGGTACGATCTGTAAATCTTATGATTTTGGGAACCGGCCTTTCGGCAAAGACAAAGATCGAACTGGCGGTGGACCTGGTGCAGGAAGTAGAAACCAATGTCCGAGAACAACTCCTCGCCCTTGTCCGCGGACTGGTGAATTATCACAAAGTGTCCCTTCCCGAAAGTTCGATCGATTACCTCGAGGAGCGGTTCAACGTATCGAAGGAAGAACTGCTTGCATGCACGCCGGAATCGGAAGCGCAACGTCATAAATTGGAGAGATCGAAAAAGTTCCGAATTCTGCCCCTCCCCCGCCGGTATACATTGCTTTTAGAGAAACTCTTCCGGGCCTAAAAGCGGTAATATGAG
>CAYWIK010000226.1:0-1878 GCA_964458315.1 uncultured Spirochaetales bacterium | reverse complement strand
TACATGGGAAAGAACACCCCGGACCGCCGGGAGTTCATCATGGAGAACCTGATCTAATGGCTTACGTCAAGAAGCTGTTCAACACCAATTTTTTAGAATACGCATCTTATGTTATCAAGGACCGGGCGATCCCGCACATTGACGACGGGCTTAAACCGGTGCAGCGGAGGATCCTCCACACCCTCTTTGAAATGGACGACGGGAAGTTTCACAAGGTGGCGAATGTGGTCGGCCACTGCATGCGGTATCATCCCCACGGCGACGCGTCGATCTATTCGGCCCTTGTGGTCCTTGCAAACAAAGAGCTCTTTATCGACAAGCAGGGAAATTTCGGCAATATCTTTACGGGTGACGAGCCGTCCGCGGCCAGATACATCGAATGCAGGATAAAACCTTTGGCCCGGGAGATCATGTACAACCCCGAGCTTACCGAGTACGATCCGTCTTACGATGGGCGGAACAAGGAGCCGGTAACCTTTCCGGCAAAAGTGCCGCTTATTTTAGTAATCGGCGCGGAAGGAATTGCGGTGGGGATGTCCACGAGAATTCTTCCTCATAATTTTATCGAAGTCCTCGAGGCGGTGCGCGCTTCACTTAAGAAAAAGAAATATGAGCTCTACCCCGATTTTCCTACCGGGGGACTTATGGACGCCTCGGACTACGAAGAGGGGCAGGGAAAAGTCTTGGTCCGGGCGAAATTGGACACAAAAGACCCGAAAAGAATTGTTATTCGAGAACTTCCCGCGGGATCGACGACCGAAAGCTTGATAGCGTCCATCGAAAACGCCGTTAAAAAGAACAAAGTTAAAATCGCAGAGATCAACGACTTTACCACCGAAGAAGTGGAGATCGAGCTGAAACTGGCGCGGGGGGTGTACAGCGAGGAGGTGGAAGACGCGCTCTATGCTTTTACCGACTGCGAGACCGCCGTTTCGGTCAATCTCCTGGTTATAAAGGACGGAAAACCGACGCAAATGACCGTCTCCGAAGTCATCGACTACCATGCCGGCAGGCTGGTGGAGATACTGACAAAGGAACTGGAGAACGAGCAAGGCCATCTGCGGGACAAACTCCACGCCCGCACTTTGGAACGCATCTTTATAGAAGAGCGGATTTATAAAAAGATTGAACAGATGAAGTCCCATCAAGGGGTGGTAAACGCGGTGTTAAAAGGTTTCGAACCCTTTGCATCACAGATTAAGCGAAAGGTGACGGAAGAGGACGTAGAGCGTCTCTTAAAAATTCCGATCCGCCGTATATCCCTCTACGATATCAACAAAACGAAACAGGAGATGGAGGAAATCCGGGGAAGGCTCGGGGAAATCAAAAAACACCTTTCGAATCTTACGGAATACGCGGTGGATTTTCTTGAAGGAGTGATCGAGCGGAACAGGAGCGATTATGATCGGAAAACCGAGATTGTTTCTTTCGAGAAGGTGAGTTTCCGGGAGGCGGCCCAGCGGAACCTGCCCCTCCGGTACGACGGTAATACCGGCTATTTAGGATACGGTGTCGCCGGCGGAAACACCCTCTTCGATGTTTCGGTCTACGATCGGGTCCTTGTAGTGCGGAAAAACGGATACTATTCGGTGATCGATGTTCCGGAGAAGCTGTTTGTAGACAAGGGGATGCTCGCCTGCGGCCATGCGGACAAAGAAAACCTTGCGAAAAAGACTTTCAGTATTGTCTACAAGAATGAAGAGGGGTGTCCGTATATTAAACGCTGCAGGATCGAGCAGTATATTATCGACAAGAGTTATCCCCTCGTACCGGATAAATGCACGATTCTGAAGCTCACCACCGACGACAAGTCCGTGGCGGTAGTGCAGTACAAACCTACGCCCAGGATGAAGGTGACCGAAGAGCGGTTCCCGGTAA
>CAYWIK010000225.1:0-1884 GCA_964458315.1 uncultured Spirochaetales bacterium | reverse complement strand
CATATAGACAGTTCCCAGTGTAAAGGGTGCCGGCTGTGTGTAGAGTCCTGCCCGAAAAACTGCATTGCCATCGGTTCTACAATTAACGAAATCGGTTACCAATATGCTGAATACAAGAATCCCCAATGTATCGCCTGCGGTTTCTGCTACTATGTTTGTCCCGAACCGGGGGCCATTACGGTTTATAAAGACGAAGAAGAGGAATCATAATCATGGCGAAACAGTTGGTCAAAGGCAACGAAGCGGTTGTGCACGGGGCGCTCCTCGGCGGAGCAACCCATTTCTTCGGGTACCCCATCACTCCTGCAAGCGAAATCGCCCATGCCGCGGCGCTCTACTTTACAAAGAGCGGGCGGTTTTTCATGCAGGCGGAAGACGAAGTAAATGCAGTGAACATGCTCTACGGCGCTTCAGCCGCCGGCGCCCGGGTCATGACCGCCACCTCCGGACCGGGGCTTTCCCTCATGTGTGAAGGAATATCCTACCTCGCCGGGGCGGAGCTTCCTGCGGTCATTGTCGACGTTCAGCGGGCCGGACCGGGCCTCGGCAACATCTGGCCGGAACAGAGCGACTACAATATGGTGGTCAAGGGCGGAGGCCACGGGAACTATAAAAACATCGTGCTCGCCGCCAACTCGGTACAGGAGCTGTGCGACTTTACCTACCGCTCCTTCGAAATTGCCGACAAATACCGTATGACGGTCATTATTCTTTCCGATGCCTACATCGGTCAGATGATGGAGCCGGTACAGCTTCCGAAAAAGGTGCGGCACGGAGAGAGGAAGCCGTGGGCCGTATACGGCGATGCGGAAAGCCGGAGGAATCTTATCACCTCCATCCTGATGAACACGACCATTCTGAGCGAACACAACTGGAAACTGCAGGAGAAATACGAAAAGGTGGAGCAGGAATTCCTCGAATATGAGGAGTACCGGACCGAGGACGCAGACATTCTGTTTGTATCCTTCGGCATCAGCGCCCGGGTTTGCCAGTCCGCCCTGGAAAAATTGCGGGAATTGGGAATCCGTATCGGACTCCTCCGGCCTCAATCCCTCTTCCCCTTTCCCGAAGCCCGGCTCGAGGAGCTTTCTACACAGGTAAAAGCAATGTTTGTAGTAGAGATGAACAACGGCATGATGGCGGAAGATGTAGAACTGGCAGCCGGAAAGAATACGGAGATACTCCGGGCAAACTGGCTCGGCGGGATCGTTCCGTCGACAAACGAATTGATCGAACGGGTTGAGAATTTTTCCAAAGGAAAATGAGAAAAGGAAAGCACAATGGTAAAACATGCAAAACCAGAGGCGTTTTACGATACCTTTGAGCGGAAAGGTCCCGGGCAGACCGTTACTCACTACTGCCCCGGCTGCGGGCACGGCACCGCCCACAAATTGATCGCGGAGACGATTACCGAGCTGGATATCCAGGACAGGGTGGTGTTTATTTCCCCTGTCGGCTGCAGCGTGTTTGCCTACTACTATTTGGATGTCGGTAATGTGGAAGCCGCACACGGCCGCGCTCCCGCGGTTGCTACCGGCATCCGGCGGAGTTTAGATGACGCGATCGTGATTTCCTATCAGGGAGACGGGGACCTTGCGGGCATCGGCATGGGCGCGATTGTGCACGCCGCAAACAGGGGTGAAAACATAACCGTGTTTTTCATCAACAACGCCATATACGGGATGACCGGAGGCCAGATGGCGCCGACCACCCTCATCGGCCAGAAAACCCAAACCACACCCTTAGGCCGGGCATTCAGCAGGGAGGGGAACCCGATCGGGATGGCGGAATTGATCAATTCCATCACAGCCCCGGTATTCGTCGAACGGGTTTCGCTGGCGGACGCAAAGCGGGTGCTCAAGGCGAAAAATGCGGTCCGGAAGG
>CAYWIK010000224.1:0-1887 GCA_964458315.1 uncultured Spirochaetales bacterium | reverse complement strand
AAAAGGACCGCATGGATTTGGTTTTTCATATCCTTTCTCCCTCCCTAAGTTTATAACGGAAAGCCGTGATATTTCAAACTGTCAAGGATTGTTTCGACATCGGCATAGGAAAACACTTCGAGGTTGCAGATACCCCGAAAATTTTTAAGAAATGGAACAATTTCCGCAAACCACGATAACGTCCCGGCAAAGGGTTTATGGTCCCACCCGTCTTCGAGGCCGTGGAGATGGACCTCCCGAAGCCTGCTGCCGTAGGTCTCGAGAAATTGATGAGGACGTTCTCCCCGGACCAGAAGATGCCCGGTATCGCAGCACACATGGAAAGAAGGCAGGTCCCGCAGCAGGGTATCGAACTCACGCCCGATAAGGTTTTCCAGGAGAAATTTCCGGCCGTACCGTCCGGTCCATTCGTCGAGGAGTGCTAAAAAGCCGTCCCGGTCCCTTTCCGGTGGATGGATTACATAATGGCGGGCAAACTCCGCGGTCATATCGATAAGTTTTTCATGCCGGGCCATAAGTTCGTCGGGCATGTGCACGGTAAAGCCTAAAGCTTTGGAAAACTTCTTTATTTCCGCCGCTTCGCGGTCAAACAATTCTTCCGTTTCTTGGTCGAAAATGAAAAACAGAAGCTCCACCGACCGGATTTCCGGTTTCTCGGCAATAAAACGCACATTTTCCAGATACGTTCCGGGGATGACGTAGGAAGGGGTCGAGAGGATCAATTGGTCTGCCCTTCGGGGAAATTTGAGGCGCTTAAATCACCTAATGACGGTTTGATCTGCAGAGGAATACCGGACACCATGAAATAGACCCGGTCGGCGGCTGCGGCAAGCTTCACGTTTGCCGCTCCTAAGTACCGGTTGTATTTGCGGGTCCCCGGATCGAGAGGAATGTTGCCGAGCCCGGTTTCGTTGGACACAATAATCACGCTCCCCTTCCTTGCCTCGAGGTTTTCTAAAAAGCGGCCGAGAATACCTTCCCACTCTTCTTCCCGGTTATAGTAAAAGAGGTTGTTCATCCACACGGTAATATCGTCGAGAATGATACAATCTTCATCAACTCTGTCAATCTCAACCGGCTCTTCCACCGTGCGGTAGCTCTCGTCCCGCTGTTCCCGATGTTTTTCTATCCGTTCCCGCATCTCGTCGTCGAAGGCGACCCCCGTGGCGAGAAAACACTTGTCGTCGAAGTACCGATCGGCACATTGGAGGGCATACCAGCTCTTTCCCGACTTCACGCCGCCGGTGACAAAAATGATCATGCCCCGTATTGTTCCTGTAAACCGCCCTGACGTCAAGATACACTCGGCCGGCTTTCGGTGTCAAATGTAGTCAAAACAGCCCGATCACGGTATGATATGGACACGAAAAAGGAGCTTGTATGAGAACCATATCCATAATCTTTGTTTCGGTGCTTGCGCTTTTTCTGCCGGTGCAACTGGCGGCGGAAGCGGGATCGGTTGAACAGGAAACCGGCGGTTCGGAACCGGATTCCGTCCGGAGCTCGCCTCTCGGTACAGTCACGATCACCTATACCCTCTATAAAATCCCGAAAATGGCAAGCAATCAGCTTGCTGTCTGGATAGAAGACCCATCGGGCAAATATATTACAACGGTTTTCGCCACACGCTTCATGGCACGGGGCGGTTACAAAAAGCGTCCCGACTGCTGTCCCGAATGGGTGGACAGCGTCGCATGGGCTGAAGTTCCTGAAAAACGCATCGACGCGGTGAGCAGCGCTACCCAATCCCCGGGAAAAATCAGCCTCGAATGGGACTGTACCGACTGGAAGGGTGCGCCGGTTTCTGCAGGAAAGTATGTGTACAAAGTAGAAGGAAATATTTACTGGCAAAACAGAGTCGTATGGGAGGGTACCCTCCGCCTCGGG
>CAYWIK010000223.1:0-1934 GCA_964458315.1 uncultured Spirochaetales bacterium | reverse complement strand
GAAAACATCGAAAAACTCTCTTCCGGTATGCGGATAAACAAAGCGGGAGACGACGCGTCCGGTCTCGCGGTCTCGGAAAAGATGAGATCGCAGATTAGAGGACTCAATCAGGCGGTCAGGAACGCGGAAGACGGTATCTCCCTCATTCAGACGACCGAAGGGTATCTGCAGGAGAGCCAGGACATCCTGCACCGGCTCCGGGAGCTTGCGATTCAGGCTTCCAACGGAATCTACACCACAGAGGACAGGATGCAGATCCAGGTCGAGGTATCGCAATTGGTTGACGAGGTCAACAGAATAGCTTCCCACGCTCAGTTCAACGGTTTGAATATTTTGACCGGACGTTTTGCAGCGGAGGACGGAACGAACACACCTACCGCAAGCATGTGGCTCCATATCGGCGCGAATATGGACCAGCGGGAGCGTGTTCACATCGGTACGATGACCGCTCAAGGACTCGGAATACAGGGAACAACCGGCATGCCGCACTCGGCGAGTTTTATTTCCCTTTCAACCCCGGACAAGGCAAATATTTCGATTTCGGTAATCGATGAAGCCCTGCAGAAAGTAAGCAAACAGCGTGCGGATTTAGGCGCCTACCAGAACCGCCTGAACCACGCCGTACGAGGCCTTTCAATCGGAGCCGAAAATATCCAGGCCGCGGAATCACGTATACGGGACAGCGACATGGCGGCAGAAATGCTTCAGTATGTGAAAAACCAGATCCTTACGCAGACTTCAACGGCAATGCTCGCCCAGGCGAACCAGAAGTCACAAGCCGTTATGGGGCTTTTCCAGTAAAAACAACCGGAAATTACGTAAAAACGGCGCCGTGGGAGTATTTTCTCCTCCGGCGCTTTTTTATTGACATACTGATTTGTAACGTTTTATTTTTAAATACGTGAAGGATAAAACTTGAAGGTACCGAGAATTGTTAAAGATTTTGGCTCCCACTTTTTTAACGCGGGATACGAATGCTATCTTGTCGGGGGAGCGATACGCAACATGATTGCCGGTAGAAAAGCTACCGATTTTGATTTTGCCACAAATGCCGAGCCTGATGAGGTCAAAAACCTTTTTCCCCGGGTTATTCCCACCGGGATCAAGCACGGTACCGTAACCGTCTTGTTCCGCGGCCATAAGTTCGAGGTCACCACCTACCGGCTTGAAGGGAAATACAGCGATTTTAGACGACCCGACACTGTCGAGTTTACTCCTTCCATCTATGAGGACCTCAAACGCCGGGATTTTACCATCAATTCGATGGCGCTGGATGTACAAACCGAACATATTATCGATCCCCACGGCGGAAGAGCGGACCTCAGAAAGGGCATTGTCCGCGCGATCGGAGAACCTGCACGGCGCTTTGATGAGGACCCTCTTCGAATGCTTCGCGCCTGCCGGTTTGCGGCTCAGCTCGAGTTCGAAATCGAACCGGGTACCTTTGAAGGGATACGGAAATGTAGTGAAAAAATTCGATCAGTCAGCGCCGAGCGTATCCGGGATGAGTTTGAAAAAATCCTTCTCGCCCAAATCCCTTCAAAAGGCATACTCCTAATGGACAGCACCGGCATTCTGAACCTAATCCTGCCGGAACTTTCAGCCTGCAAAGGAGTCTCCCAAAAAGGGATGCACAGGTTTGACGTATTTACCCATCTTCTCATCTCCTGCGACTTTGCAGAGCCCGATATTATTCTCAGGCTTGCATCTTTATTCCACGATATCGGTAAACCGGCGGCAAAAAAGGAGGAGGTGGACGGAACGGTTACTTTTTATCGGCATGAGGAAATTTCCTCCGAATATACCCATCTCATCCTGCAGCGCCTCAAGTTTCCCCGCTATGTAGAAAACAAGGTTTGTCATCTGATACGGAATCATATGTTTTCCTATGACGCAAGGTGGACCGATTCCGCGGTGCGCAGGTTTATTTCCCG
>CAYWIK010000222.1:0-1939 GCA_964458315.1 uncultured Spirochaetales bacterium | reverse complement strand
GCTTTGGATTTTAATCCCATTTTTTCGAAAATACGCCTCTTGTACGTGTTGACGGTATTGCCGCTTAAATTGAGTTCTTCGGAAATGTCTTTGACCGATTTGCCCTTTCCAAGGCGGAGGAGAATTTCAAACTCCCGATCGGAAAGGTTTTCATGGGGCGCCGCGTTCCACTTTCCCTTGTATGACGACGCGAGCTGTTCCGCTAAGGCTTCGGATATGTATTGGCCGCCCCGCTGAATTTTCCGAATAGCGGCGATCATTTCCTTCGGAGCGCTGTCTTTGGTTATGTAACCAGCCGCTCCGTTTTTAAGCGCCCGGCCGGCGTACCGCTCTTCGGGATACATGCTCAATACCAGAATTTGAATGTTCGGGAAGCGGGTTTTCACGTCTTTCAGTACTTCCAGCCCGTTTTTGTCCGGCAGATTTATGTCTAAGACGACGACATCGCATTGATTAGCCGCTAAAATTTCTATTGTTTCGGCGCCGCTTTCCGCTTCTCCGATAATCGAGATATCTTTCTCCCGGGCGATGAGCTTTTTAAACCCCTCTCTGATCAGTTCGTGATCGTCGGTAATACATACCTTGATCATAGCTTCTCCGTAAAGGGGAATTGGAGCACGACTTTTGTCCCCTTTCCTGCTTCACTCTCAATGGACAGATTCCCCTGTATAAAGTCGGCCCGTTCCCTCATGCTGAGAATACCGAAGGAATCTATGTTTTCCAAAGAAGGACGGGAAAATCCTATTCCGTTGTCCCGCACTTCGATCCGCATCACGTCTTCCATCTTCGTGATCTGCACGTTCACATGGGTCGCCCTGCTGTGCCTGGCGGTATTCGTAAGCGCTTCCTGGACGATCCTGAAAACCGCGAGAGAACGTCCGTCGTCGAATTGAAGCTCTTCCGAATTGGTGGAAAAGTCAACGGGAATGCCGAAGCGCTTTTCAAACTCCTGGACCTGCCAGCCTAAGGATTCGATAATTCCCTCCATATCGAGTACCGACGGCCGGAGTTCCTGGGTCAGTTTCCGCGTTTTCATCACTGTTTCGTCGAGGATTTTATTTATGTCCTGTATCGTGGGCTCGAGCTCTCTTTTGTCCCTCCTTTTTCCGATCACTTCCACATCCTGCTGCAGGATGGACATGTTCATTTTTAAGGCGGTAAGGGACTGTCCCAAGTCGTCATGGATTTCCCTGGCGAGATGGGCGTTCTGCTCCTCCCGTACCTTCTGCAGGTGACCGGAAAGATTACGATACTGCTCTTCGCTGGCCCGAAGGGCCTCTTCCGCAACCTTCTGTTTCGTGATGTCCCGGAAATACTCAACTACGCCGATGACCTTTTCGGTGCCGCTTTCCCGCATGGGATAGCAGTAGATCTCGGCCCAGCCGGCATCGAGGTTTGGAACATTGACTTCCGCCCAACGCTCCATCGTACCCTCCTCGATTACACGGAGGCTCGGACAGTTCGGGCAGACTTGGTCCTTTCCATGAAACGCTTTATGGCATTTCTGCCATTCTAAGGGAAGTTTGCCGGTATACCACTTTTCCATCACATTGTTGACCCGGATGATCGTAAGATCCGGGTCGAGTACGCATATGCCGTCTTCGATGCTGTCGAAAACATCGCCTAAAAACTGCTCGCTCTGCCGGAGCTTCTTTTCCGTGGAATGGAGGTGCATTGCCATTTCCAGGGTGGCGAGAAGAAACTCGCTGTTCCCCGGTGTCTTGTGGACATAACCGTATTTGGTCATCTCTTTCGTTTTTTCCAGGGTCGACCGGTCGGTATGTGCCGAATGAAGCACGACCGGAATATCGAACTTACGGTAAATTTGTTTCGTAGTCTCCGTTCCGTCCATCTTCCCTTTACCAAGGTCGATGTCCATGAGAATGATGTCCGGGGTGTAGCCTCCTTCCAGTTTATCGAGGCATTGTTCACCGGAGGT
>CAYWIK010000221.1:0-1940 GCA_964458315.1 uncultured Spirochaetales bacterium | reverse complement strand
AGCTCGGTGATGTCGATGACCACGCTGTCTACAGCCGACGGCCTTCCGGAGGAGTCTGCAACGATCGAACTTGTATGGGACACCCAGAGAATTTCGCCGCCAGGTACCACAATTTGATATTCGCCTGTTTCCTCCGCATCGCCTTCGAGGACCTGCCGCCACTTCCATTTGGCCCAATCCCGCCAATCGGGATGAATAATATGATCAAGATAATAATCGACATCCGGCAGCTCATCGATATCCGGAAACAGAATCTGCTTAAATGAATGGTTTATGTACTCAATTTTTCCGTGGGGGAGGGAAACCCGGCATATCATTGCCTTCGCGTTCTCCGCAAGCAGCCGGAACCGTTCTTCGCTTTCCCGGAGCTCATCTTCTATCAGCTTCCGTTCCGTGATGTCCCTGGATACGGTAAGAAAACCGATCACTTCGCCGTTATCGTCGAGCATCGGGTTTACCATCTCCTCTATCCAGAAGGCGGAACCGTCCTTCCGCACATGTTCGAGCTCAAGCCGGAGGGGGTTTTTAAGCGCCTCATGCCGCTCACGCCTCAGTTCCATCACCTTCTCGAAGGATTCGGGAGTCAAAAGATCGCGGATAGACATCTGTTTCATCTCTTCGGGCGTATATCCGCTCATCTTCTCGTTCGACGGGCTTACATAGGTAAAATTGAACTCAGGGTCTGCGATAGTGATAACGTCCGTGGTGTTGTCCGCGATGAGACGAAACTGCCGCTCCTTCTCCCGGCACAACACGTGGAGCCGTTCTATCTCCGTCAGGTCCTCGAGTATGAGGATTAGCGGCCGGTTATCGTCCTCTTCGGCAACGGAAGCGGAGAGAAGGAGGGTATGCTCCCTGCAGTCCCCGTTCCTCTCCAAGGGCAGGCCGGTTACCTCACGGCGGCACCGTTCTCGGTTTTTAATCGTTTCCTCGAGGGCTTTCCGGAGTCCGCAGACCTTACAGGGCTCCCCGGTACCGCAACCGTCAGGCGCTTCCCGGTCATTCCGGCACCGGAGGGCGGCGCCGATCCGCTTTCCCTGCGGAAACGCTCCGCCGATCCCGACAAACTCCCGGGCCGCAGCCGTGGCATCCAAAAGCCGCGTTTCCGTGTCCAGCAGCATAACTCCTGCGGGGAGATGCTCCCAGAGCCAGTCGAGATTACCGGCCCTCTGTTCCAGCTTCTCCCTCTCCATTGCCTGATCGAGACTCCGATCGACCGCATCAAGAAGGACTTCCTCCCCTGCGCTCTTCAGGACATAGCCGTAGTGGGGCACTTTCCGCACCCGGTCTACAAATGATTTTTCTCCGTGCCCGGTCAGAAAAATTATCGGCAGTCTCCTTATGTTTTGGAGCCTCCTCGCAGTTTCGGCGCCGTCGATTCCCTTACCTAAATCGATGTCTATAAGAGCAAGGCAGATCGCTTCGTCCCGTTCAGTCAGCTCGACCGCCTGTTCCCCGGTGTAACATTTCTCAACCTGATAACCGCGATCTTCCAGGACCGACGCCTCTTTTATGGCCACCATGGGCTCGTCTTCTATCAATAGGACCTTCTCTCGTTTTTTTGTAATAACATCCGCCATTCCTAAACCTCGCTTTCTGTAAGTACAGCAATATCATACGGGGCCTCATTTTTCGGTAAGATTTTTTGTACGTTATTTAGTTCTTTTAAACGAACTGTAACATGCAAAAAAAAGCTTTTCAATATAAATATTTATATTAGCCATAATGGAGTTTTTCTACCTATTTGTTTTAAATATCGGCGGCATGAGGTATAAACTTTAACGTATCTGTCATATACTGCTCCGGTGAAACTTTCGAGCCGGTTCAGGCTTATTCTCATCATCAGCGTGATTCTCATTGCGGCCTTTCTCTTCGTGAGCTTTTTCAATTACAATGCGGCTAAGAACTCAATCGAGGGTGAAATTGTATCCTCCTCCCTT
>CAYWIK010000220.1:0-1956 GCA_964458315.1 uncultured Spirochaetales bacterium | reverse complement strand
ACCTTTACATCGCGGGCTCGGAAACCCTGCCGTTTGAGTAGTTGCCTTTCTCCCCGGAAATCACTATGTTGTATTGATCCATAACAGTGAGGTCATACCGTGTCCCTGCAGAAACCGAGGCGGTCGACATTAACGAGATTGCTCGCCATTGCCTTTCCCATGGTCGTGTCTCAGGCTTCCGACACCATCATGCTCTTTGTAGACCGGCTGTTTCTCTCCCGTTTAGGCGAGGCGTACCTGGCGGCTTCAATGAGCGGCGGGCTCACCCAGTTCATGCTGAGTTCCTTCTTCATCGGCACCGTCGGCTATGTGACGGCGATCGTGGCCCAGTACTACGGCGCGGGGCGTTACGATATGTGCGGAAAAGCGACGGTCCAGGCTGTGTTTTTGGCGCTTTTAAGCTACCCGGTGCTGTTGGGTCTTTCTCCCCTCATTCGTTATTTCTTTGCCGTTGCCGGCCACTCCCCCGAGCAGGTGAAACTCGGGTATACCTATTTCCAGACCCTCATATTCGGTTCCGTCTTTCTCGTGCTGCGGTTCGCCCTCTCGGGATTTTTTATCGGCATCGGCCGGACCACCGTGGTGATGCTTGCGAACTTCGCGGGCGTTTTAGTAAATGTACCGTTAAATTATATTTTGATTTTCGGAAAACTCGGGCTTCCGGCCCTCGGGCTGCGGGGGGCCGCGATCGGGACAATACTGGGAAACCTGGTTATCTTCCTTATCCTTATTGTTTTCTACCTCCGAGGCAAGAACAAGGCCGACTTCAAAACCCACAAATCCTTTCAGTTCCGTAAGGAGACTTTCGTAAAACTGGTCCGGTTCGGCGTGCCGGCAGGACTCGAAATGTTTTTAGGGGTGACCGCCTTCAACCTCTTTGTGCAGTTCATGCACTCCTACGGTACCGATGTAGCAGCCGCGGTCACCATCGCCTTCAACTGGGACATCGTTGCGTTCATTCCGATGATCGGAATGGGGCACGCGGCCACGGCATTGGTTGGTCAAAACATAGGCGCCGGCGATTTCGCGGAAGCAAAGAAATCGACCTATACCGCATTGAAGGTTTCCTGGGTCTATTCCTTCAGCATGGTGTTTCTCTTCGTATTCGGCAGCAGGATGCTGGTGGGAGCATTCGCCTCGGGGTTCGAGGGCGACACCGACTCCATCACTTCCCTCGCCACGGCCATGGTCCGCCTCGCATCCCTCTACACCTTAGCGGATTCGGCGCAGCTGGTTTTCACCGGCGCACTCCGCGGGGCCGGCGACACAAAATGGGTCATGCGGATGTCCGTCGCCCTCCACTGGGTGTTTGCAGTCCTTGCAATTGTAATGATTCGGGTGGTAAAGGTCCCGCCGATTATCGGCTGGCTTTTGCTCATCCTCTTCGTTATCGGCTTAGGAATTACCATGTTTCTCCGGTTCCGCGGAGAAAAGTGGCGGGACATCGAACTTATACAGCGGGGCAAAGGGGAGCAGCCGACTGGAACGCCGGTCGGTCCTGTTTAAACAAGCCGCCTTGCGTTAAAACAAGACGGCTCGTCAATATCTTATTACTCTGTTACATAGGTGATATCGGCAACACCTTCGATGTAATTGTCAGCGTCGACCTTCACGTTAAATCCAAGGGTGACCGTGTCGGTGCCAACTTCCTGTACCTCGACAACCCCCTTTGTTGATATATTGTTTACACCGTCGACGTAAAATGTAACACCGGCGTCTTTCAATAAACCTACTTTGTAGCTGCCGACTTCCTTTGGGACGGACCCAAAGATTATATCGCCGGAATAAAAATCGAAATCGTCGGCTACCTCTTCGCCCACGAGATCAAAGGAAAACTTAGTTGAGTCAAAAGAACTCTCTTCAACTTCACCTTCAACTAATGTCCATGCTTGCCCGCCGAGCTTTCCCTGTAGAGATTGTTCCGGAATGCTCATCAAACACCCGGAAAAAAAAACC
>CAYWIK010000219.1:0-1959 GCA_964458315.1 uncultured Spirochaetales bacterium | reverse complement strand
TCGGAAATCGAGATTATCAGCGCCCTGCGGGGAGGATGATGAGGGTGATTAATAAGCGGATTTGGCTTACCGGCGCGGCAATTATTGCGGTTGTTTTTTTATTTTTTTTCATACAAAAGCGGTTTTTTTTGCAGGATGACGGCCGCGTTCCCGCGCCCGATCCGGCGGAACGGACCGCGGATACCGAGGTAGAGAGTGCTGCGGCAGGTGCGGCGGATGAAGCAACCGCGGACACCGAAAACGCCGCCGGCTCAATTCAAATACTCCCGGCTGAAGAAGCCGACACTCCCGAGCAGGCCAAAACTATTCGAGTGGAAACGGAGCGGTATATCGCGTCTTTTTCAAACCGCGGCGGTGTTCTTAAGTCTTTGATCTTAAAGGATTACCGGGAAAACAACGGGCGCCCGGTGGAAATGGTGCTCAGGGAAGCCGCTGAGGAATTTCCCTTTTCATTCCGGTTCGCAAGTTTTTCCGCGGAACTTGTTACTGACTTGTTTGCCTCGGAAAAGCAGCGGAGGGGTGGCATAACGACGGTGGAGTTTACCAAGCGTTATGTCGCTGTTTTCGAAAACGATGCCGGCTCCGCCGCCGGGGATTCCGTTGCGCGCGTGCCTTTCACCCTTCTTAGACGATATTCCTTTACGGAAACCGATTTTCTGATCAAGCACGAGACCATCATAAAACCGGACGGCGGCGGAGCCGGGGGAAAAGGAGTTCACGATTACTTTTCCTATGCAATCGAAATCGGGCCTCAGATCGGGCCGGATTATCAGGAGCTCGACAACCGGACCGAATACCGCTATTTTGTTTATCTTTCCGAAAACGGCAGGCGCACTGCGTACCGTACCTCGAGCCCGGGCATTAAAAGGATCGAGGATTTAAGCGGATGGTGCGGGATCGAGGGTAAGTATTTTGTCTTTCTCGCCGCCCCGGACGCGGAGAATTTTGAATGTGTATTTGATTCGGAAACACGGCCGGGCATAAGAAGGAGGTCGGCCTTCCATCTATCCAGACAACCCGCCGCCCCGGGAGATATTCAAGATACGGTTTATTTTTATGCAGGCCCGAAAAGGAAGGAACTCCTGTTACGGTATAATTCGGCAGATACAAACGGCTTTGAGGTTTCATCCTTGGCCCTCGACAAGGTCCTGCCGGAACCGAAATTGATCGGCAGGATTGCCGGGGTCTTGCGGCAGATTCTGCGGCTTTTCTACCGCATTGTTCCGAACTACGGTATAGCGATTATACTCCTTGCGGTCATCATCCGCGGCGCTCTCTTGCCCCTCGCTCTACGGCAGGAGCGGCAGAAAGACAAGATCGAGAAGTTTAATGTCCTGGCGGAGGAAATACGAAAGAAATACCCCGATGACCAGGGAAGGGCAAACGCGGAAATACAGGAGCTGTACAAGCAGAAACAAATTCGGCCCGTCGGCAGGGCGTGGCCTCTCCTTATTCAGCTGCCCATACTTGTTGCTCTCTACTATCTTCTCAACACCCACTTCGATCTTCGGGCCGCCGGTTTTTTAAACGGCTGGATAGAGGACCTTTCGATAGCAGACAAAGCGATAGATTTTTTTCCGAAAAGGCTGCCGGTAGTGAAATGGACGAGCTTGAACCTCCTTCCGCTTCTTCTTTTTGTCGTCCTCCTTGTACAGGCGAGGGTGGTTGAACGCCCGGAATCGGGCAGCAGAATGCAGACGATTTTTTCCTTTCTCTTTCCAGTGGTTGTTCTCCTCATTATGTATAATCTTCCGGCTGGAGTGGTCCTTTATTTCTTTATCTATTCAGCCCTGGGGATTTTACAGTTTTATTTGATAAAACGCTTCCGTCCTCGGATTATCAAACGGGCATAAAGTTAAAATAGAAGGCCCCCTGACGGGGGCCCTTGAATGAATTATTTTTTTGGTTTCCAGACCTTCCACACCTGGCCGACCAGATCGGGGCCGGGTTTGAGCACCG
>CAYWIK010000218.1:0-1986 GCA_964458315.1 uncultured Spirochaetales bacterium | reverse complement strand
ACCCGATTGGGTATAAACGGCGGGCTCGAATGATGTTCCCAGCCAGGAGAAGTTTCCTGAATTAAGCCAAGCTTGCCGATACTAGTTTTCGTAGACTGACAGAAAGTTTTTTCCTCTGCTCCCGGATCTTTTAATACCATTTGCACGAATGAGGCTTGACCGTGTGCTCGAAGCGGCACGAGAGAAGGAACGGGGATCGAACCTCGATAAAAGAGTTACTTCTTATGATCGGTTTTTGTGCGTCACTCCTCTGAATTCGCAGTAATCTGTGCCCTCACGCTGTCATAGATACGACGGAGACATGGGAGAAGATCCCTGCGTAGCACATCCAATTCAGGTGAGGTTGTAGCGATCCTATGAAGGAAGCGATTCCACTCGGTTGCCAAAGAGGCGGACATCCAGTGAACATCCGAAAGGCTGTCCGGATGCTCGGGTAAAGAAGTCCTCCTGTTCCGAAATGTGTTTATAGAAGCATCAACGATCTTGTCTTCGGATAGTTTGCCGATAACCAGGAGCTCGAACAGATCGTACAGGTCCTTGTAGCGGCTGTTTATAACACCGAGAGATACGACGGCTTCAATCTTCTCAGCCGCGACGGTCTCAACCGAATACGTCTGAATCGAAAACGATCGGTTCCCGAGTATGGCCCTGTAGGACTGCCGTACGGGGCCGCCAGTGATCACGTCTCCAAAACCCATGTCAATTTGGAGACGAGTCCGAGCCGATCCGAGGCATCCTATGATTGTCCCGCGTACACCGCCATGTTCCGTCTGCGCTGCGATAGATGCTGCGTCAATCGAGTCACGATCGAACTCAAGGCCATCGTCGATGTCAACGATACTTGCTGCGTGAAGGATCGCTCGGAGTGTAACATCCGATCCATCTTCATTTTTAACCAATAGATCAATATCCTTCGTAGGACGGGCGATCAGACCTCGGAATTGGTAGAAGAGAAGCCCTCCTTTCAGAACGACAGAGTTCTTGTACTCGGTTGACACGATGCGGTGGAGCAAGCCTTCCTGGTTGTACAGGGTAAGTATTCTCTGGAAGGGGATTCCTTCCTTTCTTGCTATATTCAGAAGTCTGGCGCGTACTGACGCAGACATGTTCTTCATGTCATAAGCCTCAGGTGCATTTTTACCGGCCCTTCTACTCCAAGAAGATTTGAGTATTCGATGAGCCGGTCTACGTTGCTTCCCTGTCCCCTCAGATAGTTGCGGACAGCTTCATTGATAACCTCCTGCCCAAGGATACTTCGATAGCGAATACCATCGCAGATTGTCTTTTCCCGATCATACATCTGAATCTCATGACCCTCGATTTGCTCTAAGGTTATACCGAGATTATACCGTACCTTGCCGAATGAGAACCGTCGTATGGGAGGAAACTCCGGGGGGAGGGTTCGTTTGTCCCTTGGAATGGCTACGTGAACGGCCGGTGGCTCGTAGGTCGTCAGTTCGTAGTACGCCAGAGCTGAAGCGAGACATATCACTGCGGCCGGGAGGGCAAGTTGTATTTCATAGAAGCCGGACACAGTTTGGGTATCGGCAGCGATATACAGACCTGCCTTTAGGCGAACAAGTCGCCCCTCTTCGTTGAGTTCCGACAGATAGGTGTTGTGGAATCCTGCTTGTTGGAAACACGTGGTACGGATTACCCCATCGTGTGTTTTGAGGTATTCGGTAATGCGATCTTTGGTATGTTCGTCCATCAATTTGCCCTTGATAAAATATACCACATTTTGCATTATTTGTGGTAGATTTTATCATCTGTTCGACCTGCAATACCAAACATACTGTAATATAGCGTATAAAAATCAGGATGCATCGGAAAAATTGTTTGTTTAAGCTCCGATAAATAGTAAAATCTTAAAATAACGGGCCTGAAGGCATAAAAAAACCCCGCCTTTGCATTACATACAAAAGCAGGGGTGTGCCGCCGAACAGAATCGAACTGTTGACACGAGGATTTTCAGTCCTCTGCTCT
>CAYWIK010000217.1:0-1986 GCA_964458315.1 uncultured Spirochaetales bacterium | reverse complement strand
AAAAAACCGTACAGCCATTCCACGGCTTTGGAACGGGCAGCGTTTATGCATACCCTCGACATGGCGGCAGGCAATTTTTTCAGCCATCAGAATCCGAGAAATCCGGAAAAGCGGGAGCCAACGGACAGGTCGGCCCTTTTCGGCGGAGGGGTTTCCGGTGAAAATATTGCCACGACCTTCGGCATCAAGTATAAAGCCGGGACATCGGTCTCGAGCATCAGCTCGATTCCGCCGCACACCTACAACTCTTTTGCCGAAGCCCTCGTAGACAGCTGGATGCACTCTTCCGGCCACCGGGCGAATATCCTCGATGAGTACGGCGCCGGCTATAAATACTTAGGCTGCGGCGCTTATCCGGTTCCCAATGACGGGTGGCACAAATTTTACGCGACCCAAAATTTCTCTTTCTCCGCTCAGGGGGCGGGGCACCCTGCAACGGGCGGGGAAGTTGACGCAGCAGATGGGAAGGCAGAGGCGTCGGCCTCCGGTCCGTCCGGCACCGGCGGAGGAGACAGTGCCGGCCCGGAGAATTTTACTCTCGAAAACAGCAACATCCTCGTTAACCGGGGCGGCGGCAGATGGGAACAGATCTCTTCGAAGGGAGATACGATTTTCGTCTACGGGGAGGAAAATCGGGACAACGATTTCATATATCTTTATGACCAATCCCGGACTCTCCGGCTGGCCGTGCCGCTCTACGGCGGAAAACTCTATTTTAGGAGGGGCAGCCGCGGACCGTGGGAATTGTGGACCGTCACAAAACGGCTGAATGAATAGCTCCCGCACGTAAAAATTGTTTTTTTCCGAACAGCATGATAAATTACCCCTGTATGGATGAGAACCAAAGCTCGAACGCTTACGACCTTGAATCGGTCTCTCGAGTGCTTCAGGGGGATACCGAAGCGTTTCGAAATATCGTAGAAAAATATCAGCCGATTGTTCTGCGGCTCTGCCGTTCCTATATGAAAAATATTGAGGAGGCTGAGGACGCAGCTCAAGAAATTTTTCTTCGGGCCTATAAATCCCTTTCAAACTTCAAGCTCGATAAAAAATTTCTCAACTGGCTGTATACCATCGCCGTCAATCATCTAAAATCCAGGTACGCAAAAATACGCAGATTCGAAGAGCACAAAGAAATGGTCCGGAACGAACCTGTAAAAGAGCAGCAGACGCCCGAAGAGCTAAACGTGCGGGAGGAACTTCGAAAAGAAATAAGAAATACAATCGATTCGCTGCCGGGCAATTTAAAGGAAGTAACCGTCTTGTATTATCTCGAAGAGATGGATGTACAAGACATTACGGAAATATTAGGAATAAGCAGGGAAAATGTTAAATCACGCTTATTCCGTGCGCGAAAAAAAATGAGAGTTTTTCTTGAAAAAATGCAACCGGATGATGAAAATAGAGGTATAAATAGATGATGTCGGAGAATTGTGAAAAAATACAGAAGATAATCGATAATTGGGAGCGGGAAGGAAGAATCACAGGAGAGGATTATTCTGACCTCGAGAAACACCTCCAGGACTGTGATGAATGTGCCGAAAAATACCGGGCACTTGTTTATTTCCTCAGGCGCGATGTTCCTGCCGAAGCGCTTGCCGCGGAACAACCCGGTTTTATCGGGCCCCGGGACATCACGGACCGGTCTTATGCCGGTTCCGGTGAAGATTTTACCGACCGGGTGATGATGCAAATCAGGGAAGAGCAGCCGAAAGCAGAAAGCAGGTGGAAGGGAGAACGGGGCCGCCGGAAAGCCGGTTTCTTCCGGTATGCCGCGGCAGCGGCAGCGATTTTGATTATCGGCGGACTGGTTCTCCGGTTTACCGTGCTCCCGCTCAACGAGAGAGTGACCTCCGGTAACGGCATTGCGGCCGAAACCTACATCGAAGTTCGTTTTACCTTGACCGCACCGGAAGCGGAACAGGTGGTTCTTGTCGGAGACTTTACCGATTGGGAAACCTCGAAACTCGAACTTACCGATCCTGA
>CAYWIK010000216.1:0-1988 GCA_964458315.1 uncultured Spirochaetales bacterium | reverse complement strand
CGGGGAGCCGGGGACACGAAGGAGCTGCTAACAAAGAATATGTCGGGAAAAACGCTTCGGTTCTCGCCGGGCTTATCGGGCTTACCGTACCGGATGCCACGAGGATTCTTGTTGCAGAGGTGGACCGGGACCACCCTCTTGTGTGGACCGAACAGCTCATGCCGTTTATTCCCATGGTCCGGATGAAAAATGCGGATGAGGCGATTGATTTCGCCGTCCTGTGCGAGCATGGATTCCGCCATACGGCGAGCATGCATTCGAAGAATATTGAAAAATTGTCCCGTATGGCCCGGGTCATGAACTGTTCCCTCTTCGTCAAAAACGGGTCTAACTTTAACGGCATGGCCTTCGGCGGCGCCGGATATACCTCCTACACGATCGCAAGCCCGACGGGAGAAGGTTTTACCCGGGCGAGGACATTTACCAGGGAGCGTAGATGTTCCCTTATAGACTATTTTAGGATTGTATAGATATGAAACTTGGCAGGGTGATCGGAACAGTGGTGAGCACGAGAAAGGTAGACTCCTTCGAAGGGGTCAAGCTTCTGTTGGTTCAGCCCTTAGATGAAAACTACAAAGAAAACGGTTCTCCCCTCGCTGCCTGCGATGTGGTCCAGGCCGGTCCCGGGGATATCGTTATGTTTGAAGGGGGGAGGGAAGCCGCTCTCGCTCTCGAAAACTGGTTTAATCCTTCCGACGCCACGATCATGGGCATTGTCGATCATACGGATGTGGAGGGAGAGGAATGCTGATCGGAAAGGTGATCGGAACGGTGGTTTCCACGGTAAAGCATCCGATTCTCGAAGGGTACAAAGTGTTGATTGTTCAGCCTGTTACCCCGGAAGGGAAGAACGCGGGTAAAACAGAGCTGGCCCTCGATACCGTTCAGGCCGGGGTAGGGGAAACGGTCCTCCTTTTAAGCGAAGGCAACTCCGCGAGGATGATTGTGGGTGACCGTATGGGGCCGGTCCGGGCCGTTATCGTCGGAATTATTGACCATGTCCAGTATGCGGGAGAAAAGAATGGCTGAAAAGAGCGGTTCATCGATTGTACAAAATATCGTTTCCACCCTTCACACTTCGGCGGACCTGCCGAAGTCCGCGGAAGTATCCGCGAACCAACAGGATAAAGTGCTGCGGGTTGCGGTAGGCGCCGACCACGGCGGGTTCGAAGCGAAAGAGGCGCTCCGGGAGTTTCTCCTTTCCCTCGGATACCGGGTAACCGATGTCGGCACGTACGATACGGAAAAGGTCGACTATCCCGATTTCGCCGTCAAGGTAGCCCGGAAGGTCGCTTCCGAAGAATGCGAGCGGGGAATCATGATCGACGGGGCCGGGATCGGGTCGACCATGGTGTGCAACAAGGTGCGGGGTATACGCGCCGCCCTGTGTTACAATATCAAGACCGTAACCAACAGCAGGGAGCACAACAACGCGAATGTGCTCTGTCTCGGCGGGCCGCTCCACACGACCGATGAAATCTGCGAGATGGCCAGGGTGTGGCTTTCCACGCGGTTCGAAGGGGGGCGGCATTGGCCGCGGATTAATAAAATGATGGCAGTCGAACGAGGATAAGAGGATAGATATATGGACCAGAAAGAATTAATTGAACAATTGACCAAGGCGGTTCTCGAAAAATTAGGAAAGACAGGAGCCTCAGGCAATACGGCGCCGGAGGGGAGTACAGGAAGCGCACAAGCATCGACGGGTGCGCCAAGGCCGGATTCAAAAGTTCTTATACCTTCGGACCTGATCAAATACATCGACCACACCCTCTTAAAGCCCGAGGCAACCAAAGAGCAGTACGATAAATTGTGTGCCGAAGCGAAGGAGTATCATTTCTACTCGGTGTGCGTAAACTCGAGCTGGGTGGAGTATTGCGCAAAGCTTCTCCGAGGAAGCGGGGTAAAGATCTGCGCGGTGGTGGGCTTTCCGTTAGGGGCGATGGACAAGCGTGCTAAAGGGTTCGAAACCCGGCACGCGATCGAGA
>CAYWIK010000215.1:0-2002 GCA_964458315.1 uncultured Spirochaetales bacterium | reverse complement strand
AGGGCCTGAAACGGCTCGTCCATGAGGATCGTATTCGAAGGATATGAAAAAGCCCGGGCAACCGCGGTACGCTGCTTCATTCCGCCGCTCAATTCTCCGGGATAATAATCGGTAAATCCGGCAAGCCCTACCAGCCCCAGGTGGCTTTTGACCTGCCGTTTTATTTCCTGCCTCTCCATTCTGCCGGAGAGAACGAACTCGATGTTTTCCGCCACGGTTTTCCACGGCAGAAGCCGCGGTTCCTGAAAGAGGTAGCTTATCGTGCTCTGCTCCAGGCCGCCGATCGAGCCTGCGTAGTCCGTATCCATTCCCGCGAGTAGGTTGAGGAGGGTCGTTTTTCCGCATCCGGAAGGCCCGAGCACTACGGTAATTTTATCTCCGGGAAATGCAAGGTCCAGGCCGGTGAAAATTTCAAGATCTCCGAACTTTTTATGCAGATTCCGAATTATAATATCGGCAGGGCCCCTAACCGGCATGCTTTCTCCTTCTTAACCGTGCCATCAGCACCCCAAACCCCCGCTCGGTGAGAGCGCTCAAGAGAATTGCAATCAAAGTCCAGGCAAAAACCTCCGCTGTTTCGAGCTGAATTTTTGCCTCATACAATCCCGTTCCGAGGGCATTGATCGGCTGACTCAAAACCTCCGCGGCAATTACCACCTTCCAGGTGACGGCGAGGGCAGTGGAAGCTCCGGCCAGAAAAAAGGGAAATACGGAAGGTATGGTAACATGAACGAGGGTCCTCCTCGGATGTACGTAAAAAACCCGCGCCATCTCGAGAAGCTTCCGGTCGACCTCGCGAATTCCCTGGATGATGTTCCCGGTAATGATGGGAAAAGCCATAAGGAAAGCGGAAAAAATCGGCACGGTTCCGGTGGTAAACCAGATAAGGGCTAAGAGAATGATAGACATGACCGGGGTCGCCTTGATGGTAGATAAAAGCGGCCGGAGCAGTTGATGGAGCACCGGGGACAGACCGGCGGAAATACCGACAACAAGTCCCGCGATACATGATATTCCAAAACCGGCAATGCCCCGGAAAAGAGTAAGTCCTAAGGCACTCCCGAACCCTTTGCTGCCGAAAAGCCGGACCGTCTCTATTGCAACCAGCTCCGGCGGAGGAAGAATGATATCGTTTCTTATGAAAAGAGAAATGAGCTTCCAAATGAGGAGTAAAACCAGGGCACCCGCAATGCTTAAAACTATTTTTTTAGAGCGGGATATTTCCATGCTTTTTCTTCGGGCGTTCTTCCTTTTTGGTGATGTTCATTTCCAGGCTGCGGATACACTCGATCCGCGCATAGGCAGGCTCGATTATATCGTCTACAAAACCGTAACGGGCAGCAACAAACGGATTCATTGCCTGGTCTTGGTATTCCTTGATTTTTTGCTCTCGCATTGCTTCCGGATCATCCGCTTCTTTAATGTCATTTCTAAAGATTATATTTGCAGCGCCCTCGGCGCCCATGACCGCAACTTCAGCGGTCGGCAATGCAATAACCCGGTCGTACCCCAAAGCCTTTGAGGACATAGCGATGTACGCCCCTCCGTATGCTTTTCTGAGTATCAAAGCGATCTTCGGAACCGTTGCCTCGGCGATTGCATAGAGAATCTTTGCGCCGTGCCTGATAATTCCTCCATGCTCCTGCCCGGTTCCGGGCAGAAAACCGGGGACATCAACGAGAGAAACAATCGGAATATTGAAGGAATCGCAGAAACGGATAAACCTGGCGGCCTTGTCCGACGCATTAATGTCTAAGGCCGCGGCATAAAACTTGGGCTGGTTCGCAAAAACACCTACGGTCCGTCCTCCGAGTTTGGCGAAACCGACTACAACATTGATCGCATATTCGGCGTGTACTTCCAAAAAAGAATCTAAATCGAATATGGAATCAATAATGTCCCGCACATCGTAGGTCGCCTTCAGACTGTCGGGGATAATTTCCATGATTTCCGGGGTCTCTCTGTCGAAAGGATCGTCACATTCGGCTATCGGCGGTTCTTC
>CAYWIK010000214.1:0-2015 GCA_964458315.1 uncultured Spirochaetales bacterium | reverse complement strand
TCGATACCGCCGCTCTTGCCTCCGAGAGAACTCAGCTGAAGGGTTGCGGATATACCGACAGAAAGTCCGGAGTAAATTGGTTCGGGATTATACAGAAACTGTGTGTATGAGGCGCCTGCTGAAAGGGTAAAAGCAGGTGAGAAGCGGAACCCCATGTCTGCCCGGCCGCTCCAGTAGAGTCCTGAAAAGGTATCGGTGTCCGGGTGGCTTCCGATATACGTACCGAAGGACCCGCCGCCTTGGATTCTCAATCTGGAAACGGGGTAGAAGACAAGGTTGAGCCCGGCGCCGCCCCGGGTAAGAATCAGACTGTTGCCGACATTTTTAAGCGGCTGAATGACCATACCTACTTCGAGAGAGGGGCTCAGAAAGTTGAAAAACGTTGCATCCGCTGCCGCGTGTACTCCGCCTCCCAGCGAGTAAAGTCCGCTGTCGCCGCCAATCGGTATTGAAAGTTGAGGGGTAAGATGGACCGAAAAATCAGTGCCGAATAAGGGACATACCGATAGAAAAACGAGGGAAAAGAACGCGCATATTTTTGACTTTTTCACAACCCACCGATTAATTAATATTTTATCCCATATTTAAATATATGACAACTTTTTTATATACTATTATTCTATGAAGTGTTTTTTCGTTACAGATCGTCGAGGGATGCGGGATTTCGTCCGGTTTCCCGCCTTGCTCTATAATAACGACCCGCTGTGGGCGCCGCCGATTTGGCCGGAGGAAAGAACGGCGTATAGAAAAGAAAAAAACGCTATTCTCGTCAATTCGGATTTTGAGCTGCTTGTAGTTTATGATGACCGGGGCCGTACAGCTGGGCGGTGTCTCGTCTACATAGACCATACGTACAATAACTATTACCAGTCGAAAACCGGTTTCTTCGGAGCCTTCGAATGCGTCGATTCTTACAGTGCAGCCGAACTTCTGCTGAATGAAGCGGTCGCCTGGCTCGGGCGGCAGGGAATGGATCGTATGCTTGGTCCGATTAATCCGGTTGCCGAGTTCTGGGGATTCCTTCTCGAAGGCTTTGATACCCCTCCTGTTTTCCTGTCCCCCTATAACCCTCCCTATTACAACGATATGATGGAGGAGTACGGGATGGTCAAAGCAAAAGACCTGCTGGCCCTGGAGGCAAGCAAGGAATGGGGGTATACGATTCCCGAACGGTTCGAGCGGTTTTCTGAGATCCTTCTGCAGCGCCGTCCGGGGTTCGGACTGCGGAAAATCGACATGAAAAACCTTATCCGGGACGCCGAGCATATCTGGGAAATTACCAATACGGCCTTGAGCAGCAACTGGGGGTACGTGCCGGTGGACCGGGGGGTGATGGAGGATATGGTCCGCAGGTTGAAACCGGTCCTCGATCCCGACGCAATCTGGTTTGTAGAAGACCGGGGGAAACCGGTCGGATTCGCCCTCGGGTTTCCGGACATAAACCCCATACTTACCCGAACCCGCGGCAGGTTGTTCCCCTTCGGCTTTGTACGTCTGCTCCGGGCCCTGAAAACTGTACAGCGCTACCGGCTCCTCTCTCTCGCAGTTCTGCCGCAGTACCACGGGATGGGTCTCGATGTGCTTCTCTATCGACAGCTTTACCGTGCGTTGTCGCCTAAAATAACAACTCTGGAGGCGAACTACATCTTAGAGGACAATTTCCGGATCCGAAACGCCCTCGAGAAACTCGGTCTCAGGCAGATAAAAAAATACCGGATTTATGAAAAGCCGATAGGTTGAGGACGGCTATTGCTCCGGTCATACCCCTTTCATTGAGAGTGCGATCCTGTTCCGTTCCAGATCGACCCCTATCACCTTTACCGTTACCGGCTGCCGTACCCGGACTACATCGGCCGGATTTTTAATGAACCTGTCCGCTATCTCGCTTATGTGTACGAGGCCGTCCTGATGCACCCCGATATCGACAAAAGCGCCGAAGTTAGTGACATTGGTGACGATCCCCGGCAGGATCATACCTTCTTCCAAATCCTCAGGTTCTCTTACCTGGTCGGAAA
>CAYWIK010000213.1:0-2028 GCA_964458315.1 uncultured Spirochaetales bacterium | reverse complement strand
AGGTGGCCGCGGGAAACCTTGAAGCTGATCTTGATATACAGCAGAAAGATGAGATTGGGAAACTTGCCGATTCCCTACGGTTTATGCTTTCATCCCTACAGTACAAGGCGGATATTGTGAGCAAAATAGCGAATAAAGATCTCACCACCGAGCTGAAACCCGCTTCGGATAAAGACAGCCTCGGCTATTCCTTAAAGGAGATGGTAAGTTCCCTCAACGAGATTTTATCCCAGGTAAATCTATCCGTCGAGCAAGTAAACAGCGGAGCAGACCAAATTTCCCAAGGCAGCCAAAACCTCAGCCAGGGGGCGACCGAACAGGCGAGCAGCCTCGAGGAGATAACCAGCTCCATTACCGAGGTAAACAGCCAGTCGAAACAGAACGCGGACAGCGCTATTGAGGCAAACGGTATCGCCAAACAGGCCACGACGGACGCTGAAAGCGGAAACACACAGATGAAAGAACTTGTGGAAGCCATGAACAGGATAAACGCCAGTTCCGACGAAATCAATAAAGTGGTCAAAGTCATTGACGACATCGCCTTTCAAATCAACCTTCTTGCCCTCAACGCGAACGTTGAAGCCGCCAGGGCGGGTAAATACGGAAAAGGATTTGCCGTAGTTGCCGACGAGGTCCGGAACTTAGCGGTTAGAGCGGCGGAAGCGGTAAAAGAAACCAGCTCGATGGTGGAAGACTCAATCTCCAATATCAAGGAAGGAAATCAGCTTGTAGATAAAACATCCTCCCAACTCGATTCGATCGTTGCGGGTGTATCGAAGGTTGCAGAGTTTTTAGGCGAAATTGCGTCAGCCAGCAAGGAGCAGGCCCAGGCGATCGAGCAGATTACCGAGGGACTCGACCAGATAGGCCAGGCAACCCAGGCGAGTACCGCGAGTGCCGAAGAGAGCGCCTCTGCCTCCGAAGAGCTTGCAGGACAGGCCCAGCAGCTGCGCAACATGGTCGCACAGTTCAAACTCGACCAGCACAAAAGCGACGGGGGAGGCCGGAATCAACAGTCTGCCAAGGCGACCGGTATAACCCCGGTGAAACCGGAGGACCAAATATCCCTCGATGGTGAAGATTTCGATCGATTTTAAGAATAAATAGCTACACCGGAGGCAGATATGAGTAATGAAGAGATGCAGGGCCGCGACTGGCCGATACCGCCGCCGATACCGATAAGGAAATAGACGCCGTACTCTTCGGCAAGTTTCTTTTCCCGCTCCTTCGGGCCCAGGTCCGGATAGCGGGCAAGGGCTTCTTCGGTATGAATGAAGATAATTTCATCCGGAAGTATTGCTTCCAGTTCCGGATAATATTCCCGCAGAACAAACTTCGTCCGCTGCAGGACCAAGTTAATCCGCAAGGGCCATCCGCTTCCATTTGGCGAGGGACCGCACCAGCTCCACCCGTTTCTCCCCGAGGTTTTTCACCGGGAACGAAGCCGGCCGTTCGACACCGTTTAGGTCGTCGTTGATGCCGGTCCCGGTGGGAACAAAAAGAGGGGCGGTAACGCGCCGCAGCCGCAGCTCCGCCGAGAGACTCTGTTCGAAAAAGTCCTTTATCAGTTTTATTGCCTGTTCGGTCTGTTTTAAGTTCAAGACCGGCCTGTATCCGTCGGGTATAAATGCTTTCATCGGGGTTTATAGTAGAAAATATTACCGCCCCCGTCAAGTTTTAAATTTTTTGTTTAAAATCCGGATTTTCGTTGACAAACCGGTGTTCCGACCCTATGTTAGTTACCGACCGGTAGGTAACTAATGACAAAACAGGAAATCATCGAAACCGCCCTGCGTGAGTGGGGAAAAACACGGTTTGCCGTTACGAACTTAACGGCCGTTGCAGAGGCCCTCGGAGTAACGAAAACCGCACTTTACCGCTACTTTGACGGTAAAGAGGCCCTCGTCCGGGCCATTCTCGAACAAACGGTGGAGGAATTCAACGCCCTCTGCCGCAGGCTTGCCTCGGAGGGCCCCTATCACTCCACAGAAGCTGCACTGCACCGTTTTTTTTCACTGTATTTTCATC
>CAYWIK010000212.1:0-2037 GCA_964458315.1 uncultured Spirochaetales bacterium | reverse complement strand
AGTCACCTATGGTAATATAAAAAGTGTTATAATATGGAATATAGTTCTACTATATGGAACTATAAATAATTAAATGAAATCAGAGCTTTGAATTCTTTTGAAAAAATGTTTTCAATAATTTATTACCTCAAAAACAAAAAAACCGCCAGGCTGCAGGATATTTCTATCGACCTTGGTTTAGCGAAAAGCACCACCCACAGAATTCTTAATACCCTTGAAGGCCAGCGCTTTGTTGTAAAAGATGAGGAGTCAAAAAAATATTCTTTAGGCTTAGGTTTTGTCGACCTCGGTCTCGACGTATTGGAAAATCTGGATATCAGGGAATCCGCACGGCCGGTACTCGATGAATTAAACGATAAAACAGAAGAAACGGTTCACCTTGCGCTGTTCACTGATGATCAGGTTGTTTACATGGATAAGCGTGAAAGCCGGCACGTCATACGGATGTATTCCGTAATCGGGAAAGTTGCTCCGATTCACTGTACCGGTGTCGGAAAAGCCGCTCTGGCATTCCAAGATCAGGAAACGATTGGCCGGGTAATTACAGCAATAGAGTTGCAAAAGTTTACTGATAATACCATTACGGACAGGAACCGGTTACTGCAGGAATTGGAAGAAATACGGAAAAGAGGTTACGCAATTGACAGGGAAGAACATGAAAATCATATTCTCTGTATTGCGGCCCCGATTAGAAATCATTACAGCAAGGTCATTGCATCCCTCAGCATCACCACATTTCTTCACAGGATGGATATCGAGTATCTGCTGCAGTATAAAGACCTTTTATTAGCAAAGTGTTTTGAAATTTCACAGAACCTTGGATGTAAAAAGTATGAACAAGATTGAGTTCTGTGTCTGCGAAATAACCAGATGTTATCTGGACAAAAATATTTAAGGAGGACCAAGATGAAAAAGGTACTATTAACAATGCTTATTCTGATTTTTTCAGTCGGTGTAGTTTTTGCCGGCGGAAAACAGGAAGAAAGCGCTCCGGCCGAAGGAGCGGCTGAGGCGGAAAAAGAGGTTTTTACCGTTGGAATTAACAATTTCGGCCAGGCAAACTTCTTTGCGCGGATCGGCCGCGCAACGATGATTGAAGAGATCGAAAAGCGCGGCGGCAAGGTTATATCGACCGTGACCGCCGATGTCCCGAGCAGAATATCCGCAATTGAGGACTTTATCACCCAAGGAGTCGATGCAATTATCGTTCAGGAGGGTGATATTTCAATGGCCGCACCGCCCCTTAAAGAAGCAAAGCGGAAAGGTATCATTGTCGCTGCCATGGGCTGCGGAACCGACGAGTTCGTAGATGTTGCCGTAGACTCTGACGATGAACAGCTTGGAAGAGGAGCTGCGAAGGCAATGCTCGAGCTTATCGATTATGAAGGGAAAATTGTTGAAATCATCAATGACCTCGGTGCGATGATTCGCGTACGCAAATACGCAATGTACGATGTTGTTGAGCCGGAACCAAATGTAAATGTCGAGTGGAGTTTCACCTACGCGTGGCCCGATTTCTTTCCGGATGTCAAATCTAAAATGGAATCGCTTATTCAGGCAAATCCCGAACCGGGTGCAATCGACGCGGTATTTGCGGCTTTCGACGGCGCGGGGGTCGCTGCGGCGCATGCGATTAAAGAGGCCGGATTGGAAGACCATATTGTAGTGGTCGGTATTGACGGGGACCCTGAGGCGTACAAAGAAATGTCCGACCCCGACAGTCCTTTCAAGGCAACCATGGCGCAGCAGCCTGCGCGGTTTGCAAAAAAGGTTGTTGAGCAGGTATTCCTTCTCTTAGAAGGGAAAGAAATTGAAAGCGACTACATTCCGATGCCTGGAAAACTTATAACGCAGGAAGATGTACTTTCCGGTGAAGTCGACCTGGAAATTGAAGGAATGGAATAATCAGACACCAATCGGCGGGCGGGTTTTTCCGTTCGCCGAAATTTTTATTATACTCACTGCATGAAAAAACAAAATAATTCAGTAAACAACATTATTCTTAAGACGGAAAAAATCGGTAAGGAGTTTAATGGG
>CAYWIK010000211.1:0-2045 GCA_964458315.1 uncultured Spirochaetales bacterium | reverse complement strand
CTGGAGCTCTTTAAAATGTTTTGGATAGTTCTGCATAATTTGTTCCTCCTTGGCTCTTAAAAAATATACTCATGAAGGCTGAAAAAAGAAAATAATCTGAATAGGTTCGTAGAAATTGGTCAATAGTACGGGTATAAAAGCTAATGCTTTTCTAGAAAGCAGAGCATATACTTAAAGCATGGTGAATAAAGGCAAGTTAAAAACTGCTGCAAAAATCCCGGAGTTTCCTTTTTTGGGTCTTGTGTATGAAGCCGGCACGACAATGAACTCAATTTTAGCATTTGTCCGCCTTCTTCAGTTCGGTGGAAATGGATTCAACGAAGAGCAGAAAAAATATTTTGAAGATATTTCACACAGCGCCGAACATTTCTTTGAAGTCATCGAATTCCTTACCGACATAATCAAAATGCAGCAGAACGCCCTCGAAGTCTACCGCACAAACACGGAAATACAGCTGTTCATTCACCGCCTTTTCACTAATACACCCGCCTTTGCGTTCCGGCGCCGAGTAGAGTATTCCTGCGATATTCAGCCTGACATCGGTGAAATAGAAGTCGATCAAAACAAAATGACAAAAATCCTTAAGGAGCTGGTTGAAAATATGATCAGGTTTACCGAACAGGATCATCGAGCAGGTATACATGCGATGCGGGAAAACGGCGATGTCCGTATTCGAGTTTGGAACGACAGCGCGCCCCTAACCCGGGAAATTATCGACCAACTCTTTCTGCCTCAAATCCACAACAGCTATACACCCTTTACGGAACCTGTTCAGGGCAAAATAGACATGGGATTCCTCTTGGCGCAGCGAATCATCGAACTCCACCGGGGGACCCTTTCCGTTGAAAACGGAACGGCTAAAGGCACAACGGTAACCATCACGCTTCCCGCTTCCGGGACGGGCATTTGAAGCCCGCCTTGAAAGCTTACGGCATTGGGAAAAACATCAATAAATAGTTGCGTCGTACTATTCTAGTGGAGGGATGTAAGGCGTTACAGTACAAGAAAAATGTTAGGGAGTACCGATAATGGTGGAAACGGAACAAAATAAATATCTCATAATTTTCGAAAAAGCCCCGGCGCCGTATTTCATTCTTACTACTGACGGATACATAACCGATATCAACACTGCAGGCGCGGAATTGCTGGGAGAGAACAAACTGTATCTTTTATATACACCCTTTAGAAACTTTATAAAAACGGAATCGAAGGAGCGTTTCCGCGGGTTCTTACAATCCCTGTCCGCGGGGGAGAACGGCTACCGGGGCCGGCGCAGTGCTGTTACAGACCTTCAAATTGTCACCATGAACGGTAAACCACTCGATGTCCGGCTGGAAGGAAATAACGCGGAAGAGCGGGGTGTTCCTGTGGTGTATTTAGCGGTTAGCGACGTGACGCATTATAAAGAAACAATCAGGAATCTCTCCGCGGAGGTAAAGGAAAAAGAAACGGTCACCCAAGAAATGAATCACCGTATAAAAAACAATTTGAACCTCATAACCAGCATCATCAACCTCCAAAAGCTGGAGGAAGAGGACGAACGGCTTGCAGAAAAACTTGAAGACATGGAGTCCCGGATTAACGCGGTAGGACTCGTTCATGAACGAATATTGCCTGCCACATCGGTTGACACCATTGATGCGGCAGTTTATATGTCACGATTGATGGATGCGCTTTTTGCTATGTACAATGAAGACGATGTTGTCCTTATCACCGATATAGATGAAATTGTATTCCCCATGAAAAAACTGGTAAACCTAGGACTGATTGTGTCCGAGCTTGTAACAAATGCCCTTAAACACGGATTTACCGGAGCGGAGAAGAAGAAACTCACAATAGCACTGAAAAAAGAACCAACCGGTTATGTGCTTCGGGTCCGGAACAACGGCGCCCCTATTCCGAAAGAGGTAAATATGGACAATCCCGGATCTCTAGGCTTTAGTTTGGTACGGACCCTGGTCGGACAGCTTGGGGGCGAGATAGAAATAAACAGAAAAAAGAGCACCGAGTTTATTATAACCTTTCCCGCGGAACAGGTATCAATT
>CAYWIK010000210.1:0-2046 GCA_964458315.1 uncultured Spirochaetales bacterium | reverse complement strand
GCCCATAGCTTTAAGCGTATCCGGGAGGGGAACACCCTGTTCATCCCACCCCATCTTGCTGTAGAAGTCCCGCACCATGGGCTTGAGGTCGACCATAGCGCCCGCAGAAGGGCCTTCCGCAATGGGTTCTTTAAGAAACTTTTCCGGAAGGGTATCTGCATCCGCGGTCGCGCCGAATCGGAGGTTGAACAGTTTTTCCATATTGACGATCCTCTCGCCGATGAAGAGAAGCTCTTCCCTGCCGATTTGAAGGCCCGTCATCGCGCTGATGAGGCGGGACTCCTTTTCCAAATCGTAATTTCCCGCGATAGAGAGAGCGGGAACTTTACAGATTCCCAGTGAGTCGATGACGGAACTGACGATCATACAATAACGGACAAGCGCGCCTTTCCCGTCGGAAGCCAGGTAGTCCACGGCCTCGGAAGTTCCGAACTCTGCTTCCGCCCTCTCCGGGGTGTAGCGGAACTCGGGTACCGGATAGACACTGGTAAAATCGCCGCCCCGCATACTCACCGCGTAGGAAAGGGCCGTTCCCATCATCCCCCGGGGATCCGCTCCGTAGAGCTCCACCCCTTTGACGTGATAGGCGTACTTCTCGGAGCCTTTGCCGATACGCTGCGAGGCCCGGAAAACGCCATCGGCAAGGATGTCGCCGAAACCCTCCCGTCGGGCGATTTTGCGCATAATAGCTTCCATCGCGTCCGCGTCGCCCCAGCAAAGTTCAATTCCTCCCGTGTCCTCCGTGGTTATGATACCCCGGTCGAAGAGGTCCATGGCAAACGCGATAACAGAACCGGTTGAAATGGTGTCGATTCCCAAAATATTGCACAGGTTGGAGAGGTACATCAGCGCGTCGGGCTCGGTGAGTCCGCAGAGGGCGCCCAAATCGATGACCGTCTCATACTCCGGTCTCCCCCCGCGAAATCCTTTGTGCTTTCCCTCTTTAAGCTCCACCTCCGCTTTGCAATGCACGGCGCAGCGGGGACAGGTAATGTTTTTCACCACATAGTTTTTTAGATTCCTGCCGTCTATTTTCTCGGCCCCTTCCAGCTTCATCGAGCGGTAATTCCGCGATCCGAGTAATCCCATCTTATTGAGTTCCAGGATGTCCCCCGAACTCCCCAATTGGGAATAGTCCCGGTATCGGGAGACGCTGTTCTGAATACTCTCGATATATTCCCGTACCACCGCCGTCTTTTCAGGGCTGGTATACTTTCTCACGCTCCCCTGCCCTGCCGCCGCCGTTTTCCCGCTGACGCTGATTGCCTTGAGCTTTTTTGAACCCATCACCGCGCCCATTCCGGTATGTCCCGCGGAGTGGTCGATCCCCGCCATGAGACAGGCGAATCGCACCCTGTTCTCCCCCGCCGGCCCGACGGCAAGAATCTCCAGCTTATCATCACCTATCAGGCTTTTTATTTCCTTATCGACCTGCCGGGTGTCCAGTCCCCGGAGATTTTCCGCATCGAGAAGGCGGGCCCCCCTCTCATCGATGTGAAGAAAGACGGGGTGAGGTGAGGCGCCGGAGATAACCAGGCTGATAATCCCTAGGGACCTCAGCTTCTGTCCTAAAAAACCACCGACACTGGAGCTGCCGATCAGTCCCGAAAGCGGGGAAAGCGCATTGACATGGACCCGGGAGGAGGAGGGGGCGGCCGTACCGGTCAAAAGGCCCAGGCTGATAATGAGAATGTTTTCCGGTCCCAGGGGGTCCGTTCCCGCAGCCAGGTTTTCATAGAGGTAGCGAATGTTAAAACCAAATCCCCCGAGAACGCTTCGGGCGGTTTCACTCGTAAAGTGTTGCGTTGTTATCGACGAAGTGGTCAAATCGATAAGGACCACACTGCCGAGACTATCGTTCGTCATTTGTTACCAGTATACAGCTATTTCTTCACTTATGTAATGTCTCGATTTCCCTGTGAGATTTACGCGAAGATATTGTGGTCCAGGACGGAAGCTAAATAGCCCCTCCCGATAATTTTTTTGGCCGCTTCCATATCCGGGGCTTGGGGCCTGTCCTTATCGTAGAACGGGACCGTTTTCCTC
>CAYWIK010000209.1:0-2059 GCA_964458315.1 uncultured Spirochaetales bacterium | reverse complement strand
GAATGGTGTTCCAGAATTTCAATCTCTTTCCGCACCTTACCGCCGTGGGCAATATATCCCTGGCGCCGAAAATCGTCAAACACCTAGACAAAGAGAAAGCAGAGGAACGGGCAATACAGCTTTTAAAACGGGTCGGACTGGAAGAAAAAGCGCTTGTGTATCCCGAACAGCTCTCGGGAGGACAGCAGCAGCGGGTGGCAATCGCCCGGGCGCTTGCCATGGACCCGAAGGTGATGCTTTTCGACGAGCCTACGTCGGCGCTTGATCCGGAGATGATAAAAGAAGTCCTCGACGTCATGCTCGATTTGGCAAAGGAAGGGATGACTATGCTGGTGGTCTCCCATGAAATGGGGTTTGCCAAAGCCGCGGCGGACAAAATCGTATTTATGGACGAAGGCCGGGTCGTCGAGACCGGACCGCCGGACATACTTTTCGACAACCCGGCGGAAGAACGTACCCAGCGGTTTTTAAAGCATATATTGTAATTGATTTGAAATATCCCCTCGATTTGAGTATGTTATTACCGTTATGCATATTAAGCCCCAGCTCGTCCTTTACAATTCTCTGTCCAAAAGGGAAGAACTGTTTGTCCCGCGCCGGGGGGGGAAGGTAAAGCTCTTTACCTGCGGGCCTTCGGTGTACCAGAGACAACACCTTGGTAATTACCGCACCTACGTGTTCGAAGATATCCTGCAGAAATACCTGGAGTATTTGGGATATACGGTGGAACGCGCCATTAATTATACCGATTTAGAGGACAAAACAATTGCCCGGGCACAAAAAGAAGATAAATCGATCTGCGAAATCACCGAACCGAACATCGATGAATTTAAAAAAACCGCTTCCGAACTCGGTATTTATCTGCCTCCCTCTATTCCCGGTTCAACCACCAGTGTCGAAGAAGCAGTCGATATTATCAAAACCCTTCTCGATAACGGCGCCGCTTACCGGCACGGCGGAAACATTTATTTCGATCCCCTTAAATACCCGCGGTTCGGTGAAATATACGGCCTCGATATGTCGAAATGGCCGAAAAAGAAAGTACGGTTTTCGAGAGACACCTATCAGGGGCACCGCTGGAACCTAGGCGATTTTATCCTCTGGCACGGCGCCGGCGAAGAAGACGGGAAAGAGCCCGGGGCGCCGAAAGGGACGGCGGATGGTGCGGTCCGGGTGGAAGAACCCGTTTGGGAAACCGAAATCGGCAGAGGGCGGCCTTCATGGAATGTCCAGGACCCGGCGGTGATAAAAAAAACGCTCGGGGACGAAATTGATATTCATATGGGGGGCATCGACAATATCTATCGTCATCACGATTACAACAGGGCGGTTATGGAGATGCAGTCGGGCGGGAGCCTCGCCAGGTATTGGGTCCATTGCGAGCATCTTATTGTGGAAGGTGAGAAGATGTCCAAATCGAAGGGAAACACCATCTATCCGGAGGACGCGTACAACCGGGGATGCACACCCCGGGAAATACGATTTATGCTCATGAGCGGCCACTATAGGGAAAGACTCAACGTGACGGAAAATCATATCGAAAACTGCTGCGATATGTTCCGCGACCTGCGAGATATGATCAAAGCGATTACCGCCGGGGTTTCGGACGACGGCCAAATCTCGGGCCAAGACGAGAGTGTTCTCAAGCGTTTAGCCGAAGAAATCCCTGTAGTATTCAAGACCAAAATGAATGACAACCTCCAAGTCCCGGAAGCAATTGCTGATATTCACGATATCATCTCGGAAATTCTTTCGGCCCGGGAGAAGAACGGTCTTCCGGAGGGGACACGGCTCTATCTCCAAAAAGAATTGAAAGAAATCGACGGGGTATTGGGGTTTCTCTTTGAGTGATTTCGCCCGTACAAGGGCCTAGCGAGAACCTGCCAAATTTTTCCGTCCCTGTTCGAGGGTTTCGGCAAAAAGCCGCTCCAACGGTTCATTCGCCTTCGGACAGTTCGCGATAACCCGTTCCGACCAATCGAGATATTCTTTTCTCCGTTCCCAGCTCCATCCGGAGGGCGGATGTATCGAGATATCCCGTACATTCGTAATCTTATCG
>CAYWIK010000208.1:0-2073 GCA_964458315.1 uncultured Spirochaetales bacterium | reverse complement strand
CGGACCCTGCCGCGAGCTCTTTGACACGAGCCATTTTCATGTCGATCTTTTCGGATACTATATCCCCGGCCTGTGCACCGGTTTGAGTATCCGGACAGAGGACATCGGCAAACCGGTCGGCAAAGAGGAGTATCCCGTTATCCTGTCTCTCATGGAGCGGGGAATAGGCGGACTCTTGGAACTTGCCGTGGAAGAGTACGGGTTCAGGCCGGGAGACACCTATGTCTCGAAGTGCGACCTCTGCTACGAAATAAGAAAATACCTCGTCCTTGAAAAGAAAATTGATTCACCGGACCTAAAACCGCTGCAATATTACGAATCGGAGTAAGCGTCCCTATTCTGCGGCAAAAAACACATAATCCCTGAACTCTTCCTCAGGGTTCTCGTCTGCGTACGGGTGCTCTTCATTAGCCGCACTGTGACAGGTAAAACAAAACTCTTGCTGCATCACCTGCTCGTCGCCGCTCTCGAGGTGCTTTACCACCCACACCCAGCCTCCGTAGGCGTTTTCATGCCCCGGCTGTTTCGCCATTGCGGTAACCATTACCGGTTTCGTACCGGGTTCAGGATCGAGTCCCGGGTAAATCTCTTTAGCGATTACCGTTCCTTCCGGGTAGGAGTACCGGATACGCCCCTCCCGTTCCTCGACGGTTACAGACCTTCCCTTTTCATTTATATAAATAATCCGGTAATTGCTCTCGTGCCCGGGAACAGGATAATCGAGCTCCTCTTGATTCATCCTCGCCCAGGTATCGTAATCATTGGGAATGAAAGCGGCGGATTCCTCCTTTCTGCAGCTGCCGAGGACCAGCACACCTATGCATACAATCACTGCCGCTTTTTTCATATCGATAACCCCTTATTTTCCCCTTTTATCGAAAGCAGGGTAAATACCTTGATAAAATGCCTCTTTCCTTTGACTTTAAGCTTATAGGGACCGTCGACTTCAACATGCGCGGCCACCTTCTCATGCACTGCATTCGAAATGACGATTTGAAGCGATTTTGCAACGTCGCACAGCCGAGATGCAATATTCACGTTGTCGCCGATGACCGTGTAGTCGGCACGCTGGTCCGAACCGATCATACCTAAAATCACTTCCCCTGCATTGATTCCGAACCCCACCTCGAGACCGCCGTACTCAGCGCCGCCGTTGGTTTGCAGCTCCTCCCTGATCTCCGCCGCTGCTCTGCATGCAGTCATTTCAGGATTTTCTCCGGCGAATATTGCGACGATTTCATCTCCGACATACTTATCTACATCGCCGCCGAAATCGGAGATAATTTTTGTCTGCATGTTGAGAATTTTATTGAGATGGTCCACTACCTCTTCGGGAAGATGTTCATCCGAATAAGTCGTGAAGCCCCGGATATCACTGAAAAAGAGGGTAATCGGAACTTTTTCGCCACGCTTGTCCGCTTTGAGGGATTGGAGGGTAGAATTAGACACATATTTCGACAGCATAAATCGTTCATGCAGCCCCTCAACCATGGTATTGACCGTATTCCCAAGCCTTCCGATCTCATCCCTGCTGTGGATCGATACCCGGGAGTCAAAATCTCCGTTTGTCACCCCTTCACATACATGGCCGATCTGTTTCACCGGTTTGATGATCGAGTTCCTGAGGTACCCGGTGAGAGCTATAGCCAGGAGTACGACCATGCCGCTGAACAACCCTCCGGAAATGTAAATCGTCTGCCGCTGTCTTTTCACCCATCCGGTTACATCGCCGGCAATATCGATTACACCACGAACGGTATGATCACTGCCGTGACAGCCGGTACATTTAGGGAGATTTAAAAGCGGTTCGTATGAACGTACAAAATTTCTGCCGTCTTCCTCCATGCGAAAAAATTCCGACATAGGAGGCGGACCTAAGGCCGCTTCGAACATTTCACCCCTCAGGCTCATCGGGTCTTCATCCTTCCTTTCCCGTATTTCGAACATATTCATGTTTATATTTTGGTTGACTTCACGTATGGTCGAGTTATCGGAAAAAGCCTCGATTCCGTTCCGTCTATAAAGACTGATGGTAAAATCTTCGCTTCTGGTCTGGAGATCTTCAAAAAAACT
>CAYWIK010000207.1:0-2074 GCA_964458315.1 uncultured Spirochaetales bacterium | reverse complement strand
TTACCCTGGTCTCGAGTTCGTCTGTTGAATCCTTCAATTCCTTTTCGATGATCTTCTTGAGCAGGTCCGTACCAAGATCGATAAAATCGGTATTTCGGGCCACAAAATCGGTTTCGCAGGAGAGTTCGAGAATCCCTGCTTTTGACTCGGCAACCATGGTAAAAATCCTGCCTTCATTGGTTGCCCTTCCGCTTCGTTTCGCCGCGGCCGCGAGTCCGAGTTCCTTGAGTATTTTTTCCGCCTTCTCGAAATCGCCGCCGGCTTCCTGCAGCGCTTTTTTACATTCCATCATTCCCGCGCCCGTTTTTTCGCGCAGTTGTTTTACATCTTGTGCTTTTATTTCCACCGTTCGCTCCTATTCTTCGTATAGCTTGTCTTCGTCAACAATAGCCGCAACGGGCTCTTCTTCATCCGTTTTTTCGGTTTTTTCAACTTTTTCTTTCGGTTCTTCTTCGGTTTCCGGCGCATAGTTGGAATAGTCTTCTTCGGTAAACGTTTCCTCTCCGTCCGAGGCGGGCTGACCGATACTCTCGGCCACGCTTACCTTTTCTACGGCGGCTTCATCTTTTTGCGTTTCGCCCGCTGTACCCTTTAAGGTCTTCTCTTCTTCGTCGTCGTCCTGAAGGGTTTCGATAACTTCGAGACCGATTTCGTTGTCCGCTTCCACGACAGCGTTTGCAACAACCTGGGTAAAGAGCGTAATGGCTCGGATCGCATCGTCGTTGCCCGGGATCGGATAATCGATATTTTCCGGATTACAATTGGTGTCGACTACCGCAATAATCGGTATACCCATTCGCCTTGCCTCCGCAACCGCTATCGCTTCCTTTCGGGTATCGATGATAAAAACAACGCCGGGAAGTTCTTTCATCTCTTTGATACCGCCGAGATTTTTCTCGAGACGGAGTCTTTCCTTGTTGAGTCGGGAAACCTCTTTTTTCGCCATGTTTTCAAAGGTCCCGTCAATCTCCATCTTTTCGATTTTTTTTAGTCTGAGAATTGACCTTTTAATGGTTGAAAAGTTGGTGAGCATGCCGCCCAGCCACCTGTGGTTGACGTAAAACATGCCGCATCGTTGGGCTTCCTTTTCGATCGCCTGCTGGGCTTGTTTTTTTGTTCCTACAAATAATACTGATTTGCCTTGATGAACCGTATCTCTGACGACTTCATAGGCGGTTTTGATCATTGCAATTGTTTTTTGCAGATCGATAATGTGGATCCCGTTTCGTTCGGCAAAGATGTATTTTTTCATCCGCGGATCCCACCGTTTTGTCTGATGCCCGAAATGTACACCTGATTCGAGCAGGTTCTTCATTGTTACTACAGCCAATGTATCCTCCTTAGAGTCCTTCTCTTATGTCTCGTCCGGCATTCAATGAAATAGCTGCCGGACGGAAATTTTTACCACGTAAAAGGGTAATTGTGAGATTTGAGCATGCCATAAAATAGACGAATTGGCAACCCCATTACATTCGAGTAGGAACCGTGTATCTTTTCGATTAAGCAGCCGCCGACTCCCTGGATGCGGTATCCCCCGGCCACGCCTTTCCATTCGCCGAGTGACAGATAGCTTTCGATCTCGGATTCGGAAAGCTTGGAAAAGGTGACTTCTGTGCACGCATGGGCTGTTGTCGTACCTTTTTTAAGGCTGTGGAATGCCAGCCCCGTGACAACTGTATGGGCGGTCCCCGAAAGCCGGGACAAAATCGACCGCGCGTCTTCTCTGTTCTCCGGTTTGCCGATTTTTTCATCTCCGAGGGCCACAACGGTATCTGCCGCCAGCACCCAAGGGTGCTTGTTCGCGCCGTGTGTTTCCAAAAATGCATTGAGTTTTTGCTTTGCGAGACGGAGGGCGTCTTTTACCGGTCCGCCGGCGGTGAAATATTCGTCGATGTCCACCGGCAGGGCCCGGACGGGCAGCTTCATTTGTTCGATAAGCTGCTTTCTCCGGGGTGAGGCGGAGGCGAGGGTAATGGCGGCTTCCTGTTCCATGACTCCGTTATTGTATCTACGGGGAAAACTGTGTCAACGCCCGCCGGTTGACACGGGGCCGATTTCGATTATACTTTACCTC
>CAYWIK010000206.1:0-2080 GCA_964458315.1 uncultured Spirochaetales bacterium | reverse complement strand
GGATTTTCTTAAAAACTCCTTCTCCCCGCCGGGCATCGGTTTCCTTTTCCCAGCCCTCAACAGAAATTGCGGGAGTTACATTGCCGAGTTCGGCTAATTTCCCTGCCACCTCTTTGTCGATGAGAGTCGCATTGGTATAAACCATGAAATAGCTGTCGTCATGCTCGCGGAAAATATCGAAGATATCTTTACCGTCGCTTTTATACATAAACGGTTCCCCGCCGGAAATTACCGTAAAATATGAACCCCAATCGTGCTTTTTTTCCGTAAGAATACGGCTAAAAACGTCATATGGGAGCGTATCTTTTTCCGTCGCCGAACTGCCGGCATAGCATCCCTTGCATCGAAGATTACAAACCTTGGTCGGACTGATGGTAATAAACGCGGGGGGAATCTGACCGTACTGCTCCTTATAGGTTTCGAGGGGATTGTCTTCCTGAATTACCAGCTTACCGACAAAGTTATTGATTACCCCGCGCCTGACCTCCGGAGATATACGGCCTTCCGCTATGGCCTTTTCCACCGCAGTGAGCAGATTGACCAGGGCATAACATCTCATCTCCTGCACTTTCTGGGGCAGGTTCTCTTCGTTTTTAACCACATATGTGTTAAAAAGTTCCCGCTCACCCCGCTTTAAGGCCCATTTTCGGACTGCTTTAGAGCGAATCAAGAGGTCTACAAACCCGGGAGCCATACGTTTCCAAACTGAACTAAATTTTATCCTTTTCATACCTTCCTCCTATGTGTGTATAGTATACTAAAGAAAAAAATCATCGGCAAAATTCAGTTTGGGCCGCTCATAGGGATTAAAGCCGGATTCTATGACTTCCGATTCTCCGGGCCTTAAGATGGTCTTCCGCGCTCCGTTATCCGGCGCCCGGTACTCCATCTTTCCGAAAGAGACGAGCACCCCTTTAAACATCATGTCCTCTACAACCAAAATAGTTTTTTTCGAAGCTTTGAGTTTCTCTCTGGACTTAGAAACTTCATACCGAAGCTTCTCAATTTCATTTTTGAGTTTGTCCGATTTTTCGCGCATTTGTTCCGCGGCTCGAGGAATCCGAAGATCGCCGCTTCCTTCTTTCATTGCCCGTTCGAGCTGTTCAATCTGTTCGTCCGTTTTATTGAGTTCCTCTTGTTTTCTACCCAGCTCCTCCCGGCCGAGGCGGTAGGAAGAAACCACTTCCGGAAGCACGCCGAGATAAATGTGCGTCGGGGCTTCATAGATGCTTCCGAGTTTCTTGCACCAGAAGCTGCCTCCGCACACGAGAGAACCGGCGATAAACTCCGAACGCTTCCCGTTCAACACACAGTTCTTCCCCACCGTCAGGTCGGAATGCATAATCGCTTCTTCTACAATCAAATGCCCTTTGCATGCAACAGCGGAACTCTCGATGTATTTTGCAAAAAGATCGCCGCCGCACTCGATATTGCCCGCATTGTTTCCGTTGATTCCCGTTTTAAGAAGGATGTTTCCCCCCGCCTTGAGCTCGGCCCTCCCCACTCCTTTGCCGACCTGAATATCTCCGTCTGCCTCTACAATGAATCCGTCGGCAATGCCGCCTTCAACCACCAGGGTCCCCTCGAAATGGATGTTTCCGGTCTCGTAGTCCACATTCTTCACCGTTACAACCGGCTCGACAACGATCGTGCCACCCTGAAGCCTCACGTTTCCGTCCGCCGCTGCGAAGAGTTTCTTTTTATCCGGACCGATCCTCGTGTTCTTTCCGCCGGTAAGCTGCACCTCGGCGGTGTCGCTTTCAGCCGGAATGACGGTACCGGTTATCCGCCGGCCGTCTACAGGCTGAATCGGCGGCAGGAGTTCCGCTAAAAGATCACCTTCCTTTTTATTCTCGATGAAGCTGAGCTCCTTTAAGTTGATCCTCCCGAAATCCATTTCGAGATACGGTTTCCCTCTATTGATGTTGAAATGATATTGTATTCCGGCGGTTTTGCCGTGGACCGGCAATGTACCTTCCGCAGCGAGAAACTTTTTTCCGAACTCCCGGCGGGCCAGCATATCCTGGATCGTCTCCCTGTCAACTCCGTACACAACTCCGTTCTCTTCTAATTTGTCGAC
>CAYWIK010000205.1:0-2102 GCA_964458315.1 uncultured Spirochaetales bacterium | reverse complement strand
TCCGACTAAGACGCCTGAGGAAAAAACGGCTGTTTCTCCTCTTTTAATACCGCAGGTGCTTCACGTTTTCTTCGCTTTCGAGGAGGGTCTCCATGGTGGCGATGCCGATTTCGATGTGGAGATCCACATATTTTTGATTGACCTCAATATCGGATTCCTTTGTTTTAATCCCCTCCGGCTCCATCGGCGCGTCGGAGACCAGGAGAAGGCCTCCCCGGGGTATTGCATTGGCGTGACCTACCAGATTGAGGGTAGCCGTCTCCATATCGATCCCGATGGCCCGTATCTTTTTCAGGTAGCTTTTAAAATTTTCGTCCCACTCCCACACCCTGCGGTTGGTGGTATAGATTACTCCCGTCCAATACTCTTTTTCCGCCTTCACCAGCTCGTGCCCGACAAAATCGTGCAGCCTGAAGGAGGGAAGGGCGGGGACTTCAATCGGGTAATAGTCGAGACCCGTTCCCTCACCCCGGACCGCCGCAATAGGGAGGATGAAATCGCCGATCTTTACCTGGGGCCGCAGTCCTCCGCATTTCCCTAGGAAAAGGACCGCGTTCGGCGAGACTGCGCTTAACAGGTCCATGATGGTCGCGGCGTTTGCCGAACCGATTCCGAAGTTGATCATTGTAATGCCGCGGCTGCTTGTCGCGGCCTGCATCGGGCCGCCGGCCCCTTTTATCTTCGCATTAAATTTTTTCGCGAAATAATCTAAATATCGGGTAAAGTTTGTGAGCAGAATGAGTTTGCCGAACTCTTCCAGCGCCATTCCCGTGTATCGCGGCAGCCAGTCTCTTACAATGTCCGGTTTCGAAAGTTGCATCTGCTAAACAATACTTGAGAAAAGGAAGCTTTTCAATAGAGGAGGAGTATTAGTATATTCTGTATATGCAAAACGATGAAAACCGTTCACTTATGCCGGAAGGCAGCTGGAAAAAAGAAATCGAACCGATAATCGAGCGGATCAATCACTTCGAAGAAAAAGTCTCGGAGCTCCGCACATCTTACAGCGGCTTGCGGGACCTCGATATCTACTTTCAGCTCATAAAAGAGAAAGTCGCCCTTGTTCTCAGGCTGCTTAAAAAACGGTCCTATCCTCAGGAAGAGGAGATGCAGAAGACCGCGCAAAAACATGCCGTAGAGGCGCTGGATTATCTCGAAGATATTACAGCGGACACCGTAAGCCTTGATCAGAAGCATATTATCGATGACGCGGAAGAGCTGAAGGAGATCAATTCGATTTTACAGGAAATTATCCTTTTCGGCGGGGCGCCTCTTTTCAGCGCGCCGGAATCGATTGGAAAAAAAAGCAGGAGCATGCTCAGGATTATCGAGCGGACCCTCATGAAATATACCCGGAGAGATGAAGACCATGACCGGAAGGAGCTTGAAATCGAAGAGGGCGATGAGGACATTCTGCTTGCCGATTATATTACTATTCCCCTTTCTCAGGCGGTTGTCCTCATCGAAGAAGAGCTGATACCCCGCTGCAGGGAGGAGCTCGCGGAAAAGCCCGGCGATCCGGAGCTGCAGGAGCGGATCAGGCGGCTCGAGGCCCAGGCGGAGGCGTTCCGCAGGGCGAAATTTTTCCCCCGGGCCCGGCCGGTATTTCCGCAGTTCGAAGAGTCGGGGATCCACACCGACGCGATTATCCAGTACACCCCCAAGGGGGAGCGGGTAATCAAGATGAAACTCCCTGCTATCCTCGGCACCGGCAACCGGTACGACCTCCTTCTCGAGAGCATGAAAATTCAAATCGTCAGGGACGCCGTGGGAAAAGGCCTGGATAAAAGGGTAGACGAGGCGGAAAAAGAAGTCCGAACCATGGGGTCTTCCCTCGATTATCTGCAGACGAGGAAACTCTTCCGGGAACTTTCCTATCATTTTCCTTTTTTACGGAGACTCGAAAGCCGGGAAGAGTTTAAGGAGCTTGTTGCTTACGCGGAAAGCGGAGACCGGGAAGGGCTGCACCGCGCCCTCGAGCAAATGATGATCCACGACCGAAACCTTCTCTGGACGACGGAACCGCTGCAGATCGACGGCAAGGACCAAGAGGAAGATGAGGAATGATCTTTCTCTATGCCCTTGGGGGCATCTTTGGAGTT
>CAYWIK010000204.1:0-2127 GCA_964458315.1 uncultured Spirochaetales bacterium | reverse complement strand
ATATATGTATTACTCATATAGTATGTATTTTGAAGTGTCGTGTCAAGCGCGGATATGTAAGAAATCAGGGCAAAACTCAACCCGTATTAATCTATGGCTGCGAAGGGAGTGGATGTGATGCGGTTATTTCCAAGCTCTCTGTGCCTTTTTTCAGTTCCTTCAATTCAAGTAATGTACTCCTTTTTTTGCTTGCATTTATCTTAATATGTGTTATTATATTCACATATATGTTTATTCGTATGTGTGAATATAAGTCCGGATAAAGGTCAGGTGCTGAAATGGATGAAAAATTCGAACAGGAAATTATTATGCTCCACAACCGGGTATGCTCCGGTGTTGGAGACCCGAAGCGGGTCCTGATTCTTTATGAATTGGAAAAAGCTTCGCGCTGTGTGAACGATTTGTCCAAGCAGCTCGGTATGTCCCAACCGGCGGTATCACGCCATTTGCGGGTCTTAAGGGAAAGAAATCTCGTACTCACGGACCGGCAGGGCGCTTCCGTCTATTACAAACTTGCCGACCACCGGCTTATTGAAGCCTTAAATTTGCTGCGGGGAGTCCTTGCGTCACAATTGGCCGCGGAACGGGAAATAGCGGAATCCATGCAGTAGCATAAGCATACAATATTTCAAAACAGGGAGTAGAGAATGAAATTTGGAATTATGGTCCTCGACGGACCGTACCAGCATCAGGCTGCCGACACGGCGTATCAGTTCATACAGGCGGCGAGGGGAAAGGACCACGAGATTGTTGGTGTTTTCCTGTTTGCAGACGGAGTGGACAATGTAAACAAATACATCAAACCCCCGGGGGAGCGGAATATCGCGCGGCGTTTTGACGAACTCGGAAAAGAGGGGATCGAAATCGTAGCGTGTACGGCATGCGCGAAATTCAGAGGGATGCGTCCGGATATAAAGGTTGATAATGTTCAGTTGTCCGGTTTGGGATCTCTGGCGGGTTTCCTTGGAAAAGCCGACCGGTTTATTACATTTTCTGATTGAGGAAGGAGTAAAGCAGTGGAAAAAAGAATAGCGATGTTTATGAGAAAGTCGCCCTACGGTACGGTTTACCCCGCGGAGGGATTCAGGGCGATGATGGGAATTGCCGTATTTGAGATGGACTTATGCGTTATCTTTGTCGATGACGGAGTGTTTACCCTTGTAGACGGACAGTGCCCTGAGGATATCGATATGAAGTCCCTCGGTGTAGGATTTGCTTCCCTGCCGGACGTGGGCATTACCGAGTTTTATGTTCATGATGAGTCCCTAAAGGAGCGCGGGTTGTCCACGCAGGACCTGGTTATGGATGTGAAAGTAGTCAACAACGGAGAACTGCATGAGCTTCTGGACGGCTGTACCGCGGTTCTGCCTTTTTAAGCTGGAGGAAAAAATGCTGCATACTGTAAATAAAACACCCTTTAAATCCGACGCACTGAAATCGGCGGTACGGATTGCTTCGAAGAGCGATCCTATCCTGCTGATTGAAGACGGGGTTTGGGCCGCCCGGCCGGGTTCAGCCGTAGAACAGCTGATGAAAGAGACGATTGCATCACATCCTGTATACGCATTGGCACCGGATCTGAAGGCGCGGGGAATCAGTATTCTTATGGAAGGAATTGAAACGATCGGTTACGACGGATTTGTCGAATTGGCGGAAGAACACCAGGTTGTTACCTGGACATAGGAGAAATAGATGAGTGATATTAAAGCAGACAAAGTTCAGGATTCAATCGGGCAGGCGTGTCCGATGCCCATCGTTCACATGGCGAAAAACATGAAAACCATGGAAAGCGGTCAGGTCATCGAAATCCATGCTGATGATGACGGCGCCCATGCGGATATTCCCGCGTGGTGCGAGCAGACGGGGAATGAATTTATCGGCGAAGAGGAAGCCGGTGATTACGTTAAATACTTTGTCAGAAAAAAAGGGTAGGGTTATGGAAAAAAAGAACAACGCTTCAATTATTGTTTTAAGCGGAGATATGGATAAAGTATTCGCGGCATTTATTCTCGCCTCGGGAGCGGCCGCCGCCGGAATGGACACCACGATGTTTTTTACCTTCTGGGGCTTAAATGCAATCCAGAAGGGCAATAAAACCGGATCCAGCTTTATGGGGAAGATGATCGG
>CAYWIK010000203.1:0-2224 GCA_964458315.1 uncultured Spirochaetales bacterium | reverse complement strand
ATTATAGGCGGTGAAGTTTTTGGTGTGGTCGGTATCTATTCGGACATCACGGAACGGAAACGGGCCGAAGAAAAGCTGCAGAAATCCCTCGAAGAAAAAGATTATCTCATGAAAGAAATCAACCACCGGATAAAAAACAACCTGACCATGATAACTTCCCTTATCAGCCTCAAAGATTCTTCCTTAGGCGATCAAATCGACCTTTCCGACCTCAACAACCAGATCGATGCAATCCGGATCATCCATGAAAAACTGTATCAGGGGGATGAAATTCGATACATCGATGTAAAAGATTATATCCAGGAACTTCTCGAGACGGTATTCTCTTCCTTCACCGCTCAGCCGATCAAGATTACCGGCAATATTGATGATATTTCGATCTCTACGAAACGGGCTGTTTCCCTCGGACTCATGATCAACGAGTTCGCGACCAATGCAATAAAACACGGGTTTACCTCGGAACAGAAGGCCAGGTTTTCGATTAATTTGGACCAAGACCGAACCGTCGACAGTTATGTTCTCACTGTATCGAACAGCGGGAGACCTTTTCCGGAGGACATTGAATTGGAAAACCCGGAAACCCTGGGACTGCAGCTCATCACCGTGCTCGTAGACCAATTACAGGGTTCGCTGGAGCTGCAGCGTCAGCCGCAACCGGTATTTACCATCCGGTTTCCCCTGGGGGAGGAGTAAATGAAAACCATCCTTCTCGTCGAAGACGAAGCCCTCATCGCCTTAAACGAGGCATCCATGCTCGAGGGGCAGGGCTACGAGGTCATAACCGTACACAATGCCGAACGGGCAATCGGCACCGCCGCCGAGGCCGATATCGACCTTATCCTCATGGACATCGACTTAGGTGAGGGAAAGATGGACGGCACCGAGGCTGCCGAGGCGATCCTCTCGAAGCGGGAACTGCCGATTGTGTTTCTCACCAGCCATGCGGAAAAAGAATATGTCGACAGGGTAAAAAAAATCACCGGATACGGATACGTTTTAAAGAACGCCGGGGAGTTTGTGCTGATTGAAACGGTCAACATGGCCTTCGAATTGTTCAACGCACATCAAAGGCTTAAAGAAAGTGAACAGCGATTTCGTGCGATTGCGGATTATGCCTACGACTGGGAAGACTGGATCGGGACGGACGGAAAGCTCATTTGGGTAAACCCTGCGGTAGAACGGATCACCGGCTATACACCGGAAGAGTGCTACACAATGGCCGGCTATCCGTTTTGTTTGATCCACGAGGACGATCTCCATATCTCGAAAGACGACATCTACCAAAGCCTTATGAATAAAACCTCACATCAAAACCGGGAGTTCCAGTGTGTGTGCAAAGACGGAACGTATAAATGGATAGCCGTCAACTGGCAGCCGATCTACGATTCCGCCGGCCGGCATCTGGGCACCCGTTCGAGTATGCGGGACATCACCGAAGGGAAAATGGCAGAAAAAAAGCTCAGGCAGGTGACGGAACGAGCGCCGCTGGGATTTATCTATGTGGATAAAGACCTGAACATTGTGTATCAAAACCCCAAGGCCCGGGAGATGATGGGTGTTCCCGAAGAAGAAAACGAATCAAAGGCAATGCCTCAAAACATCAGAAAGCTTAAATCAATAATAGAGACGGGCGGGCTCGCGGAATTACAGAAACTAGTCCGGGGAGAAGAGATCGTTCTCACCACCCCTTTTACGTCCCTCTACGGGAAAAAAACGGTATTACGGCTTCATGCGGTACCGGCATTTGAAAACGGCATATTCGACGGCGCAATCGCCATGCTCGAGGACATCACGGAGCGCTTCCAGGCTGAGGAAGCGCTCCGTGAAAGCAGGGAAAAAAGCGAAAAGAACCGTCTTTTTTGGGAGGGGATTTTTCACTCTTCCTCTGAAGCGATTATTGCTCTGGACAACAAAAATAAGATTTTCGGCTGGAATGAAGGTGCAAAGCGTTTGTTTGGATATTCGGCAGAAGAAGTTTCAGGCAAAAATGTAGATGAATTAATTACTGGTGGAGATGAATATGCTATCAAGGAGGCGGAATCCATCACCCAAATAACCCTCGACGGCAGACAGGCGCCGAACACAGAAACTGTCAGATACAGGAAAGACGGTGCCGCGGTCCATGTACGAATTGCCGGTTCGCCTATTATCATCGAAGGAAAGGTGTCCGGTGTGGTCGGTATCTATTCGGACATCACGGAACAGAAACGGGCCGAAGAAAAGC
>CAYWIK010000202.1:0-2229 GCA_964458315.1 uncultured Spirochaetales bacterium | reverse complement strand
CGGATGCGAAAAGAATTTTCACCGTTGTTTCACTCCCTTTTTTATCCATATCCTCATATGCGGGGCGGACCGCGATGAGTGTCCCGATTTCCCGTACATCGTTAAAAATGGGAAGATTGTTATAATTCTCTTTAGAAATATCGGACTTGATAAGCTTTTCTATTTGATATAGGTCCTCTCCCCGGACTAAAGCGTCCGTAGTCGCCGTTTTTTCCTTATCCGTCAAGAGAATTGAGATTTCCGAAGGGATATCCGCACGGGGCGCTTCCGTAAACCCATCGAAAATGGTCTTAAGTTCTTTGAGTTCCTCCGCAAGCTCCTTTTCTCTGAACAAATTCGCCTTGATAAGATCAATAGCGTCGAGGGATTTATCGATCAACTCACGGGAGACTTCCATTTTTCCGCTTCGAACCAAATCAAAGGTGTTTTCCACCGAATGAATGAGTTCCGAGGAATGCTCCTTGTGCACCATCGCAAGGGTGCTCTTGAGGTTGTGGGCATACCTGAACAGGATGTGTATACTCGATGAATCACCCCCTCCCGCATCAAATGTTTCTTCATATTCGATTAGTCCGTTTTCGAGGTTCTCTAAGGTTTCGATAATGTCGCTTAAATCTTGTCTTTCGGAATCAGCCATATAATACGTTAAAATCCTGCAGCTGAAAGGGCTTCGGTCATTTTTTCATCGTTAAAAGGTTTTACGATATAATGTATTGCGCCGAGTTTTTTCGCACGGTCGATAACTTCGGGCTTATCAACGGTACTCAGCATAATGACCGGTGTATTTTTATAATTATCCATCTGCTTCAAATTTTTTAAAAACTCGAGGCCGTTCATATTCGGCATTTCTATATCGCTGAATATGAGATTATAGTTACTCGTTTTGACCGCATCCAGCCCTTGAAGCCCGTCTTCGGCGGTATCAACCTCGAATCCTTTGACCGTTAAGAAGGTCTTTACAAAACTTCTGTTCATTGCGCCGTCGTCTACAACTAATACTTTTGCTCCCATGTCGCCTCCTAGTACTGTAAAAATATTAAAAAAACTTCTTCCAGGCACCAATTTTTATGTAATTTTTTAAATTTTCCACCTCTTTTTGCAGAAGAGGCAGTAATTCCCGGGCTTTTTCAAACTCTTTTTTTAATGCCGCGGTTTCCAGAGCAAATGCCCTTTCGCTTGCTTCTTCCGCGGCGAAGTTCTTGAGTCCGCCCTTTAATTGATGAGCATAGAACCGCAGCTTTTCATCGTCCATGTGTTCTAAGGCGGTTTCAAGGGGCCGCATTTGTTCCGGAAGGTGCTCGAGAAATGTCTCTAAAAGCTCGGCAAAAATCTCTTCGTCACCGTCTACTACATGTTTCGCCTTGCGGACTTGAATCGGATAATTTTTATCTACTTCCCTGGAATGCACACGTCGACCTGAAATATTACGCCCTCCGCATCGAAGTAGTAACTCTTATAATCCTCGATTTCAACAATTTCCCGTTCGTCGAAGAGGAGCTGTGGAAAAGACATATTATGCCCTACATTTTTACCGCAATATTCATTTAAGAAATTCCCCGCTAAAACATTGAGCACTTCCAGAAGGCAGTCGTCAATTTCGTCGCTCGTCAGATTCTCCCAGTCATTTCCGTGGACATTCTCGACAACCGTTCTCTTGCAGTCCTTAGAAAGCCTGAGTATCATCCCGCCCGCGACCGGCTGAAAAAAGTTGATGTATAACACATTTGAATATTCCACGTCAGGGGCCCCATCGGCGCCGATAACGTCGACAAAAGCCATATCCATAAACGTTTTTTGTATAGCCTTCAATAAGGCGTTTCCCGTTTCCAAAGCTTGATCACATGCCATTGTTCTCTCCAAATACTTCTAAAACCTTTGCCGGACTCAACGGTTTCCTGATAATTGCCAGGACACCGGACTCGAGCAGCTGTGATTCCAATACATCGTTCCCCATGCTCGAAATGACAACAACCGGCAATTCCTTCGTCTCTTCCTTCGTGCGTAATTTTCGTAAAAATGTATTCCCGTCCATTTTCGGCATTTTCAGATCGGTCAACACTAAATCAACTTGGTTTTGGTCTAAAAAAGCCATGGCCTTGAGACCGTCTTCAGCTTCGTGATAGTTGATATCATGAAATCCTGCAATATCAAAGCAGCGTTTTATGATCATGCGTGAAGTCGCAGAATCGTCTACGATAAGTACTTCCCTAATATCCATGTTTATCCCCC
>CAYWIK010000201.1:0-2279 GCA_964458315.1 uncultured Spirochaetales bacterium | reverse complement strand
AAATAGATTCTATTCGTGGCCTAATTGCCGCGTTTGCAATATGAGTACAATTCCAGGTTAAAAGATAATCAATTCCATTCACGGTCGCAACGGAAATATGATATGCGTCTATTTCAGATTTTTCATGTATCGGTCCATCCTGGATGAATGCCTTCGCAAGAGAGAGTGTCTCCTCCTCAACTTCTAATATTGGTAATTTATCTATTACTTCCAAACGACGCCTTGAAGCTTCCCCATCACCTTTTGAAGCTTCAGTTCTAACGAATTCCGAAATATATAATTGGAAATTGTGTCGTGATTTTTCCCACCATTCTATTGTCGTATTCTGATTTGCTATGGTTCTAATATCATTACTTCTTCTTGCGGTTAGATAACTGATAATGGATGTTTCAATATATACACTCGGCATAACAGGCAATTATACCATAGTTCCGTAAAAATTGGAGTACGCTGATGCTCCGTTGACATTTGACGCTCTCAACACTTGTTTTCAAATCCATCCCCGGGATGCGGTCGAATTCGCGGCGGTTACACCCTTGATATCATATGTAATTATAATGTGATTACATACTGGGAGGAAAAATATGCGGATACCGATTATTCCTATTGGAAACTCGAAGGGAATCCGAATCCCGAAAAGCATTCTGCGGCAGCTGGATATGCCGGACCTCGTGGATCTCGAGGTGCATGAGAAAGAAATTGTCTTAAGACCTTCAAAGCGCACTTCCCGGGAGGGTTGGGATGAGGCCTTTGCCGAAATGGCGGAAAACGGCGAAGATGAGCTGGTTCTTGAAGAAATACAGGATAAGGAAAACTTCGAATGGGAATGGTAATTCGGCAATACGATATCTATCTAATCGATTTGGACCCGAGTGTTGGACATGAAATACAAAAAACGAAACCCTGTGTTGTAATCTCTCCGGATGAAATGAACCGTAATATCGACACTGTTATTATAGCTCCCATGACGACGAGGGCGGGAATCCGCGCTGGTTGATTAGGCAATCATTTTACTCTCTAATTTGGTTGCCGGTGTGACCCGTAATCAGCCGGACCGAAATACGATCCATCGTCACACGCCATAGTGAAGTACAATCGGCTTGACACAATTGCAGTACGGTAATACCATTAATGTAAATCGGTATTACAAGGAAATATATTATGAAAAATATTTCTCTCAAGATTCCAGACGCATTATTTCAGAAGCTTTTGTCGGCGGCACGGAAAAGAGGGGAAAGCAATTCAGCAATTATACGGCTTGCACTCGACCACTTTTTGTCAAAAGAAAGACCGGACCAGGATGATTCATGCTTGGAACTTGCAAAAGATTTATTAGGTGTGATAGATGCTCCTCGAGACCTTTCCTATGAAAAAGACCATTTAGGCGGATACGGTGCATGAAAGAACGCATCGTAATCGATACCGGTCCCCTTGTTGCGTTTCTTAATAGGAGGGATAGATATCACGAATGGGTAAAGGTACAATGGTCGGAAATCATACCCCCATTATTTACCTGCGAGGCGGTTATATCTGAAGTTCTTTTTCTTCTTCGTAATTACGAAAGTGCAAAAAATTCGATTTTTGAACTTTTCAAACGTAATATTTTGCAGATCCCGTTTCGCTTCGCTGATCATGAAGAGAATGTAGAAATACTTGTAACAAAATATTCTAATATTCCTATGTCTTTTGCAGATGCCTGCCTCGTCCGGATGAGTGAAGTGTACCCCCATGTGCGCGTTCTCACTCTTGATACTGATTTCAAGATTTACCGCAGGAACAAAAATGAGGTAATTCCGATTTTATTACCCCCCGAAGGGTAGGCACTGATTATTCGGCGAAGATGCTTTTCGGTAGGTGATAGTGTGCGTCAGTGTGTGGAGTGGAGTTGTAGAAAGTTAAAATCCCTGAGGCAGAACAGAAACGAGATACTACCCCCCTAGGTTCAAGTCTGCAAAAACCTGATCCAAAACATGATCTATCGTAAAATGGTCTTTCCTGGGACAATCAGAATGACAGAATAGTAATAACCGTTGGGCCGGAAGCGGCTGCCCGCAGGCTTCAATTACCGGTTTTATCGGAAAAGCCGAATGTAGTCGTCTTTGATAAGCTGCAGGGAGATGGATCCTGGTCCTTGAAAATATCTATTACTGTTTTTCAGTTCGGCCCTGGTTTCGAAATAATCACCCCGGTCCAAGTTCCTGCCGCAACTTTGTTATCGCAGCTTGTTTAATGAAAAAAAACCCCCTCCCTAGTACTTTCGTACGATGCGGACTTAGCAT
>CAYWIK010000200.1:0-2287 GCA_964458315.1 uncultured Spirochaetales bacterium | reverse complement strand
GACATTATTCCGTAAACGCGCTATTCTTCCGCATATGAAACGGAACAGAGAAAAGCGGAATCGGGATGACTCCTGAGATGATGGGGCTTTCCGCAATTACGCGCATGGCCTGGTATCTGTTCTTCAAACCGAAGACCATCGTCGGGATCGTTTCCCGGCAGCTCACAAACTCCGGGGGCATCCTTGCGATTACCTCCGACTCGACCGAACCGGCGGACTTCGAAGCAGGACCCGCTCCCTCCCCCGGTATCCGAATGAAACCTGTACACTTCCTTTCATGAAACTGTTACGGTTCAGTCCTCACCCCGCGGGGATGGTAAAATTTGAGGGATCGAAGTCGTCACCTCCGAGCCATAAATCAATACGGGTCCCGCTGTCGGTGGAGCTTACATCCGCGTGTTTCACCTGCCAGCCGATAAGATTGAGCCGGGCGGAACCCAAAAGGTCTTGTCCGGCCATGGAGCCGTAATATCCCGCCAGTTCCGGTCTCTTTTCGGCGTTTAATGCCCTTCGGATCGATTCTAGTTCCGATTCGGTCCGGAAATTGTCATCGAAAATGCTCAAGTGAATTCCGCCTTTTTCCTGATGCAGGGACACAACCATTCTTGTCGGGTCGTCGTCCAGGATAAAATGAGACAATTCTCCGATCAAATGAAGCAGGTATTCTTTCTTTTTCATGATTTTCCCTTCCTTTTTTCTTCGTGTCCGGTACGTTTTTTTGAAGGAAACCATTCAATAACCGCAATGAACAATGCAGCCGTAAGCCCGCCGGCAAACCCGTTGTTGTACAGATTTATCCCTCCGTGCCAGGCCGCCGTTTGTTCCACCATCGTAAGGTGTACAAATCCAACAACGGCGCCCGCGAAAATACCGAATTCACCTGTTACCGGCGCGAGGGTCGTGGCGAACAAGGCGGCCAGGATCGGGCCCGGGGCCGAAACAGTTTTTCCGAAAACAAGGCAAGCGATCACTACGCCGGCAATAATGGGCGGAGTGTTTCTGATGTGTTTGCCGAAAGCCCCGAAACCGATAATCGTCAGGATGCCTCCAAGCACCGGACCATTGAAATCGCCCCCCACGGCGAGAACAAAGCCCCATGCAAGGATCCCTAAAAGGCCCATATTCAAAAGTCCGCCTGCCGGAGAGGCCATGGTAAAAAAATCGGACGGCAGTCTTCCGGGCATTTTAAGAATTTTTACCAAACTGGAAAAACTGTGCTTTTTTCCGATAATCAAGCCGGAAATGAAAAGCAGGCCGGACAAAAGGGGAATAAAAAATTTAAGGACCGGAATATTTTTTGAATTCCAAACGCCGCCGAGGGTCAAATCCAACCCCGCGGCCTTGAATACCGCCGCGGCAAAAAGCGCTATAAAACCGCAAGTCAGACCCACGTTATAGAGATTGTAGCCTTTATGCAGCCCAAGCATGGTGATGGCGATGGAAGGAAGGAGCATACCGGTCACGACCCCGATCCCAGCTCCCGCGAAATAGGCGGGCAGACCTGAGATTCCCGCTTCCGTAATCATAAAAGTTGTAATAGGTCCCGCGGCGGTCCCGAACAGGGCAATAAGAATATATTCGCTGAAAGTTATTCGAGCAAGTTTGGCCGCCAGAAACACCCCGAAGATAATAGGAAGGATATTGAGAGGAGTTTTTCCGAACAAACCGAAACCCATCATGGTGAAAAACGCGGCAATCGTCGGTCCGGAAAGACGTACTTTCGTTGCGCGGATAAAAAAGAGCCCGACGGATGCAACAACCGCGGAATTGACAAGAGCGGCGCCCGCGCCTCCCACCGCGGTAAAATCGTTTAAAAGCCGGGAAGGGTGAAGCTGAAGTATTGCTAATCCCTTAAGCGTGTCGAGGAAACCTTGATAGATAAAACCTGCCAGGGCGACAACAAGGGCAGTAAACCCGAAGAGGTAGTAGAGTGGCCGTTCTCTTTCATATAACATGGTAATACCTCGCCGGGCGTTTACCCGGGGACGTTGAATGACTATATACGATAAGCCGGGGATAGACAACAATCAACGCGGTCTCTTGACATTATGATTAATATTTATTACCATCCTACATAAGTTTTCGGGGCAGGGTTAGTTTCTATAAAAGAAACAATTCCCGACCGGCGGTTATAGTCCGCGAACCGTGCAAAAGCAGGGTCGAACCGGTGGAATTCCGGTACCGACGGTACAGTCCGGATGGGAGAAAACTGCAGCAGTTCAGTAACGTGCGCGGCAGTGCCGTATACGTTATTTTTTTACCTATCAACTCCCATCCTCAACTGTTC
>CAYWIK010000199.1:0-2291 GCA_964458315.1 uncultured Spirochaetales bacterium | reverse complement strand
AAGACCGGCGACACCGACATCGGTATTTTCCTCTCCTACGCCGACATCCCCGAGATTGAGCAGTTGGAGGACGTCGAGATCGATACCGTGCTGTCCGGTTATAATGAGAGCTGGTTCTTCAATCTCAACACCGACGAGACAGCGGCCGATAACGGTCACCCGGCGCTGCAAGATGTGCGGGTGCGCCAGGCCATTGCTTACGCGGTGGATTTCGATGCGATATGCGATGAGTTGTTGTATGGTGGCACCTATCCCCCGCTCACCAAGTGGGAGGAGACCCCCTATTCCTATCCCGACGCCGACCCTTACACATACGACCCGGACAGGGCGCAGGAACTCCTGGACGAGGCCGGTTGGGTGGATTCCAACGGTGACGGTATTCGCGATAAGGATGGCGTGGAACTCATTTTGACCTACGCTACAACCCAGGGGCGCGAGGTGCGCGAGCAGACCCAGGTCGTCGCCATGCAGTACCTGGCGGACGTCGGGATTGGCGTCGAGATCCAGAACGGTTCCTACGACGTCTTCTGGAACTCCTATGGCGAGGGCGGCCCCATCGCCACCGGGCAGTTTGACATTGCTCAGTGGTCCGATTCCTCCGATTTCCCCGACCCCAACGAAGATCAATGGCTCTGCGCCGAGATCCCCTCGGAGGATTCGCCGGACGGTAACAACTGGTATGGGCTTTGTGACGAGGAGTTGGACGCCCTGGTCCAGGCCCAGGCCACCGAGGTCGACCCTGATCGACGTATCGAGCTGTTCCACGAAATCGGACGGGTCATCAACGAGCAGGTATACTGGTTGGGCGTGTGGCACGATAATGACGTCTGGACGCTCAACACGCGCTTGCAAAACGTCAGAATTTCCGGCGCCGATTCCTTCTGGAACTGCTGGGAATGGGACGTGAATGACTAGCTAACTCACATCGTCTGAATGTCAGGGGGAGGGGGTCGCCCCTCCCCCTGTTTTCAAAAACAGGTCGTCGGAGATCGGTCTCTGTTTCGTGATGGGAGGGTGTTATGTTTCGCTACATCGTGCGACGCCTTCTGATAGCTATTCCACAACTCATCATCATCAGCTTGCTTCTCTTTATCCTGGCCAATGCGATGGGAGACCCTCTGGCGTCTTTCGCCGGACGTCGTCGACCGCGCTCCAGCGATCGGGATCGGTTAAAACGCCAACTGGGCTTGGATCAACCGATTCCGGTCCAATACCTGATTTGGCTGGTGGGCAACGATTGGATGGAAATCGACGTGGATGGGGATGGGATACCGGAAGCGACCGGCGCGCGGCGCGGTATACTTCGGGGAGATTTTGGCACATCCTTTATGGAGCGCCGGCCAGTCCTGGAGATGATCGGCGAACGGGTGCAGAACACGTTGATCCTGATGCTGACGGCCGAGATCGTGATCCTGGCGCTTTCGCTCTTCATCGGGATTTATTCGGCGTTGCGACAATATTCCGCGCTTGATTACATCTTCACCGCCTTTTCCTTCGTGGGCTATTCGATGCCCATTTTTTGGTTGGCGCTTATCTTGATGTACGTCTTCGCCGTGCGTTTCAAGGCCTGGGGATTGCCCCATTTACCCACGGTTGGGATGTACGACTTATCGGTGGGGAAGACGATCCCACAGGTTGCCAGGCACCTCATTTTGCCGGTCGCCACGATCTCTATCATGAGCATCGCCGGTTACAGCCGTTACATTCGCTCGCAGATGCTGGAAGTCATCCACCAGGATTACATTCGCACGGCTTACGCCAAGGGATTGCCCGGCCGGTTGGTGATCGTGGGCCACGCGCTGAAGAACGCCGCGTTGCCGCTGGTCACCCTCATCGGTATGGATTTGCCATTGCTGATGAGCGGCGCAGTCGTGACTGAATCGATCTTTGCCTGGCCCGGGATGGGCCGGCTCTTCTATGACGCGGCTAAAGATACTGACGTGCCGGTGTTGATGGGGGTGCTGTTTTTAATCTCGGTGCTCGTGGTGCTGTTTCAGATCATCACCGACGTGACGTATACGTTCCTCGACCCGCGCATCCGTTACGATTGAGATTGGGTTTTCAGATATGGCTACCACACAAGTAACCTGGGAAGTCTTTGAGGATAAGGCCGAGCGGCCCCCGCTCACACCGGCTCAAGTCGCCTGGCGCCGCTTTAGGCGCCACAAGATGGCGATGGTGGGCATCGGCTTGTTGATCGCCATTCTATTGTACGTCACTGTAGGCGCTTTTTTCTACACCGAGACCTACGCCAATTACAACGATCTATCCAAAAGATTCTCCCCCCCATC
>CAYWIK010000198.1:0-2303 GCA_964458315.1 uncultured Spirochaetales bacterium | reverse complement strand
TGTGGCAATGTTCGGACCGAACGGCCACGGGAAAAGCACCCTCCTTCAGACGATATGCGGGTTATTAAAGCCCGCTTCCGGCTCGATTTTATATAATGGGACCGAGCTGAGTAGATTGGACACAACTGAAATTGTCGGTTTAGGCGTGGTTTACATCGCCGAGGACAGGCATTTATTCCCTGAAATGACTGTTTTTGAAAATCTGCGCATGGGCGCTTTTAATCGCAAAGCCAGACAATACGAAGAAGAGAACCTGCAGTACGTTTTTGACCTGTTCCCGAAGCTGAAAATACTCCGGAACAAATCGGCATCAACCTTGAGCGGCGGTGAGGCGAGGATGCTAGCAATCGGGAGAGGTTTGATGTCACATGCTGAATTTCTTGCTATAGACGAACCGTCGTTAGGGCTCGCCCCGAACCTGCGTATGGAAGTGTTTGAGAAAATTAACGGTATTCGAAAGGATGGACGGAGCGTGCTCATTGTTGAACAAAGTACATCTCATATTGCTGATATGGCTGATTATATCTATTTACTCGAAGACGGCAAAATCGTTCATGAGGGTGACTCAATAGACGATATCACCGATGAAAATATCAAACGTGTTTTTTTGGGAATAACCTAGAAGACAGGCGGAGTCAGAATGGTTCAGTTTTTAGAAATTGTCATAAGCGGTATAACAATTGGTTCGGTCTACTTTCTTATTGCTGTCGGTTTTTCGCTCATATACGGTGTATCGAGGGTCCTCCTCTATTCCTACGGCTCATTTTTCACCTGGGGTGCGTACATCGCTTGGGTATTCGCCGTCGGAGTGTTCAAGCTTCCTTATCTTCTTGTAATTCTTCTTTCCATCCCGATTATGGCCGGATTGGGCATTGCGGTTGAACGTGTTGTAGTACGGCCGCTGCGTAATAGACCGGCATTTGACTGGAATGTGCTCCTGGCAACCGTGGGAGTAGCCCTGTTCCTTGACAACCTTGCACTTGTAGTGTTCGGTGCCCGTACGAAATCTCTACCTTCACTACTCGAGGGTACGGTAAGGTTCGGTCCTATTGTGCTGAGCACCCAGCAAATTACAATGGTCGTACTTGCGGCCGTTTTCGGTGTTGCCCTTACCATTGTCCTCAATCGAACGAAAATCGGAATGGCGATGCGCGCTGTTGCGCAGGACAGTAATGGAGCCAGGATTGTCGGGATTCCCATCAATCGGATTTATATGATCACATTTGGGATTTCCGCGGCGCTTTGTGGAATCGGCGGTATTTTACTTGCTCCCCGGTTTTTCATACGCCCGATGGGCGGTTGGAGTTTTTTAGTCAAAGCTTTGATTATTGTAATCGTTGGAGGCTTGGGAAGTATAAAAGGAACGCTCCTCGGCGCTTTTATCCTCGGAATTCTTGAAGCCTATGTGGGGTGGCAATTCGGCCTTCTTTGGGTGCTTCCATTCTGGTTTATTGTGCTATTAATTATTCTTTTAATTAGACCTCAAGGTCTTCTCGGAAAGGACATAACATGAAGACGCGCCGACATTTTTACACATATATTGTCTTAGTCCTCATCACGGCTATATTGCCGGTGTTTTTTCACGGAAACAGTTATGTAATGAATCTTCTCATTATGTCGATGATCTGGGGTACTGTCGCTGCCTCATGGGACCTTATTCTAGGGTATGCCGGAATTTTCAATTTAGGACAAATAGCATTTTTTGCAATCGGTGCGTATGCCTCGGGAATGCTTTCTGTCCATTTAGGGCTTTCCCCATGGTTCGGGATCATCATCGGAGGAATTTTCGGCGGATTATTCGGTTTTCTCATCGGGCTGCCGTGCTTAAAATTAAAGGGTATCTATATCGCCCTTATGACCCTTGCTTTTTATGAAGTTATAGGACCGCTTATCGTGGTAGGAAGACCTGTAGGGACCGGGGGCCAGCAGGGACTTTACCCCATTCCGCCTCTAACTATAGGGAATTATGTTTTTAATTCGTCACAGCTTGCGCCGTGGTACTACGTTGCATTCGGAATTTTTGTTGTTTTTCTTTTTGTTATCTTCCGTCTTGTCAATTCCCATTTTGGGTTGGCGTTCACAGCATTGCGGGACCGAGAGGAATTGGCAAAAAGCCTCGGAGTAAATAAATATGTTTCTTCTCTTATCCTTACTGCAGTTGCTGCGGGAATTACCGGATTTGTAGGAGCGTTTTATTCACATTATGTTTCGGTTATATCTCCTAGGCTGCTTGGGTTGGAAAATTTTCTTTTCTTATTGATTATGGTTATCCTTGGAGGTGCGGCAAACTTTCCGGGAGCTGT
>CAYWIK010000197.1:0-2306 GCA_964458315.1 uncultured Spirochaetales bacterium | reverse complement strand
GGTCCGGAGCAGGAAGGGGGTAACATCCTCCGGCGGTTTCATCAAAGGAGCGGAAAGCACGGCGCCCCTAAAATCCGCCTGCCTTTCGAGGAGGAAGGCCGCGCTCACGAGGCCGCCCATGCTGTGGCCTAAAAGAAAAAGCGGTACATCCGGCGACCACGCCTCGACCATATCGAGAAAACGATTCAGATTGCCGGTCAAGTCTGAAAAGGATTTGACGTATTCCCTTCTCCCCTCCGAGCACCCGTGACCGATGTGGTCCAGGGCGTACACCGCCCACCCCCCGTGAACAAAACGGCCAATAACATTCATGTACCGCCCGCTGTGCTCGCCGAGACCGTGAACAATAACAAGCGCCCCTCTCTGTTCGGCCTCGGGCAGCCATGACTGATGGAAAATCTGCTTACCCCGAACGCCGGTAAAATAGCCGGTATTGTGTTCCATTTTGTGCTCCACTTCATTTCTCCTTATTAGTTTTCCGAGTTTATCGATACCCTCCGGGTTGTGGCACCGGGGGCAGCGTAGCGGACAGCCCATGAAAAACAGGGTCGTCCGTATCCCGGGGCGACAAGTTTGCCGCAGTGAAACTCGACGCTCCTTTGTGTTCATCCCTGGAGAAGCTGCGACAGCACCTGCTATCTTAATTTTTTCTGCTGATCTGCGGGCTACTTTTCCTTATCATTCGAATCTATCATCTTGTAGATATCTTCCCCGAGTATCTCTTCCTCTTCGTAGAGGGTGGTGACAATGGTATCGAGGGCCTGCCGTTTCTCCTCGAGCGCCGAAAACGCCCGGTCATAGGCCCGGGAGAGAATTTCCTGGACCGCCTCGTCTATCTTCCGGCTCGTCTCCTCGCTGTACTCCTTCTGCTGGCCGATCTGTTCGCCTAAGAAAACGTTTCGCCGCTGGCTTCCCATGGCGATATTTTCAAATACGGGACTCATTCCCCAGTCGAGGACCATCTTCCTCGCAAGTTTCTGCGCTTCCTTTAAATCATTCTCCGCCCCGCTCGTGACCGTATCGGCAAGCAGTTTCTCCGCCGCACGGCCGCCCATCATCACGGCGAGCCGGTCTTCGAGATATGCGCTGTCGTAGAGGTACTTGTCCTCAGCCGGCAGCTGCTGGGTAGCACCCATGGAGTTTTCGCGCGGTATGATCGATACTTTCTGCACCGGGTCGGAATGGGGAAGCACGGCCGCCACCACCGCGTGGCCCGATTCATGGTAGGAAATGATTTTCTTTTCCTCTTCGCTCAAGACCACGCTCTTCCGCTCAAGTCCTAAAATGATCTTGTCCCTGGCTTTATCAAGGTCGTCCTGTTCAATGGACTTCTTACCCTGGCGCACGGCGACAAGGGCCGCCTCATTGAGAAGGTTCTCGAGGTCCGCTCCGCTGAAACCGGGAGTTCCTCCGGCCACTTTATCCAAATCGACCTTCTCCGAAAGCGTTTTGTTCCGGGCGTGTATTTTCAGTATCTGGAACCGGTCCTTTTTCGGCGGCAGGTTGGTCGTGACCCGACGATCGAACCGGCCCGGTCTGAGCAGGGCCGGATCGAGAATGTCCGGCCGGTTGGTAGCGGCAATGATAATCGTACTCTCGTTCCGCTCGAATCCGTCCAGCTCCGATAAAAGCTGATTAAGGGTCTGTTCACGCTCATCGTGTCCGCCTCCTAAGCCGGCCCCGCGATGACGCCCAATGGAATCGAGCTCGTCTATGAAAATTATACTCGGCTGCACCTTCTTTGCATCCTGAAAGAGGTTCCGCACCCGGGAAGCCCCGACTCCGACAAACATCTCCATAAAATCGGAACCGCTTATACTGAAGAAGGGCACATCCGCTTCTCCCGCTACCGCTCGCGCCAAAAGTGTTTTCCCGGTTCCGGGAGGTCCGACTAAGAGTACACCCTTCGGAGTTTTTGCCCCGAACCGCTGAAACTTGTCCGGGTTTTCTAAAAATTCCACTATCTCCCGGAGTTCCTCTTTTGCCGATTCGATTCCGGCAATGTCATCGAAGGTAGTAGCCTCATGCCGTTTCTTCTCATACCGTTTTGCCCGGCTTTTCCCGATATTGAATAAGCCGCCGGCGCCGCCGCCCTGGCTTCTCATTCTTCGTGCAAACCAGAAGATTAAATAAAAAAGGAGCAGCATCGGGAGAATATTGAGAAGGATCTGGCCAATTCCCCTTTCGCTTTCCGGCTGGGTATATATGGTAAGGTTTTTCTCCTGCAGGGCGTCGAGCAGACCGTTTCCGACTTTATTCGGGAAATAAGTGGTAAACTGTGTTACCAAATCCCCGCTTCCCTCCCC
>CAYWIK010000196.1:0-2311 GCA_964458315.1 uncultured Spirochaetales bacterium | reverse complement strand
AGACCTTCATGGGAAAGCGGGAGGTAGTCTTGAAGGTCTTAAAATCATTTATCGACAAAGTCGAGGACCAGTTACCGAAAATGGAAAGTGCGGCGGCAGCCTTGGACCTCGAAACCCTTCGCGGAGAGGCTCATTCGATCAAGGGCGGCGGTTTGAATCTCGAGGTAAACCGCTTGGGAAACAAGGCAAAGGAACTGGAAGACGCCTGCCGAGAGGGCCGGCGTGATGAAGTGCCCCGTCTATTAGGCGAACTAAAAACCCTTTTTAAAGAATTTTTAGAATACGTGTCTCCAATGATGAGCTCTAACGCTTAGTTCACTACCTTTTCAATCGAAACCGAGACATTTTTCGGAAGGGCAAGTCCGCTCGCTGCCTCTACCGTTTTTACTATTGCCATGGGAACCGGGCACGCCGCGTGTCTGCAGTACTGTGCGGCTATTTCATACGCCTTTGTTGTACCGATTTTTCCAAAGGCTTCCTCCATGCCGTTGATCTCTTTGAGCTCTTCGGCGGCTTTTTGAACGTCGGTACATTCGCTTTTTATGTTGAGGTGCACTGTTTGCATATCCGGCGAATCGGCCACAATTTGTGTTGTAAAGCCGCATACTCCTGCATCAACCTCTGTTTTTATCATCCGCGACCTCCCATAAATATAATAATATATAGTAATATATCTATATTTTAGAGGGTTGTCTATACTTAGTCACCGATTATTTTTACCAGCACCCGTTTTTTCCGCCTGCCGTCGAACTCTCCGTAGAAGATGCGTTCCCAAGGTCCGAAATGGAGCTTTCCCCCGGTAATAGCCACCACTACTTCTCTGCCCATTACCTGCCGCTTCATATGGGCATCGGCGTTTTCTTCGCCCACGTTGTGACGGTATTGTGATACGGGGTCATGTGGAGCGAGGCGTTCGAGCCACTCGGTATAGTCTTGATGAAGACCTGATTCGTCGTCGTTGATGAATACGCTTGCCGTTATATGCATCGCATTGACGAGACAAAATCCTTCCTGAACTCCGCTTTCATCGACCAGGTCCTGAATCGTTCCGGTAATGTTGATAAACTCGATTCTATTTTTTGTGTTAAACCAGAGTTCTTTGGTCAATGTTTTCATGATTTTCTCCCTTTTTTTGCGTTATCTAGGGTCTAAAAAAACGATCTGTTTTAAACCCGCATCTATAAGCAGTTTTTCAACAAAGGCTTCTCCACGCTGTTTTGCGATTGTGAGAATTCCTTCCGATATAACCTGTTCCCGTATTTTTAAAGAAACAAAATTGGTTAATTTTTTCCAATTATCAGGACTTATTTCTATGTCCGGATAGGGATAGTTTTCCGCAGTGGGATCTTCGATGGCGAAATCGACAATTACCGGTTCAGGAAGGCGCAGATAGAGCGTTTTTTCTTCCTCGTCCACATAAATATATTTATCAAGGTTTTCGTGTTCTTCCGGGCTTTCGTACACCGTTCCTTTCAAATCGAAACCCCCGCGGACGACCGCTGTAAGTACTACGAATTCATACCGGTTGGAGTCCAATTTAATACCAATATCCTCACAAAAACGGTAGATGGAGAGGTATTCCGTTTCTTCAGCCGAAAGAGGGGCCTGTTCCGCTGCTTTTCTCAAAAGTGCTCTCCAGTCGTAGTCGGCAGGGGCAAAATCGTAAGGGAAAACCGTCTTATAGATGTACTCGACGGTTTGGAAAAGGAAAAGGTCTCTTACTTCTTCGAGCACCGCAACGGACGCGGTGGTGGTCCTTTTTCTTTTAAATCGTTCTTGTAGATCGATATTGAACAACGGTTTTGCAAGAAGAAAAAAGGCGGCCCCAAGAATAACGATAATTGCGAGGACCCATATGAGTGAAGGAAGACGCATTCTTCTTCGCGATTTTTTTTGTCTCGGCTCTTTCTCTTTCATTCTTCTTCACCGCTGTCCACGGGAGCCGGTCTCTGCAATTTTTTAAACTCCACTTTTTCGAAACCGGCAAGTGTGAGGAAATTTCGAATAATCAGTTTTGCGTTATCCTCGGCCTTTATTAAAATTCCCCGCTCGATCGAATCTGATGCGAGAAACTCTTTCTTTCTGTTGATTTCTTCGTAATATTGAATGCGGGAAAGATTTCCGCCGAAATCTTGAACAAAGTATTGATGGATCGTTGTTTCGTCCGCATCGATGGAAAGAATTTTTGCGGGAGGGAGTGTTACTGCCGCAGAGCCGTCGCTTGAAACGGAAACGTCGATTCCTTCTGTAAAGTCTATTCCTGCACGCACGTTAACATCGATTGAGAAAAGGGTCCGTTTGTCCTTTGTTT
>CAYWIK010000195.1:0-2327 GCA_964458315.1 uncultured Spirochaetales bacterium | reverse complement strand
TCGAAGGCGTGATGCAGATCCATCAAGAGGCGGTGGATTTTACGAAGAAAATAGTTGGCTGATTTTTTTTTATAAATATAATCTTTTTTGTAATTTGAAATAAATTTTATTCTGTGATACGCTATTCGGGGTAAACGATAGAGTATGCGATTATCCCGTAAACTCTGGCTTTTTATTATTCTCACTCTCGTTGTGCCGATGCTGATTATAGCCGTTTATGCGGCATGGCTTGTTTATGTAAATACCGAGATGGCCCAATGGCGATATCTGGATAATGTGTACACCCGAATCGAAGCCGATATTGCGAATTTGGAGGACCGGTATCTTGCCGATTCCGTTTCTATCGCTCAAATGCCGTATGTGCGGGACAAGCTTTATGTCTACGCGAAATATTGGGACAAGATCAGCCCCGCCACCCTTGCCTTTGACATTGTACCATTAGAAGATCATCTTCAACAGACAGGGTTGTATATGGATATCTCGACTTTGGCGGTGTACAGGAAGAGCACGGAAGGGTATGCCAAGGTAGCTTCTTTTGGGAGGCCTGTTTATCTACCTGAAACAATTTTTCAGAATGTACAGAGCCAAAAGTTTGATCTGCCTGTATATTACCGCTATACGGACGGAATATATATGCAGATCATTCGAGAGGTACTAGCCGACGGGCTGCCGGTAGGGGCTGTTCTGCTCCAGAAAGGGTACACTGCGCCTTTTTTTTCAGGATATTCGGCCCAGTTCAATGTGGACCTTGCCCTTATTTCGAAAAATGTGGTTCTTTACAATTCAATACCGGAAAATGATTCTTCCCTTCTGCACGCCGCCGCAAAGGAAGAGAGTGAAAAGTTTAAAATTGAAATGAATTCTATAATGTATTACACCTATTCCAAAGAGTTTATCCTCGGCAATGGTGTATCCGGAACGCTGGTTCTCTATTTAGATGCCGAAGAACTACAGCATACCGGTACTTCTATCGTTAAAAAAGTCTTACCAATCGCTTTAGGATGCATTTTCATTCCGGTAGTGACCTTCCTTCTATGGGGGAGCAGACTTGTCGCGGGTATTAATTCCCTTGTGAAGGCAACGACGCGGGTGTCGAAAGGCGACCTGGAATACCAGGTTTGTACGGGCGGCAGCGACGAATTTGCAAAACTTCAGCAAAACTTCAACCAAATGGTCCTCGTCCTTAAAAAGAACAGAGGGGTTTTAGAATCGAGGAACATGGAGCTTCAATTAAAAAATTCATATATCGATGCGGTATTCCAGAGCCTTCTTATCAATATTATCGTAATTGATGAAAAACTTCGCATTCAAATTGTTTCGTCGAACGCGGAAAGTAAACTCGAATTGCCAGAAGAATACATGGGCGAGAAACTCTTCGAGCTTTCTCCGTTTCGTGAAAAAACGTCGTTCTTGAAACCGAGAATCGAGTCGGTTTGGAAAACGGGAACCTTCAAGAGGCTGCCGCCTGTTCTTCTCGGCAATGCCAATTATGAGATTGATCTCTACCCTGTTAGCGAAGATGGGGATGCAATAAAAGCCGTCGTTATGGTCTTACTCAATATCACGGACAGAATAAAAATGGAACATGCTCTCTTACGTTCCGACAGGCTTGCTTCGGTGGGTCAGCTTGCGGCGGGAATTGCGCATGAAATAAATAACCCTATGAGCGTAATCATGAATCATGTCCAGCTCATACAAAGCGGAAAATTGAACAAAAGGGATGAAGATAAATTTATGACCAGGATTTCTTCGGAAATCAGACGAATAGACGGTTTGATTGACAGACTTCTTCAGTTTTCCAGGGAAGATACTGAAAAGAAGGACGTAACTCTAATTATTCCGGTATTGGAAGATATACTTAATCTGTTTGCGCCAAAAAAACGAGAAGATAAAGACGCAGGCAAGCCGTGTACAGTTGAAGAAGGAGGATTTAATGTCGGGCGCTGGACCGTACAATATAAGGACAGGCTTGTCAACGTATGTCTTACGGATACCGGTGAGAGCCACACCGTACTATGCGGTGTCGATTGTCTCAAGCAGCTATTTTTCAATATTTTTAAAAACGCGCTCCAGGCAATTCACCATGATTTCGGCATGATTCATATACATATTCGAAGTTTCCCTAAAAGAACAGTCATTACGTTATCGGACAACGGAGTGGGGATCGGTGAAGAGGAAATGGATAAGATTTTTAATCCTTTTTTTACAAAGAAGCGGGAAAACGGAACAGGACTTGGACTATCTTTATGCCGTAATATAGTAGAACGTGTTGGAGGTACCGTTACCGCTGAAAGCGACGGAAATAGGGGAACGACAATTACTTTGTG
>CAYWIK010000194.1:0-2330 GCA_964458315.1 uncultured Spirochaetales bacterium | reverse complement strand
TTCTCCCTTTACCCAGCTGATGGAACTTTTCGGATACACCGACACCCTCATCTCCCTCGTCGACCATCCGGAAAAGGTCGAACGGGTGCTCGCGGCTCTCGCCCAAGGTACCGCCAGGCTTGCCGAACTGGAGGCGGACGCAGGAGCGGACGCGGTCCTCGTCTCCTCCGCTTTTGCCGGCGGCGGATTTATTTCCCGGGAGCACTACAAGCGGTTTATCGTTCCTTTTGACGGTCAAGTCACCCGGGAGTTTCACAAGAGATGCCCGGGTATCCCGATTTATGTGCACACCTGCGGCGCCATAGGCGACCGCATCGGTCTCATCCTCGAAGCGGGGTACGACGGGGTGGACACCCTCGACCCGCCTCCTTTAGGCAACACCGACATTGTAGAGGTGAAAAAACAGTACGGCGACCGGCTGTTCCTAAAGGGGAATATCGACCCGGTGAACATGATGTTAAAAGGAACGCCCCGGGAGGTGTATGCCCGGGCCTCCTCCCTGGTCCGGGAGGTCGGGAGCAGGGGAGGGTACATCCTCTCCTCTGCCTGTTCTGTGTCGCCTGCTGTGACGGAAGAGAATATCATGCAGCTCGACCGGGCAAGCAGAGAGGCGGCGGGAGAATAAAAGCCGCTGCTCTGCGGCCACTGGGCTATTAAAACGTCCTTAAAAAATCAATAAACGAGTTTATTTCCTGCTTAAATTTTTCTACCGTATTATCAAACTTGTCGGCAACAATTTTTTCTTTTTCCCAATCGAGCTCCGAAGAATAGATATGCCGGAAAACGTGTCTGAAACTTCTAAAATCATCGAGGAGGAAATAAAGGTCTTCTGAGATTACCGGGGGTCTGATGTCTTCTATAGCTAATTTCATTCTTTTTAACATGTCTTTATGCCAGGAGGCTTCATCTACCTGATTCTCAAAAACTTTTGCAATACTAATAAAAATATTCTCGCATGCATTGTAAAAATTATGCAGGTAGAATCCGATAACAGCCTTTTGATATGTATCAGGCTCTTTATTTCCTATCAATTTAACAAAGTAATCATATTCCTGTTTCAGTTTTTCGATTTTCTTTAAATCTTCTTGAATGTCAGAAATGAGAAGATTGATTTTCATATAAAACGATTCCTCTGGTTTTAATTTTTTCAATAAAATCTTTCGAATCCGTATCGGTGTACAATTCTACCTCTTTATGTAAGAGATCTTCCAGTTTATGCAGCGCTTTGTAGTAGTTTTCAGATTTCAGTCCTTCTATATATATGTCAATATCTGAGCTCCTGCCGAACCTTCCTTCCGCTAAGGAACCGAAAAGGAATATTCTTTTTATTTCCGGGAAATCTTCGGAAATGGCCGGGACCTTTTTTTTCACTTCTTTTAATGTCTGTTGGGCCGCCTTTTTTCTTTGTTCGGCTTTTTCTTTCTCTCTTTTTTTAAAATGAGCAATATATGCATCCGCCATGACCTCAATTTTACCACCAATTATTGCAGAAAACCAAGGCTTTTATTATGCTGTTATTATCATGCTGTCTAAAAGACTTAAGCAGTTTCCCGTACAACGAGCTCAGGCTCGAATACGATATGTTCCGCCTCTTTCCGTTCATTTGATAAATGCTTGAAAAGAATTTCCGCAGCCTTTGTACCGATGAGATGTGTTGGTTGCCGCACGGTTGTAAGGCCTGGGGTTATAATATGTGCGGTAGGTATGTCGTCGAATCCCACCAGAGGTACCTCTTCCGGTATTTTTATGCCGTGCGTCATGAGTGTATTGTAAACCCCGAGGGCAATTAGGTCGTTTGCTGCGAAGATTGAACCGTAGGTAATATTTTGCTGAAGAATTTCATCCATAGTCTTTTGCCCGCCGTCATAACTTACTTCGCATTCATGGATAAGAAGCTCGTTCCGTCCCATCCCGAAATCTTTCAATGCCCGCAGATATCCGCTCTTACGCTCGAAGTAGGTATTGATCGACAACGGCCCTGAAAGAAACAAGATTTCCTCCTGTTTTCTATGTAAGAGATGTGAAGCTGCTACATATCCGCCCTTTTCGTTATCCACGAGCACCGAAGGGTAGGAATCCCCCAATCGACGGTCCACTACAACAATGGGTATACCGGTAATATTTGAGAGGATTTTAGGGTTTTTACCCGTCCCGACAAAAATCAGCCCGTCTATGTCCCTGTTCAGAAGGATATTGAGGTAGCGCTCCTCCTTCTCACTATTTTCATAGGTGTTGCACAGTATAATGCTGTGGTTATTTCTTTCAGAAACTTCTTCAATCGCTCGAATAATCGCTGTAAAAAAGGCATTCGCAATATCCGGAACGATAAC
>CAYWIK010000193.1:0-2348 GCA_964458315.1 uncultured Spirochaetales bacterium | reverse complement strand
TTGATGTTATTTTTGCTAACAGCGAAGAGATGGCGAAGGGAGTGTATGCCGCTCTTAACGATGCCGGCGTAGCAGATGAAATAAAGATGGTGGCAACCGGCGGAGGCCCTACCGGAGTTGAAATGATGGAAAACGGACAGTTGGAAGCGACTATTTCCTCACCGGTTTCTTTACAAGGATTGTATTTATTCAAAGCGATGTGGCTCTATGAAAAAGGGATTGAGCCGCCTAAGAAATTTATTCCCTTACCGACAATTCCTATAGACAAAGATAATTTGGACGAAATTATTTCATGGGAAGTTACCGATTGGCACATCGATTATATCGGCGGCCTTGATGAGTGGTAAAAATTAATATTATTATTATCTCTTCTGTACGCATCATGCGTACAGAAGAGATTCTATTTTTGCAAAATTATTCATACATTTTAGTAAAGCATGACTGATACAATAATTGAAGTAAAGGACATCAATAAAGCATTTCCGGGAGTAAAGGCATTATCGAATTTTTCCTTTGAACTTCGAAACGGGGAAGTTCACAGTCTTATTGGAGAAAACGGAGCGGGGAAATCCACCTTCATTAAAATATTATCAGGTGCTTATCATCCCGATAATGGGGTAATTCGTATTGCGTCACAGGAATATACTCAGCTAAACCCTGCTTTTGCTCGTTCACTCGGAATACAAACCGTATATCAAGAGGCTGTGCTTATACCGCAAATAAGCGCGGCAGAAAATATTTTTCTTGGAATCGATGAAAGTAAAAGAAAAATATTTATGAATTACAAAGAAATAATGGAAAAAGCGGAAGATCTTTGTAATCAATACGGTATATCTTTTGACGTAAAAACCGTATATGAGGAATTAAGTCCTTCAGATCAGCAATTTACTAAAATTTTAAAAAGCCTTGCGTTGCAGCCGAAAGCACTTATCTTAGACGAACCGACTGCTGTTTTTAATATCGCGGACGTTAAATTAGTGACTGATCTTGTAAAGGAAATTCGGAAAAAAGGTGTAGGGGTTATTTATATAACCCATCATTTAGATGAAGTAATGGAAATATCCGACAAGGTGACCGTTTTGCGAGACGGACAAAAGGTCGATACCCATACTATAGATACAATAAACGAAGACAAATTAGCCAATGAAATGGTAGGGAGGCCGGTAGAGCTTTTTTACAAAAAACGTCATCATACGTTAGGCGAAATATCCTATGAAATAAAAAATCTTAAATTGCCTTACGGAACCTCAAAAATAAATTTTTACATAAGAAGTGGTGAAATTTTAGGGCTTGCCGGATTGAAGGGAAGCGGTAGAACCGAAATAGTTCGTGCAATTTTCGGTGCTGATCCCATAATTGAAGGAAAGGTATTTAAAAAAGGGGTCGACGTTACTCCTAAAAGCCCCAAAAAGGCGGTTTCAACGGGAATTTCTCTGTTGACCGAAGACAAAAAAGCAAACGGCCTATGTCTCAATATGTCGGTTGCTTCAAATATCAGCTTGGTCGGATTAAATAAATTAGGCGGTTTTTTTATCGATTTACAACATGAAAAGGAAAGCGTACAAGAATATGTAAAACAATTAAATATTAAAACGCCAAGTCTTTCCCAGGAAGTCCGATTCCTTTCAGGCGGAAATCAACAGAAAGTAGTACTTGCGAAATGGCTTTTTAAGGGAGTAGATTTACTCATTGTAGATGAGCCGACACAAGGAATTGATGTTTCAGCAAAAGTTGAAGTGTATGATATGTTGAGTGATCTGGCTGAAGAAGGAAAATCCATTCTTATGATTTCTTCAGACATGCCGGAACTTATCGCGTTAAGCGACAGAGTACTGGTTATCAGTAATTTTTCCATTGTAAAGGAATTAACCGGTACCGATATTACGGAAGATAATATATTACAAGGATTTATTGGAGGAAATAGTGGGTGATACATCAACAACTAAAAAAATATCTTCTTCAAAATTAAAATTCTTAAAGCATCAAATAACCTATCTTATTATCGTTCTTATCGTCATCTCAGTAATTGCAACTATCATTAATCCGAGATTTTTTTCATCCAGAAATTTCTTTAACATTATGCAGCAAATATCTGTTCTCGGCATTTTAACCATGTGTATGTCTTTGCTTATGATCAGCGGCGGCCTGGATATTTCAATCGGCAACATGGCGGGATTAGTCGGCATAATATTTGTACAGATGGTTCTTTCCGGATTTAGTATAGGGTTTTCGGTTTTTGTTGTATTAACTCTTTCTACACTAATGGGTGCCATTAATGGGGTTATAATTTCGAAAAGCAAGGTAACGCCGCTTATTATAACCCTTGGGATGATGTACGTTTTTTACGG
>CAYWIK010000192.1:0-2379 GCA_964458315.1 uncultured Spirochaetales bacterium | reverse complement strand
AGGACGTTGCAGTAGTTCCACAAGCGTTTGACGATGGTCGCGGATTCGTTGGCCACGTTGCATATCCTCCCTACTTCAAACTCTCTTGAAATTCATCGGCTACCCAGCTGACGATGTCGAACAGGGTGTCGAAGAAATCCCGGTCGTTGTGGACACTTAAATCGACAGTCGGATCCTGATTCCTGCCCCGGGGATAGAATCCCAGATCGAGCAAATTCTCGGACAGCCTATCGGCGTCAAATCCTTCCACGGCAATGTGGTATTGGTTGACGGGAAAGTATATGTCTCGCCGTTTCCCAGACACGACAAGATAGAAGACTGCCACGGGATGGGACTTGGGCTCGTCCCACCGCTTAGGCTTGTACAAAGCGTGTCGTCTGAATGGCATCGACTGCGTGGCGGAGGGTGCTGTTCGCAGTCCTACCTCACTCACACACCTGCCCAGGAAGCTGTGTAAACGACTGGCCGCGCCTGGCCCGATTGCTTCTTCCATCTTGCCGAGGGCCATCTCCACGTTCTCCGGGAGCAGCCCGGGAGGCGGTAGCTCATCGGCCCGTTTCAACAGCCGGAGTAGCAGATCGACGAGGCCGATGATGGCTTTGCCCTCGGCTGCACTGTACTCGACCACGCCGTGCGCCGTTGGATTGCGGAACAGCTTGAAAGCCCCCGAGTAGAGTTCGCGCAGCCCCTCCTTTTCTGATGGGGAACGCCCCAGTTGCTGGGCCAGAAGACCGTTGGCGGGACTGAAAGCGAAGTTCGCCAGCTGCGTACCGGTCATACGCTCTTTGCCCACGGACTTACGTAGCCGTTCCTCCAGGAGGATAAAGGCGCTGCGCACGGCCTCATCGAAAGCACCCAGGTGGATCAGGTGTCTACACCGGCGCATTAGTTCCTCGTCGAACCCGGCTTGTGCTTCCAATTCTTTGCGAACTTGTTCCATCTCTTTGTCCGTTAGGATCATCATTTCCTCCTGTTCTATGGCGGATTAGGATCTTTTTGCACAGGCTACGCGCTATTCGTCTTGACTTGTAGCTCCGCTTGGACTGCCTGGACGACGTCCTTTCGATCTTCGTAGATGCGCGAGGTCGTAGCACGGCTGATGGGTAATTGCCGGACAGCATGCTGCTTGGCAACACTGTCTTTCCACTCCACCAACGCAATCCAGTCGCACATATTGTCATCTTCGCTGTCATCATACGTCCCTATGAGAGGTAAGTCCGTGAGTCGCCTTCCATCTTTGAGCTTGGCCTCACGAAACGGGGATGCCGACTTTACTACTTGACCTATTCCCACGTAGCCTCGACCAGAGACATAAGCATAGATGACGTCACTCTCCTGAAGTTGCTCCATCCAATTACGGTATCGTTTCCCACCACCTGCGCAAATAAAACCGTATTCGCGATAATCCTCCCAGCGGTAGCCAGATCCGGCTTTTTCTCCCGCGTTGAAGAAACGACTCTTTCCATCCCACTCCCGCTTGGTCGTGGATGAGTCATCATCAATGCGCCGATCTACGTTCTGCATAATGAACTCTAGAACCTCGTGATACTGATCGTACACTGCTTGAGCCAGGTCTAGTGTCTTGGTATCCATTGCGATTCCTCTCGATATATTTTCCTGGAACTGTTGAAGCAAGAAATGCTCTGTCTTGGTCACCTGCTGCTCGTTTTTCAACTTGTCAATGATCTCAAGAATGACCTGGTAGGATAGAGGGATGAAGTTTTCCTCTTGCGGTGGGTCCCCATCTGGTGAGAGATAGATGTGAATCCTGAGAGGATATTGTTCGAGCGGAAAAACCGTTAGACCGGTCTTGTAATAATCCTTGGTTTGGTCATGCCCCTCTTGAGCGTCAACCTTGTTCTCGATGATGCAGATAAATCCCTCACCTTGCTTCGTTCGTTCTTCCGACGAAAATACCGCGATGTCGCATCGCCGAGCGCCCAACCGAAGCTCTGTCGCAACCCGGACACTTGAGAAATCTATCACTAGAACTTCAACGGGCGTTAAGCCGCTTTTCCGGCCATCCTCTGTCTGTAGCGCCCTTATCAATAATCGTCGAAGAAATCTATCCCCAAAGGAGTGCAAGGCTTGGGGGTCCAGCAGCCAGGCCAGAAAGCGACTTACCCTGATCTCTCGACGCGGGATGCCCAAGATATGCCAGATGTTTGGGGTGCTGAACTCCAGGGTTTCCCTGAGTTGAATGAAATCCGCCGAAAGAAGCAGGCTTTCGCAGGCCTGGGTAAACGCTTGGCGCTCCATTTCAGAACACCTCCATCTGTTTTGCAGCGTTCTCCGCTGACTTCTGGCTTGCCCGCCCGGCCTGAATGCGGGCCAGCAGCGCGGACGCCGGTTCGTCGTCGGGGTTTTGGGGGACCAAGC
>CAYWIK010000191.1:0-2382 GCA_964458315.1 uncultured Spirochaetales bacterium | reverse complement strand
CTTTTATTTGCCTCTTCATCCGCGCCGGAATCGAGGAAATCATCAAAGGCATATGCTGCGGTCGTAATCAGATGGTCTTCAATAAAAGCTGCACACCGTTTTGCAGCCTCCTCCGCGTCCCGCACCGGATCTTCCCATTCCAAGACCGCCCAGCCGTCGAAGCCCGCCTCCGTAAGAAGGCTGAACATCCTGCGGAAGTCCACTTGTCCGTCGCCGACTGTCCGGAACCGTCCTGCCCGTTTCGACCACGGCTGCATACCCGAATAAACCCCCTGCTTCGGGCTCGATATGAACTCGCCGTCTTTGACATGGCACCCTTTAATTCGGTCGGCATACATAGGTATAAAACCATACAGGTCCAGCCCTTGGAGAATAAAGTGACTAGGGTCGTAATTAATACACACCGCTTCATGTTCATTGGTGTATTCCAAAAACATATCGAAGGTTGCTCCGTCAAAAATATCACATCCCGGATGTATCTCGTAGTTGATGGTCTTTCCGTTTTCTTTGGCAAAATCGAGAACCGGCATCCAACGCTTCGCAAGTTCTCTGTATGCCGTTTCAACAATGCCCGCGGGCCGCTGGGGCCACGGATAGATGAAAGGCCAATAAAGCCCTCCGGACAGCGTAGGCACTCCGCGGCATCCGAGATTTACAGATGCTTTTACACACTTTTTGAGCTGTTCCTGCGCCCACTCGACAAGGGAATCACCCTTTAAACCCGGGGGATGGAAACCGGCAAAGAGTTCATCAAAAGCGGGATGAAAAGCGATCATCTGCCCCTGGAGGGCAAACAAATCGGTTACTACCAGCCCCTTTTCTTTCAGTTTTCCCGCATACTCGTCGCAATAGTCTTTCGATTCCGCGGCTTTATCCAAATCGATAAAATTCGGCTCCCAAGCCGGTATCTGAAGACCTTTGTATCCGAGATCCGCCGCCCAGGTCGAGAAATTTTCAATGTTGTTCCTCGGCGGATCGGGGGTTGCAAATTGTGCGATAAAAATTCCTGGTCCTTTAATTTGTGTTGCCATATCAATATCCTCTTTAATATAAATTTTGTTTATGCCGGCGGGCTGTATTCAGCGTTAATCCACCCTTTTGCCTTACCGCTTTCAACTGTCTTGTGGATAAAATGGACCCCGAAAGCGCCGTCGACAACCGTCGGAAAATCGAGGTCTAATGTGTCCGGTTTTTCCCTTGATAATCTTGCAGCAATGGTATTCCCAACTGCTTTATAAATATTAGCGAATGCTTCAATAAATCCTTCCGGATGGCCGAAAGGAATCCGGGTATTTGCACCCGCAGGTTCGCCTAAGTAACCGCTTCCTCTGGTCCAGATCTCCATAGGCTTGTCCAGATATTTTACGGTAAGGTAATTTGGGGTTTCCTGGTGCCACTCCAAACCCGCGTCTTCCCCGTAGACTCGAATAACTAAATTGTTTTCCTCTCCCGGTGAAATCTGCGAAGCATACAACACACCTCTGGCCCCGTCCTTGTAATGAATCAGTACATTGCCGTCGTCTTCGAGTCTTCTTCCAGGAACAAAGGTAGTCATGTCCGCGCACAACTCTTCGATTTCGAGTTCCGTAATATAGCGAGCAAGATTTTCAGCATGGGAACCTAAATCTCCCATGCAGGAAGAGATCCCCGCCTGTGCAGGATCGGTCCGCCATGCAGCCTGCTTCATTCCCTCCGCGTCGATAGGAGTAGCAAGCCATCCTTGAGGATATGCGACGACCACCTTGCGTATTTTGCCGAGCTTCCCTTCCCGGACAAGCTGTTTTGCTTGTTTAACCATCGGATAGCCGGTATAGTTGTGGGTAAGGCCGAAGACAAGATCTTTGTCCTTTACCAGTTTAATCAGCTCTTCCGCCTCTTCGACTGTAGTCGTCATCGGTTTGTCACAGATTACATTAAAACCGGCTTCGAGAAAGGTTTTTGCAACAGGATAATGCATAGCATTTGGCGTCACTACGGAAACAAAATCAATCCGGTCCCCTGCGGGAAGTTTCGCCTCTTTCTCAGCCATTTCCTGAAATGAATCGTACACCCTATCCGAGTCGAGAAATAAAGCTTCGCCTTGCTGCCTCGATTTTTCAGGTTTTGAAGAGAAAGCGCCCGCCGCTAATTCCATACCGCCGTCTAATGCTGCAGCCATCCGGTGCACACCGCCGATAAAAGCGTCAGGGCCGCCGCCGACCATTCCGTATTTAAGTTTTCGTCCTAGCCCCATATACAACTCCTCACTATTTATTTATACAAACTTGCAAATTAAGAACAAGCATTATATATACCTCTTGATACATATAACAAATGTTACTGTTTTTTATTATACCCTAGATTCCCGAGTTGTCAAGAAAAAATTGTGAATTGAGATGTTAA
>CAYWIK010000190.1:0-2404 GCA_964458315.1 uncultured Spirochaetales bacterium | reverse complement strand
AATGGACTACCCGCCCATCGGGTGACCGAACGGGGGCTGGCACGGACTTTTCAGAATATTCGGCTTTTCCAGAACATGACGGTATTGGAAAACGTCATGATCGGCAGACATTGCCGGCTCAAAGCAGGGGTGTTCGGCGCGGTGCTGCGGAACAAAGGAACGAAGGAAGAGGAAGAACGGGTAATTCAGGAAAGTTACGAGGTCCTTGTGAAGATCGGCCTCGAACGATGGGTAAACGAGCTTGCTAAAAATCTGCCCTATGGCGCTCAGCGTCGGCTCGAGATTGCCCGTGCCCTTGCAACTGACCCCTTTATCCTCCTTCTCGATGAACCCGCCGCGGGCATGAACCCCCAGGAAACTAAGGCCCTCAATAAGCTTATTTACAGGCTGCGGGAAACCGAAAAGGTTTCGGTGCTCCTGATCGAGCACGATATGAGTCTAGTAATGAGTATATCAGAACGAATTTTTGTAATGGATTACGGAAAATTAATCGCCGAAGGGTCTCCTCAGGAAATCAAGAAAGATCCTGCGGTCATAAAAGCGTACCTTGGAGAAGAAATCAATGCTTGAACTTAAACAAGTTCAGACTTTTTACGGCAATATTCAGGCCCTGCATGATGTTAACATCTCAATCGGCGAAAAGGAGATCATTACCCTTATCGGAGCAAACGGGGCCGGCAAGAGTACTACCCTTATGTCGATTTGCGGCATTGTTCCTCCGAGAAGCGGGGAAATTACCTTTTTAGGGGAATCCCTTTTAGACAAGGACCCCGATACTATCGTGAAGCTGGGCATTGTCCAGGTACCCGAAGGACGCAGGATTTTCCCCTATCTGACGGTCTCGGAAAATCTCGACATGGGCGCTTTCTTACGGACGGATAAAGAGGGAATCAAGCGGGATATGGAGTATGTGTTTGAATTATTCCCCATCTTGGCAGAGCGGCGAAACCAATCCGGCGGAACTTTAAGCGGAGGGGAGCAGCAAATGCTCGCAATTTCCCGCGGTTTGATGGCCCGTCCGAAGGTCCTTTTGTTAGACGAACCGAGTTTAGGCCTCGCGCCTCTGTTGGTCCTTCAAATTTTCGATATTATCAGTAAAATAAACGAAGAGAACAAAACCACTATCTTCCTTGTTGAGCAAAATGCAAATATGGCTCTGAAAGTGGCCCATCGGGGCTATGTAATGGAGAACGGTGTGATCAAACTTGCGGATACGACCGCGAACCTGCTGCGAAACGAAGAGGTAAAAACAGCGTATCTGGGAGTGTAATTACCCGCCCCTCCGCCCCCTTCCAATTTTTTTCTTGACAATCCCAAACTATTAGATATAATGAAATATGTAACAAGAGTTATAATTCTCTTTTGTTATAGATACTATATGATAGAAGTATAAAAAGAAGTAGAAGAGGATCAATTGGTTGATTTTCAGTTATCACAAATAGCCATTATGCACTATGAAAATGGGCTGTCCCAGCAGGAAATCGCAAATCTGTTGGGTTTTTCAAAAATGACCGTTTCCCGCATGCTGCAGAAAGCGAAAGATCAGGGTATTGTCCGTACCTCTGTCGAGCTGCCTTTCGAATTAGACGCTACAATGGAACAAAAGTTAAAGGGTAAATTTGGATTGCGCCGTGCATGGGTAGTCAAACATGACAAACCGGATGCCGACATTGATGGAATGCGGGTTCTAGTTGCCAAGGCTGCGGCGTTTGTTCTCAATACCGCGCCCCCTTCCAATTCAACCGTCGGAATAGGAATTGGAAGAACAATCGGACAAATGATCAAACATCTAACACCAATGAAAACGGAAAATATTCATATCGTACAGCTCATGGGGGGGCTTCCGGACGTAACAAAAGAAAATCCCTTTACAATCATTCAGGAAACATGCCGCAAATGGAATGCCACCGGAACATTTTTAACCAGCTTTGCAACGGCTGAAAATAACGAAGCACGGGAAAGTTTTTTCCAAAACACCGATACAGGGAAGATGATATATGAGCTCTGGGAAAAGTGTGATAAGGCAATTTTCGGGGTGGGGGCGATAGAAAAGGGAACTCTCCTCTCACCTCAGCTGGTGGGAATTGAAGAAATTGAAACGCTCAAAGCTCGACGGGCGATTGGAGATATATTAGGGCATTGTTTCAACGATAACGGTGACTTTATACCTTCGGAACTCGAAAATCGGCTTGTCGCAATTCCTATTGAGCTGCTCCGTAAAATAAAAGAACGAAGAGCAATAGCTGTTGGTGAGTATAAAGCGAACGCCCTGACGGGTGCACTGCGGACTGGTATCATTAACGAGCTTTTTACCGACGATTTTACCGCATCACTTCTGCTTGAATAAAATTAACATCTCAATTCACAATTTTTTCTTGACAACTCGGGAATCTAGGGTATAATA
>CAYWIK010000189.1:0-2457 GCA_964458315.1 uncultured Spirochaetales bacterium | reverse complement strand
AGAGCAGCAGACTCTTAATCTGCGGGTCGAAGGTTCGATCCCTTCACGGCTCATAACAGCTGGTTTTCCGCCCGGTAAGAAAACCGGCGGACGACTGCTGGGTTCTGATAGAATCACTGCGAGAGTGGTGAAATTGGCAGACACGCTAGACTTAGGATCTAGTGCCTTACGGCGTAAGGGTTCAAATCCCTTCTCTCGCAATTCTGTTTTCGGAATTGCCTGGTAGGGGTATTTGCGGGAGTAGCTCAGTGGTAGAGCTCCACCTTGCCAAGGTGGATGTCGCGGGTTCAAATCCCGTCTCCCGCTCAATTCAGGCGGTCCGGGTGAACCGGATCGCCCTTTTTTTTGTTTTGTATTATGATATAATAAATAAGGAAACGAGGTATCAGTGTGATTGCGCATAAAGAAATGGAAAATCTCGAACACTCTGCGGTAAAACTCAGTGTTACGGTAGAACAGCAGGCCCTTAAAGACGAATACGACGAGCTTTTGGGAAAGTATACGAAAACCGCCCATATAAAAGGATTCCGGAAAGGCAAAGCGCCGGGCGAGGTGATCGAACGGAAATTCGGTGACGGCATCAAGCAGGAGGCAGCGGCGAATATTATCGAAAAAAGCCTAAAACAGATTTTCGAAGAAACGGAAAAGAAACCCCTTCCCTATGTAACGCCTACCTTAGAGGGCGACGAACTCGACCCGGATCTGGAAAAAGACTTTACATTTACCGTTACCTACGACACCTTTCCGGATATCGAACTCGGGACCTACAAGGAAATCGAGATCGAAGAGCCCCAGGTCGAGGTCACCGAGGAAGACGAAGAGCGGGAACTTTCCGACCTGCAGGAACGAAACGCAATCGTGATCGACAAACCGGACGGAACGGTTGAGAAAGACGATATCATCACCATCGACTACGCGGAAGTCGATGAAAAGGACGAGGAAATCGAGGGGACCAAGCGGGAAGGGTTCGTATTCACCGTCGGGAGCGGATACAATCTATACAAAATAGACGGTGACGTGATCGGCATGAAAAAAGATGAAACCAAGGTCATCGAAAAAGAGTTTCCGGAAGATTTCGAGGTCGAAGAACTCCGGGGGCAGAAAAAGCGCATCAGGGTGACCGTCACCGCGGTAAAGCAGAAACAAATGCCCGAACTGGACGACGAGCTCGCCCAGGACATACACGACGACTACGAAACCCTGGACGACCTGAAAGAGGACATCCGCAAAAAACTCCACGAAGCCGCGGAATCCAAGGTACGGGAAAAGAAGGTTGGTCAGCTCATCGACGCTATCGTGGAAAATTCGACCATCGACCTGCCGAAAGGAATGATCGACGCGGAACTGGAAAACTCGTGGCGCAGTTTCCTCGGCCGTTCCAGAATCCCTGCTGAAGACGCGGAGAAAATTCTTGCAAGCCAAGGCAAATCGCGTGAAGACCTCTACGAAGAATGGCGGCCGGCGGCCGAAAAGCGGCTTAAAACCCGGCTTCTGCTCAATAAAATCATCGAAGAAGAAAACATCGAAGTTGCCGATAATGAAATAGAAGAGGAATTATCCAAGCACGCCGAGCAGCAGGGCGCATCGGTAGATGAATTGCGTGAACAATATGAGAAGGCCAATTACTTGGGATATATTGAAGATGATATTAAAGACAGGAAAGTCATCGATTACCTCCTCGAAAATGCCAAAGTCAAGAAGGGAAAGAAAGTAAAATTTCTGGACATTATGCAAGATGAACAGTACATTAACTCATAGGAAATTACTATGAATGATAAAATGAGTACTCTTGTACCGATAGTTGTAGAAAGGACGGGCGCCGGCGAGCGCTCTTACGATATCTACTCCCGTCTTTTAAAGGACCGTATCGTCTTTATCGACGGAGAAATATACGATGTTACCGCCGACCTGGTGGTTGCCCAGCTTCTGTTTCTCGAATCGGAGGACCCGGAGCGGGACATCAGTTTATATGTAAACTCTCCCGGCGGTTCGGTTACCGCCGGATTGGCGATTTATGATACAATTCAGTACATTAAATCGGATGTACAGACGATCTGTATGGGTCAGGCTTCTTCTATGGGAGCGCTCCTTTTGACCTGCGGCACCCGGGGAAAGCGGTTCTGCCTTCCTTCGGCCCGGGTCCTTATCCACCAGCCGTGGGGAGGCGTTCAGGGACAGGCCCGGGATATCGGCATCCAGGCAAAGGAAATTATCCGTCTCAAGAAACTGATCATCCGGCATTTCGCGGCCCATACGCAAAAAAGCGAAGATGTAATCGAGACAGACCTCGAGCGGGACTATTTTATGTCCTCGGAAGAAGCGGTGAAATACGGGCTGGTCGATAAAGTTCTTGTGCGAGGAGAGAGTAATGGCAAAAATGAAAAATGACGGATCCAAGGTATGCTCTTTTTGCGGGAAAAGCGCCGATGTAGCAAAACGGCTGATTGCAGGACCGGG
>CAYWIK010000188.1:0-2524 GCA_964458315.1 uncultured Spirochaetales bacterium | reverse complement strand
CTTGGAAATGAGGGCTGGGAGTACGTCGGTTATATTATGAATAACGGCACCAATGCCAGAGTAGTTCTTTTTAAGCGGGAGCAGTAATTTAACTACGGATACCAGCGGATGAACACATGTAAAATCTGCGACAAACCGCGCCCATCCGTAATTCTACATCTCCTACTCCCGCTGATGGACAAACCGCTTCCATTCCACTCGGGTGTTGCGGAAATTGATTAAATATCCCACCGGCACGCCGGAAAGCCTGAGGTAATTAATAACCTGCGCCTCCATTGCCCCGGTTAACACCTGCACCGACTTAAGTTCCATCAGAACCGTATTCTCCACCACCAGGTCAGCCACGTATGCGCCTGCAAGCTCTCCCTTGTAGTAGAGCGGAAAAACCTGCTGTCGCTCAAACCTTAATCCCCGATGCTTAAGCTCGATAACGAGTGCTCCCTCGTACGCCGACTCCAAAAGCCCCGGTCCTAAAACATTGTGAACTGCAAAAACCGCTCCTAACACCTGGTCTGAAAGTTTTTTGTGAATGAGTACTGACATGAGTAAACCTCCTGTTTTTATTTTCTTACCCGCCGGCGCCGAGGAACGAGCGGTACAATGAAAAAACCGGGAGGGAACAGTGAAGCAATATTGATGAAAGCAACTACGGATATCCGCTGATTGACGTGGATAAAAAAACAAGAAAAATATCCGCTGCCATCGGCGTCCATCCGTAGTTTAGTAGTTTAGTATGATAATTCTGAAAAATCCTTTTTTTATTTACCTTACGTAAAATTTGTGATATAATAAAAGTAAAGTATACTTTACGGAGTAAAAATAATGAGTATTGAACACTTAGCCCAAAACTTGTTTCGAATTCGAAAGGCAAGGAACATAAATATGGATGTTCTGTCTAAAAAATTAGGTGTGAGTAGGCAGGCATACAGCAATTTAGAACATGGTAAATCCCTGCCGAAATCCTCGACCCTGGCAAAATTGGCGAAAGAATTAAAGGTCGATATTAACGATTTATTAGCCGACCCTCCAGATCTGAAATCGTTGCGATTTCGTTCGAATAAATCATTATCGAAGACCGAAGAAAATATACGAAATCAGCTTATATATGATGTATATCGATGGTTACAAGACTATAATGAGCTCGCCTCACTCCTTAAATATCCGAAACCGAAAGAGTTGAAAGTAAATACTTCAGATCCTAAAAATGCAGCGGAGGAATTCAGACAATTTCTGAAGCTTGAAAATAATGAACCGATCAATGATATGATCGGACTTTTAGAAAAATATGAAGTACGCTTTTATCTAAAGGAGTCAAAGCTAAAAAAATTCTTTGGGTTCTCTGTTGAAATACAGGGCGGCGGTCCGGCTATCATTGTTAATACCGATACTAGTATAACTATTGAGCGTCAGATTTTTACCGTCGCACATGAGCTTGCGCATATACTTCTACATAAAGATTCTTTTTCATCAAATGAAATTCAGGAAATAAAACAGCAGGAAAAAGAAGCTGATCTATTTGCAAGCTATTTTCTACTGCCTGCTGTGGGATTTCAGAAGGAGCTTGAAGAAGCAAAGGGGCTTCATTGGGTGGATGCTGTATTGCATGTAAAACGGAAGTACAAGGTAAGCTATCAAACCGTATTATACCGGTTGATAGAACAATATAACCTTAATGCTCAAAAAATCTATCCCCAATTTACTAGGGGAATCAAAGACCGCTATGGTATATCTTTGAAAAATCATTATGAACCGTACCCTATTAAAGAAGAACGGTTAAACGAACCTGATAAGTTATCTCAGTATGATTTTGTCGAAGATAAACTGAAACGGCTTGTCAGAGAAGCATACGAGCAGGAAGAAATAAGCCTAAGCAGAGCCGCGGAAATATTACACCTTTCGTTGGAAGATATGCGAGACCTTGTTAGAAGCTGGACTGCAATCGTGTAATGACAAAAAAGACAATCGTATTAGATGGATTAGATAAAAAGGAAGCTGAGAAAAGTGGGTTCATGGTTATGGAACCCTCATTGGGATTGATTGAAAAAAGCAGAAAAAAATTGGCAGGGTGTTCTTTTGAAAATTCTGTGTGCTTTCATATGGCAAGAGAAAACAAGTGGATTTGTGCAACGAATGATAAAAGATTGGGACGGGAATGTCATAAGGCACATGTCGAGGTGATAAGAAGTTTGAGGATGTTAATTGAGCTTGTAGAAGGGAATATTATTACAAAACTAAAAGCTGTTACAATTGCAAAAAAGATGGCGGGAATTAACCCACAATTGACTGATGATGTTTTAGAAGATTTTTTTAAAGAATTGGCAGGAAGATAATCAAGAGGGAATAATGTATTGTGTTCGTTCAGTCGGGTACTCACCTGAAGCGGATGTATACAGAAAAAAAATAAGAATATCCGCGGCCATCTGCGTTCATCCGTAGTTTAATAAATTTTTTTATCCGACAGTTTGTATAGGCTGTACTTGCAACAGCCGGGCAAATAAGGCAGAATATGTCCTTGCGAGGGCTT
>CAYWIK010000187.1:0-2524 GCA_964458315.1 uncultured Spirochaetales bacterium | reverse complement strand
TCCGCCAAATTTCTGCTCGCTTCATCGGCATATTCTCCCGAAGGATAGTAAGTAATGTACTGGCGGAATGCGTACATCGCCTGCGCGTGCTTCTGAACACTCATGTAATACCGGCCGATCTTGTAAAGCCCCTCTTCGGGATTCATTCCTTCCTGATTTGCGGTAATAAGGTTCTGGACCTGGTTATGGATCCTCCGCAGCTGATTGGAAAAAACCTTAAGCATCTTCATGATTATCCGGGTATTCTGGGCTGCAAGCTGCTCGAACTCGGGCACGGTAAACTCGATGACCGCCGACGGGGTCAGGACGATCGCCGTCTCCTCCCGCGGATATTTCCCAAGAGCGGACTTGACCCCGAAAAACTCGCCGGTCTGTATCATGTCCTGAATTTCCTGCCCGGTCTCGATATCGCTGGATTTAAGGCTTACCCTACCGGATTTAAGAATATAAATTTTTTCAGTCAAATCGCCCTGGAAATAAATAATCGAGTTGGCTTTAAATTGAATTGCTTTCGGAGACATAATAACTACCTTGAAATTGTAAGTTTCATATCAATACATGTCAACATGAACGCCATATTATTTTATCGGCGTTTTCTTGCACTTTCGATATCGAAAATGTGTTGTAAAATATGTTGCGGCCTCCGTATGAATTGGATAAGATGAAATATATGTGGAGACTTTCATGGTAGCCGCGATCGGCAAATGGGTTCGCACAAGAACAAAAAACATATCCTACGCCGCCGGCTTCTTTTATCAGGTGCTCAAAGAAACGATGCTTTTCGTCCGAAAAAAACAAGTCGGATTCCGGGTCCTGGTGATGCAGATTCTCTTCACCGGGGTGGAAGCAATCTCCATCATCGCGGTCATCAGCCTCGGTCTGGGGGCGGCCCTCATCATTCAGGGGATAAACCTCCTGCCTCAGTTCGGTCAGGGAAAACTGATCTACACGATCCTCATTACCGTCATTACCCGGGAGCTCGGCCCGATTCTCACGGCGTTTATCATTATCGCCCGTTCAGGTACGGCGATCGCAACGGAAATCGGCAATATGGTTACGAGCCATGAGATCGAAGCGTATATTTCGGTGGGAATCAATCCGATCTCTTATCTGGTGGTCCCCCGTTTCCTCGGCGTGATCATCGCTATGCTTATGCTGAACCTGTACTTCAATATTTTCGGGCTTGTAGGGTCCTACTTCATCACCCAGCTTGTCAGCCCGATTCCCTTTCTCGAATATTTCCGCAATCTCTTAGCCCAGCTTTCGGCGAAGGACATTTTTTCTTCCCTCTTAAAAAGTTTTGTTTTCGGCGTCATCATTTCTACGGTGGCGACCTATAACGGATTCAGGGTACAGCGTTCATCAACTGAAATTCCTCAATACGTGATTAAATCGGTCGCGCAGGGTTTTATTTATTGCATTATTGCCAATGCGGTTATAACATTGATTTATTATATCTAAGTATATCTAAGGGCCGGAGGTGACAAAGGGTACGTATGGGCAGACCCGCCGTGGTAATGGAAAATGTCGGCGCCGTGCGCGACGATGTGCGGATCCTTTCCGACATCAATATTCAATTCCCCTTCTCTGAGACGAGTGTTATCATGGGTCCCTCCGGATGCGGGAAGAGCATTCTTCTTAAACTTGCGGCTGGCCTTATTCCGCCTGAAGAGGGAAAAGTATTCATCGACGGCAAAGATGTGCTGAGGATTCCGGAAAAAGAGCTGGTAGCGCTTAGAAAATCACACGGATTTGTTTTTCAGGATTCAGCACTTTGGGCGAATAAAACAGTGTATCAAAACCTGAGTCTTCCCTTAGAGTTTCATTTTCGCCATTTTTCTCAGGATGAAATACGCCGCCGCATTCGGAAAACCCTGGAACTTGCCGGCTACACGGACAGCGAAAACCTCCGCCCCGCCCAGCTCTCGTCAGGCGAGCAGAAAATGGTCTCCTTCGCCCGGGCGATTGTAACCGAACCGCATCTTATATTTTTAGACGACCCGACTATCGCGGTAGACCACGAAGGGGTGGATAAAATTTTAAAAATAATCCGGCAGCTCAAAGAAGATAGACGGACCCTCATCATCTCCACCCACGATCCGATGCTTTCATCAATGGTAGCGGATAACCTTGTTATCATGAAGAAAGGTCAAATTATCGAACACGGCACGTTCAAAGAGGTGGTCCGGAGTGAAAATCGAGAGGTGGTCCGAATTCTGTCCGATGTGTTGAGCGAAACATCGACTTATGCGGGAGATATTCTGGACTTGATGGATGACGGAGTGATAAACGATTCTTCGTAAGAATTGACATCCGGGTATGTTTACTCTAGAATCGATGGAGAGATTAGTTATATTATGAAGTTTCGCATACGGTTCGCGGACCAAATCGTCGGTATATTCATTCTCATTGCCATTGCCGCACTAGTCGGCATACTCATTTTGATGGGAATCAACCAGCGCTGGTTTGCCCAGAATTACTACTTTGAAAGCCGTTTCGAATCCGGAAGCGGAATCGATGTGGG
>CAYWIK010000186.1:0-2531 GCA_964458315.1 uncultured Spirochaetales bacterium | reverse complement strand
TGTGTGAAAAGCTTAAAGCTAAAGTGTTTTCCCAGGAATCCCCCGGTTTAAGTTTGATTTGCCAACGGGGAACAAAGGAAGTCGACTGGTAATTTGTTTCCAGTCCATTTTCTCCTGGAGTAACGGTTTCAACCGGAAGGACCCAAATGTCTGCAGCCTTGTCAAGATTAAGCTTAATTTCTACTTCATTCGGTATGTCGTTGATGGTTAATTCCCGAACATCCTTGACTTCATTCGGGTCAACACCGATTTCCATACTTTTTTGTTTAGACGTATTGTAAATGCGCTGACTTTCCAATCCCTTTGAAGCAAGTGCTAAGTTTATCTCTATGCCGAAAATAGAAGTGAACTCTTTCTCATCCTTGTTGGTCACATGATAATCCACGTGAATTGTATCCCCGTTGAATGAGTAGGACTTTACGATTTCAATGTTCCGCCCCGCGTCTTCAAATCCCACCATATTTTCCGCCTGCAGTTTGATTCTCTTATGGTCCCGGTCAAAATCCTTTACCGAATAGAATGTATGGATAAAACCGCCGGCTTCCCGGTACTCCATGGAATCAAATTTTTCTATACTCTCGTTTTTTAGGAAAAAATGATCAATAAATGATTTTCTTAAATATTTATCCTCCACCATTTTTTCAGAAGAAGCATTTTCCGCCGCCGGTTCAATATATCTTGACATAGAATCTAAATAATTCCAGCATTTAGGCAGATAGTCGAGTTCGAAAAGAATTCCTCCTTTTTCATGAATGTACGCATTGAGATCGTTTCCCTGATATAAATACTCCTTTCTACCGTCCATATCGAAATCAACGGCAATGATCGAAGGAATAAAAATTCCTTTTTCGTGGGTAATTTTTTCAGCTTCGATCAGCGCATTATAGGCTGCCTTTCTAAGTTTGCTGCTATAAATACCTCCCGGGAAATGGTATCCGTATGCATTATTGCACTGTCCGCGCCAAAGTTCCTCCCGCGCGGTTTTTTTCCGATATTTATCCCCCCTTATCTGATTTACGAGGATATTGGTGTAAATCATCTTTGCATAAAGCAGATTGCTCTCTTCATATTTGGTGAGTATCTGTCGGAAAAGCGGTTTCTTGAAGCACACACTCTTATCACGCCTGCCGCTCTCTCCCTTCGATTCGGGGATTTGCGCGCCGTCTGTAAAAACGGTGCAGGGAAAGTACAGTTTTTTTTCCGGAATATAATTTTTTAGAAAAGTGCCCGGATTAACCAACTCGATGTCTTGATTCTCGATTAAAAGTGAAAAAAACCGCTCGAACCACCCGTCTTGGTAGCAAAGTTTGCCGGTTTTATTGAGAAGACCGTAATCCTCACCCCCTTTAATAATTGATAAAACGGCGGTCTCCCGTTTCTCACCGAATTTGGTAATAGTCTTTATTACCTGCTCCGGATCTTCATACGGGACAAGTGAGTGAAAGGCACTCGATACGGGATAAACATTAATAATCTTTCCCTGGTCTTCGGTTATACACGGCGCAGCCAGATCTTCTTCCTCGGCGCCGGCTTCTCTAAACTGTGAATCCTCTAAAAAAATATAATCCATTCCGCTGCTGTTCAGCATATAGACGAGAGAGGGTTCATATATTTGTTGAGTGATCCAGCACCCCCTCGGCCTCTTTCCAAACCTTTTACGAATAAATGTGGTAAGAAGCTCAATTTGTCCGATTCGGTCCGGTCCTGGAATCATCGGCAAAATCGGATCGTAAAATCCGCCGCCTAAGAGTTCAACTTGCTTGCGCTTTACCATTTCATTCAGGAGCATGAGAAACTCAGGGTGATTTTTCTCGAGCCATTCGAGAAGAATACCTGAATAATGGAGCACCACGCGTATTTGGGGGAAATTATATAACACGGTGAGAAACGGTTTATAGGCTTCCTGATACGCCTTTTCGAATTGATAGTCATCGCTTCCCGCAGGCTGACTATTGTGTGTGCCGAATAATAGATTGACCGTTTCCATCCCCTTTTCTTCCAGTCTGTTTAGGTGGTCTTTTCAGTTTCGCGGGCTTCTTGTTTTTCTTCCTTTTCTTTCGTTGGTTTTGGTATGGGTTGTTTATCCAGGCGAATAATACATTTCGTAGGGCACGCAGCCGCACCCGCCGACCGGTCGCCTTCCTTTGAGTAATCAATTTTGGAAAGAAAATTTTCTATTACATATACGCCTTCCGGAGTTTTTTTTGCACACAATTTGCATCCGATACACCCGACTTCGCAATATTTTTTTACCGCCGCGCCTTTATCTGTAGAATTGCATGCAACCATATATTCCGCGTCATACGGAACCCACTGCATGACTCCGGTAGGACAAACATCAATACATTTTCCGCAAGAAATGCATGTTTCCCTGTCAACCCACACCAAGCCTTCTTCATCGTAATCAATTGCCTCTACCGGACACACTTCGATACAGCTGCCTTTCCCTAAACATCCATATTTACACTCCTTGTCTCCATGGTAGAGGATAAACAAGGCATTGCAGTCTTCGATACCGTCGTACTCAAACT
>CAYWIK010000185.1:0-2577 GCA_964458315.1 uncultured Spirochaetales bacterium | reverse complement strand
TTATTAATCACCCTCATCATCCTCCCCGCAGGGCGCTGATAATCTCGATTTCCGAGCCGTCTTTGATTTCAAACACGTCCCGGTTCCGTTTTTTAATAGTCTTCCCGTCGACCCGGACAATCACCGGCGGGGAAGAAAGCTTAAATCCTAATCTGGAATAGAGCTCGCGAAAAGTGATACCTTCATGCCATTCCATCGGCTTGCCGTTTACTTTTATCATAGCAGCTTGTATTGTCAATATTACCGCGCTTAGTATCAACGGTGCAACTGATTTATTTCTAATACCGATCTGTTAATTGCATTAATCTTGACAAAAACCATTGCGGAAACCCCCGTCTTGTTCTTACAATATTAGTCACCAATTGACAAGGAGGGATCATGCCTCTACGATTTGATTATTCGCTCTGCACGGGGTGCAAGTTGTGTCAACTCGCCTGTTCCGGATATCACGACAACGTATTCAACCCGGAAAAGGCCCGACTGAAAATGGTCCACGAATATACCGCTGAGGGAATCAATATAACATCACAACACTGCACGTTTTGCAGGAAATGCGAGTCCGTCTGCCCGGTGGACGCGATCTCAAACAACGGCAGATGGATGATCGTCGACCACGAAAAATGTATCGGCTGCGGCACCTGTGTCGAAAACTGCCCGACCAATATCATTTACTTAAACGAAAATAAAAAATCGGTAATCTGCGATCTCTGCGGCGGTGAACCCAAGTGCGTCGAGTGGTGTCCGAAGGGAGTCATCTCCGTAAAAGAGAGGGGGAAGAAAAATGAATAGTTTTTTCGGAAAAATGCTCGTTATCGATCTCTCTACAAAACGGTCGGAAGTGCGCCCGGTCCCCTCGGAGTGGGCGGAAAAATATTTCGGCCAAAAAGGGATGGGGGCCCGGATCATCATGGAAGACGTACCGCCGGACACCGACCCGTTATCGCCGGAAAACGAATTGGTCTTCACGACTTCGGTTATGGCAGGAACGATCGTTTCCTGCTCGGCAAAACTCGCCATCTCCTGTAAATCGCCCCAAACCGGCACCATTACCGACGGTTCCGTCGGAGGGCACACCGGGGCGGAATTGAAATACGCGGGATACGACGCGGTGGCAATTAAGGGAAAGGCGGACAAGCTTAGTTATGTCTACATCGATCCCGACACCGTCGAGGTACGCGACGCATCCGCTTTACAGGACGCCGGAACCTTCGACACGGAATCACGCCTAAAAGAAGAGATCGGGGACGAAAAGGTCAAAATCCTCGCTATCGGTCCGGCGGGAGAGCGGTGTATTCCCTTTGCCTGCGTTTCCTCGGAACGGTACCGGCAGCTCGGCCGGGGAGGCGTCGGAGCGGTATTCGGCAGCAAAAACCTGAAAGCAGTTGCCATACGCGGATGGCTCGATGTCCATGTACCGGACATAGAAGCATGCATGAAAGCCGCGGCCGCGGCCCATGAGCAAGACGACGTTATTTCCGAGGACAACGAAATTTATGAGTTCGGCACTCCGGTTCTTGTAGATTTCAGTCAGGAATCGGGACTCTTACCGACGAACAACTTCCAAACCGGCAGGTTCGACGGATATAAAAACATAAACGGCGAGTCGTTGAAGGCGGTCCGGCAAAATAAAAAGGCTTGTTTCTCCTGCGGCATTTCCTGCGGGAATTATGTTTCCGAGGGACAGTCCAGAGTGGAGGGCCCGGAATACGAGACCATCGCCCTCTGCGGCTCATCCATCGGCAACGGGGACCGGGAAAAATTGATTGAAATCAATGCAATTTGTGACGACTTCGGTTTGGACACCATCTCCACCGGCGGCGTCATCGCCTGCATGATGGAGCTGACCGAACGGGGCATCCACGATTTCGGCATCCGGTTCGGTGAAACCGAGAAAGCCCTTACTCTTATTCGGGACATTGCTTTTAAGCAGGGGGCCGGGGCGCAAGCTGCCTTAGGATCGAAGCCGCTGGCGGAAAAGTACGGCGCGCCTGATTACGCCATGGCGGTCAAAGGGATGGAACTGCCCGGATACGACCCGCGCGGGTCCTGGGGAATGGGTATCGCATACGCCACCGCTCCCCGGGGAGGGTGTCACATGAGCGCCTACCCGATTGCCTTGGAAGCCTGGGGAGAACTGGATCCTTTTACCTTCGAAGGCAAAGGAAAACTGGTAGCGGAAATGCAGGACGCCCAATTCGCCAAGTTTTCCATGGGAATCTGCGATTTCTGGCCGATTGAAAGCGATACGCTGGGAAAACTTTTTGAAGTGACCTACGGCGGCAGCTGGCCCGCGGAAAAAGTGGACCGCGGGGGAGAGCGAATTTTTAATCTGCAGCGGGTCTACAATGTCATGGCGGGGTTTACCGATAAGGAAGACACCCTGCCCCGGCGGTTTTTCAAGGAACTTTTAAAGGAAGGACCGCCGAAGGACCATCCGATGACGGAGGAGGCGTTTAGAAACGCCCTTGCCGAATACTACGCGTCCCGCGGCTGGGATGAACAGGGCCGGCCCACAGTGGAGAAGCTGCGGGAACTGGGCATGGAAGAAGAACTGGTAAGCAAATACGCGGATTATCT
>CAYWIK010000184.1:0-2579 GCA_964458315.1 uncultured Spirochaetales bacterium | reverse complement strand
GCTCTTTTTGCGGGAAAAGCGCCGATGTAGCAAAACGGCTGATTGCAGGACCGGGGGTATTTATCTGCGACGAGTGCGTCCATGTGTGCAAACGGATCCTTGACGAGGAAGACGACGTCCTCACCTCCGAATATTTAGAAGAAGTTCCAACTCCCCAGGAGATCAAATCGTTCCTCGATCAGTATGTAATCGGACAGGAAGTGGCCAAAAAGGTGCTTTCCGTCGCGGTCTATAATCACTACAAACGTATTTCCCAAAAGGGAAAACTCGAAGGGGATATAGAACTCGAAAAGGCGAATGTGCAGCTCATCGGTCCTACAGGGACCGGAAAAACCCTGCTGGCAAAGACCCTCGCGCACAAACTGAAGGTCCCCTTTGCCATCGCCGACGCAACCACCCTTACCGAGGCGGGCTATGTAGGCGAAGACGTGGAGAACATTCTCCTCAAACTGATACAAAACGCCGGCAACAATATTTCGGCCGCGGAACGCGGCATCATTTATATCGATGAAATTGACAAAATTTCGCGGAAAGGCGAAAATGTCTCCATCACCCGGGACGTTTCCGGAGAAGGGGTGCAGCAGGCGCTCTTAAAAATCATCGAAGGCACGGTTGCTTCGGTCCCGCCGCAGGGCGGCAGAAAGCATCCGAACCAGGAAATGCTTAAAATCGACACTACTAATATCCTCTTTATCTGCGGCGGCGCCTTTGTCGGACTCGAAAAAATCATCGATTCCAGAATTTCCCAACACCCGATGGGTTTCGGAGCGGACGTAAAGGCCAGGGGAGAAAGAGACTTGGCCGAACTCTACTCACACATTCATCCGGACGATCTCGTCAAGTTCGGGCTGATCCCTGAGTTCGTCGGAAGACTGCCGATTCATGTGGCCCTAAACGAGCTTACCAAGGAAGACCTGCGGCAAATCATCACGGAACCGAAAAACTCGATCATCCGGCAGTATCAGGCATCCCTCAAGCTGGACGGCGTGGACCTCGAGTTCGAAGAAGAAGCGCTTAAGGCCATTGCGGAAAAAACGTTTAAGATGAAAACCGGCGCCCGGGGGTTACGCGCGATCGTGGAAAAGGTCATGATCGACCTCATGTACGAAATTCCTTCCATTCCCGGGGAAAAACGGATCATCGTTTCCCGCGATGTAATCGAAAACGCTGAAAAACCGGATATTGTGGTCCTGAAAAAGACTGCATGATGCTTCGGCAGAGAAAAAATAAGCTCAGAAATAACGAGCTCCCCCTAGTGCCGTTAAAGGAGCTTGTTGTTTTCCCCAATATGGTCACCCCTTTTTTTGCCGGCAGAGACGTCACGATCAAGGCAATCGAGGAGGCCATGGGCGAAGACCGGCGGGTTTTTCTCGGCTGCCAAAAAACCGCCGTCGATACTCCCGAATCTGAAGATTTGTACGATGTCGGGACCGTGGGCAGGGTCCTGCAGATGCTGAAACTCCCCGACGGGACGGTACGGGTCCTCGCGGAAGGGATGGAGCGGGCCAAAATCATACGGACGGCCAAGAAACAGACCCACCTGCATGCCCAGTTCGAGGCCATCGTCAATACTTTCGATGTTACCCCCCCAATCTCAGCTCTCATGAAGACGGTGCAGAACGGCTTCCTCAAATACGCGAAAAGCCATAAAAAAATCACCAAAGAGAGCATAACCGCGGTGGAGCAGGCGGAGTTTCCGAATAAACTGATCGACCTTGTCGCCGCGCAGGTGAGTTTTAAAACGGAAGATAAAATCGAACTTCTTCGGATTGAAGACACCTACGACCGGCTCGAAAAACTCGCGATACTTCTCGAATCGGAAAACGAAGTGGCGGCCATGCAGAACCGCATCCACAATCAAGTAAAGGAGCGGATCGAAAAAGGACAGAAGGAGTATTTTCTCAACGAGCAGCTCCGGGAGATCAACAAAGAGCTGGGGCGAAACGACGAAGATCCCACAGGGACCAAAGAGCTTGAAAAGAAACTATTTCAGCGGGAGCTGCCTGAGGAAGTCCGGGTGAAGACAAAAAAAGAACTCGGACGGCTTTCTAAGCTCGGCCCAATGTCCCCGGAAGCCGGGGTCCTCCGGACCTACCTCGAGTGGATCAACGATCTGCCCTGGACCGAAAAAACTTTAGACAACAAAGACATCGACAAGGCTGAGAAAATCTTAAACGAAGACCACTATAACCTGAAAAAGGCAAAGGAACGGATCCTTGACTTTATCGCGGTAACCCAGCTTAAGGAGAAACTGAAAGGCCCGATCCTCTGTTTTGTAGGGCCCCCGGGAACGGGAAAAACCTCCCTCGGAAAATCGGTGGCCCGGGCATTAGGAAGGAGTTTTATACGGATTTCCTTAGGCGGAGTAAAGGATGAGGCCGAAATTCGAGGTCACCGGAAAACCTACGTCGGCGCACTGCCCGGAAAAATTATTCAGGGGATGAAAAAAGCCGAAACCGTCAACCCGGTTTTCCTCCTCGACGAAGTTGACAAGATCAGCACCGACTTCCGGGGTGATCCGGCATCCGCGCTTTTAGAAGTCCTCGATCCGGAACAGAACAATTCGTTTTTGGATCACT
>CAYWIK010000183.1:0-2606 GCA_964458315.1 uncultured Spirochaetales bacterium | reverse complement strand
TATTGTATGCGGGACTCTCTAGGCTAGACTGCCGCCTGCCCGGTATTCTCCCTATTTGACCGTACCCGGTCTGCATGAGTATATTAAAGACAAATCAGAATGCGGGAACTAATTGAAACCAAATCCTATATTGTTGAACTGACACCGGTTAAACAGAAAGCGCCGGAACTGAAAGAGAGACTGGACAAGTTTATCTCAAAGTATAATCAGGTCATTGATGCCGGATACTGCGTTTCCATCCCCGATAACCCTATGGGCCATCTTTCCTTTCAATGTACCGAGTTAATAGAAGAGTTCGGTCTCCCGGTACCTGAAAACCGGGTTCTCTGTCATTTAAACACATTCCATACCGTTGATGATATCGAGAATATTCTCGCCTCCTGTAAAAGATTGGATATTCACAATATCCTGATAATTTCGGGTGACGGCAGCGACCGGCTTCCTAAACTTCAACCTGAAGAAGTGGGAGCGGATACCGATTCGGTCACTGCGGTCGAGCTGGCCCGATACATCAAGAACCGTTACGACGGCGAGTTCCGCCTCGGAGCTGCTTTTAATCAGTACGAGCCCGTGGATTACGAGTTCGACAAGTTAAAGCGAAAAATCGATGCCGGGGTGGAGTTTATCATCACTCAGCCGGTGGTGGGAAAGGAGGAAGTTATCCACAGGCTGATCGACTTCAACATTCCGGTGTTCCTGGAGGCATGGATGAGCAAAAACACCGACCTGCTTGCAGATTGCATCGGTTACGATCTTCCCCCCGATTACGAACACGATCCTATAATGGTCCTCAACAAACTCACGAAAAAATATCCGCAATGCGGTTTCTATACCGCCCTCCTCGGCTTTACGAGTCAGTTTCCCATACTCGATGATGTGTGGAAGGGGGAGGTCGCTCCGTGAAAATTGTCGTCTGCATAAAACAGGTGCCCGCGGCTGCGTCGGTAAAAATCGATCCTGAAACCCACCGGATTATCCGCGAGGGGGTGCAGGCGGTGGTCAATCCATACGACCTGTATGCCCTGCAGTGGGCCCTTAACCTCAAGCGGGAAACCGGGGCAACCGTCGCCGCCCTCAGCATGGGGCCGTCAAAGGCGGAGAACAGCCTGTACGAGGCGTTCGCCTTCGGTGCAGATGAGGCATATCTGCTCACCGATAAGAAGTTCGGCGGTTCGGATACCTGGGTCACCAGCCTCGTGCTTTCGGAGGGGATAAAAAAAATCGGTGATGTAGGTCTGGTCATGTGCGGAAAGCAGGCCATCGACGGCGACACGGCCCAGGTCGGGCCGGGCATCGCCTCCCACCTGAACTGGACGCAGGCAACCTACGTTACGGACATGACAGGCCTAACGGATACGTATATTACGGTAAAACGGATTTTCGAAAACTCCACCGACCGTGTGCAGTGCCGGCTGCCGGCCGTGGTGGCGGTGGAAAAAGCGGGCCCCCATCCCCGGGTGCCGACACTGAAAGACTGGCTCTCTGCAGTCGAAAGGCCCGTTATACGATGGGGTGCGGAGGACCTAAAAATGGATGTGGAGGGCCTGGGTCTTAAAGGTTCACCGACCAAAGTGGTAAAGACCAACGTTGCGACCTTCGGCGAGAAGGAGACGGTAGTCATCGAGGGAGGCGCGGAGCAGAGCGCAACAAAACTGTTTATCGAGCTGGCTAGGCGCGGGCTCTATTAAGGCAAAAGGAAAAAGGGTGTTTATTACAGAAAATCAAAAACAGAAATACTCGGGTGTGTGGGTCCTCGCGGATTTGAAAGGAGGAAAAGTTGCTGAATCGACCTTTGAGCTCATGTCCGAGGCACGGAAGCTGGCGGATAAACGGTCCTGTGGCCTGAGTATTGTCATCCTCGGAGAGAACATCCGGGGGGAAGCCGAGGAGGCAGGCCGCTACGGAGCCGATAGGGTTATTTTCGCCGATTCTCCCCGCTTTACCGGTTTCCGCGAGGAGATCCTCACGGAAGCGGTGGCTCAGCTTATCGAAAAATACCGGCCCGAAATTGTCCTCGGCAGTGCCACGGGTCAGGGGCGTTCCCTTATGCCGCGGATAGCCGTCAACTGCCGGACGGGCCTCACCGCCGACTGCACCTCCCTCGTTATTGACGAGAAGACGGGGCTGCTGCTGCAGACCAGACCTGCCTTCGGAGGAAACCTCATCGCAACGATAAAAACAGAGAACCACCGGCCCCAAATGGCGACGGTCAGGCCGCATGTATTCGAGAAGGCACAACGAGGCAGTGAAGTGACGGCCGAACTTATCGAGGAGGATTTTTCTGAAGCATCGGCGGTGGACCTGTTTAAAAAGATCCTTGAGGGGGGCCCCGGGGGAAGCGGATCGGGTACATTTTCCAATTCACACATCATCATCACCGGAGGGCGCGGTGTCCGGGGAAAAGAGGGCTTCGACCTCCTTCGGGAGTTTGCCGAACTCACGGGGGCCGCCGTCGGAGCAACACGTGCCGCGGTGGATTTGGGCTGGATCCCCCATGAACATCAGGTGGGACAGACCGGGGCAACAGTGCGATCAAAAATCTATATCGCCTGCGGAGTTTCCGGGCAGATCCAACATCTGGTGGGAATGCAGAACTGTGAGTGTGT
>CAYWIK010000182.1:0-2615 GCA_964458315.1 uncultured Spirochaetales bacterium | reverse complement strand
AATGGTTCCCTACAATGTCATCGGTCTTATCAAACCAGTAGAGAGACATGGAGTTGAGGACATCCCCCTTGTAGGGGATGGTGGTGAGAATTCGATCAAAGGCGGAAATCCTGTCGGTCGTGCAGAGCGCCATCCGATCGCCTAAGTCGATGATGTCCCGCACCTTTCCCCGGTAAAAATGAAGATTCGCGGGCAATTTCTCTTCAGTGAGCCCGCCGAAGGTCTTCGGTATTGCCGCAGAGATTTCCGCCCGTGTCATAGGATTTCCCCCTCCTGGCTGTTTGTTACATTTTAAGTTCGTCCGCCCGGGAGACGATCTTCGATATCAGCCCGTACTCCTTTGCCTCTTCGGCATTCATCCAATAGTCCCGGTCGGTGTCCTTTTCCACTTTTCCAAGCTTCTGCCCGGTTTCTTCCGATATCAGCTTATTGATTTTAACCCTAAATTTTTCCAACTCATTCGCGTGGATTTCAATCTCCGTGGCCACTCCCCGCATCCCGCTTAAGGGCTGGTGGATGAGATAATGCGAGTTGGGAAGGGCCGCCCTCCGTTCGTTGGGTACCGCGAGGAGGATTATGGCTGCCGCACTGGCCACGAGACCCATACCGATAATATGGACCTTCGGTTTTATAAACCGGAGCATATCGAAAATCGCGAATCCGGCGTCCGCGTCCCCTCCCGGGCTGTCGATAAACACCTTTACGGGATCTTCCCCCTGGTCTTCTAAGAGAATCAGCTGCCGGACCACCCGCTCGGCGAGAGATTTATTGATTTCGCCGGAGAGGAGGATTGTCCTGGTTTTGAGAATTTTTTGAAACAAAAGGGACTGCATCTGGTTCGACGAATCCTGGTTGTCTTCTTCTTGGTTTATTGCAATACTGTCAATACTCATGCTCTCATAATAATGATTTCTAAATAGATAGTAAATAAGCTTATCGATATTACCGATAAAATAGTGAAGTATGGTAACAACTGAGGATCTTTTAAACCTGTTCAAATCACTCGATTACGAGCGGTCAATTTCCGCAAAACTCACCATCTTCAGGCAGTGGGCCGAATCCAATCCCGAGGTCTTAGCGGCCCGTATTATCTGCTTTGACAACGCCCGCCTTTCCACCACCTCGGAAGTGGCGGTGTCCATCCCTTTCCAAAACGCAAAACTTTTTCCAAAGGAACCGGGAATCTTAAACGGGCGGTCCCCCCTTCCTCCGGGGATTTTTCAGGGTGAATGCGGCGCCAATGTCACGGTCTATTATCCTTTCTTTTTCGAAGAATCCCATCCCGGCGGCGCCCTGCTGTTTCGATGCGAAACCCCGAAGCGGTTTTTATCGAAAAACAACGAATCCTTAGGGCTTTTAGCCTCGAAAACCAGGGACATCATCTATACGGGACAGCTCCGGCAGTATATACGGAAAATCGAAGAGCCGTTAGACTCCGCAGCAAGCCTCTCGCAGGAAACGCTGGGCAATTTGATGAACTTTCTCTCCCTTCCCATCTATATTACCGATCGCAACGGCGCTTTCGTCAATGTCAATGAAGAATTCCTGAAACAGTTTCAATACAACAGCTGTGAAGAACTCAAAGAAGCGGCAAATTTTTTTATCGATTCGGACGATTGGTCCGAAGGAATCAAAAAACTAATGAACACCGGCGGACTCCGCGGATACACCACTAAAGTCCGCACCGGCAACGGCGAGACCAGGATCGTACAGGATTCGGCCACCCTCATCGGAAAACATACCTTCGGAATTCTCTTTGACATTACCGAATATGTAAGCCTTAACGAAGAGCTCATAGACACGCTGGAAGCGCAGAAAAAACTCAACCAGGAGCTGATCAACACCACCTCCATGCTGCAGAAGACCCAGACCACCGCCATGAAGTCCCTCGCAATGCTCGCGGAATACCGGGACATGGAAACGGGGAACCATCTTCACCGGATCTGCGAATACAACAAACAGATAAGCGAAAAAATATACGAGTCGCAGCCCTACTCATTCCATATTTCATCGGACTATATCGATGACATCTACCTCTCCGGGATGCTTCACGATATCGGCAAAGTCGGCGTTCCGGACAGCATTCTCTTAAAAACCGGGAGCCTTTCCACCAATGAGTGGGACGTGATGCGAAAACACACCGTGTGGGGGTGGGACATCCTGCACCAGGCGGACCAGGAGCTGGGAGAACAGTCGTTTTTGACCCTCGCGTCCCGTATCGCCTTAGCCCACCACGAAAAGTACAACGGGACCGGCTATCCCCGGGGGCTCGAGGGTGAAAACATCCCCTTAAGCGCCCGCATCTCGGCGGTTTCGGACGTGTATGACGCCCTTACCTCCCGCAGGCCCTACAAGGACGCATGGTCCCACGACCAGGCGGTGGAAGAAATTCTCAAGGAAAAGGGGAAACAGTTCGATCCGGTCATCGTCGAGATTTTACAAAACATCGAAGACGATTTTCGACGGATCAAACACGACTTTCCCGACGACGGGAAACGCGCGGTACATCTCAATTAGTCAGATCAGCATCTCATTGATTTTTGCACGAAGCGTATCAATAGAAAAGGGTTTCTGCAGGTAGTCCCGGCTTTTCGCTTCCACGCTTTTTCGGACCG
>CAYWIK010000181.1:0-2632 GCA_964458315.1 uncultured Spirochaetales bacterium | reverse complement strand
TTGCCGAGGAAGATTCTGTCACAGCACTTGCCTGGTTTTCAATCTGTCCGGACAGTGCATTGATGGTGGCCCCTATTTCTTCCACCGCGGACGAAGCGGCGCTGATGTTGGAGTTCTGCTTTTCCACTTTTTCTTCTATGGACCCGACACCGGCATTCATCTCCGTTACTGAAGAGGAAACCTGGGTAACGGTGGAAGAAAGAGCATCGTTCATATCGGTATTTTTTTCCACGGACATATCGACATTTTTGAGCAGAGACCGAAGAGAAGTGAATCCCGAATCGAACTGCGCTCCTAATACCTTGAACTCATCGTTGGATTTGATATCCACGCGCCGGTTCAGTTCCCCTTTCTCGAGAAAGCGGGTATACTCCATGATATTTTTAATTCCCCTGCTTATGTTGCGGGCTAAGAGAATTGCGATGAGGGCCGTTATGAGCACCGCGGCCGCGCCGGCGATCAGGGAAAAACGAAGGATTCGGGTGTTTACTTCCTGCACCTGAGAAAAACCGTTATCTATCATGGCTATATGGCCCTCTACCATCACATCGAGCATGCTCATAAGCTCCTCCGCAAAGGGATCAAAACGCTTCATCATCACATTTCCTTTTTCTGTACCTCCCGTGATGTAGGCGGTGGCCGTTTGACGCCCCATATCATAAAAACCGTCTACCTTGTCGGAAAGTTCCGTCAGTTCCCGCACATGAACAAGATCGTTTTCCTTTTGGTGTTCGTCAATGAGCATTTGAATCGTTTCTTTTGCGCTTCGATAATGGGTTTTTGCTCTATCCAAACCGCCGTCGAGGCCGTTTTCTCCCCTGGTGGCGGCGGCATCGGTGAGCCACTGCCGGATCTGGAGGATGTCTTTTTCGATTTTTAAAAACTCGAGGGTGTAACGCACCGTCTTTTTCTCGAGGGTGTTTGTTGTCCGTGTTGAAATCATACTTCCCTGCACGGCGGTAAATCCTAAGAAAATAACAACCAGAATAAGAAAAACGAATGCAATAACAAGCCGAATGCGTATAGAGAAAGTTTTTTTAGCCATAATTAACCTCTACAAAAAAGTACGAATCCTTTTTAAAAAAGTCAAAATTAATTGTAACATAGTTTGATATTGCATATGCCTCTCTTGCTGTACTAAGCTGGGGTGGAGGAAGATGGAATGGACAGCTACGATTTTTATATACCTTCAAAGGTGCTCTTCGGCGCGGGTAGGCTCGATGAATTGGGAAAAATTATCGCCGACACCCGGCCCGGTCCTGATGCGGGCTTGCGCGCGGCCGTCCTCTGCTGTAATGAAGAATGGGTGTCGCCGATATTTTCGCGAGCAAAGGAAAGCCTCGCGAAATCGGGGATTGGATTTGCCGGGCGGTTCGGCGGCATCCTGCCGAATCCGTCGTACTCCCAGTGCAGGGAAGCATTAAAACAGGTCCGGCAGTCTGAAGCCGATGTCTTGATCGTGATCGGCGGCGGATCGCACCTCGACGCGGGCAAATGGATAGCCGAACAGTCGGGATGCACGCTTTTTATCAACGTCCCCACCACCGCGGGAACCGGAGGGGAGATCAACGAATGGGCCGTACTTACCGACGAGAAAACCCATATAAAAGAAAGTATCCGGTGCAGGGCCGCCGACTTAGCCCTTCTCGATCCGACGGTGACCCTCGAGCTTCCCCCGGTGCTTACCCTCTGCTCAGGGATGGATGCCTTTTCCCACGGAATGGAGGCGTACCTGTCCCGGAATTCGGGCCCGATCACCGATATGTACGCATTGGCCGGACTGATAAAAATCGCGGACAATCTGGAAACATCCATCATAGACGGCCGGAACGTTCGTGCCAGGGGGGAGATGCTCGAAGCCTCGATGCTTTGCGGGGCGGCGATGCTCAATGCCGGGTTAGGAATTCTCCATTGTATTTCCAATATTCTTCCAGGCTTCCACAATGCCTGTTCCCACGGATCAGCCTGCGGAGACCTGCTCGAAGCTGTTTTAGCGTTCAATCGCGATGCTGTCGAGAAAGAAAGGTTTGAAGTGATCGAGCCATTGGTCTTGCGGGCGGTAGAAATCAGGGAGAAGTACCGGCTGAAGTTAGGTCTCGGACCGATAATCCTCGATTCTGCGACCTTCGAAACGGTTGCGCTGCATGCAGCGGAAAACATCAACGGACGTTCAAATCCGAAGCCGGTCACCCAAAAGGCGGTGACTGAAATTATGCATCGGCAGTTTAGGATCAAATGAGAGACAAACCCCGTAAAAGGCGTAAAAAAGGGAAGGAGAATGCCGAACCGCTTACCTTTGAAATGGTTGTGCTTGCGTGCATCCGCGGCAGCTTCGAGGAAACTATCGGGGAGGAAGAGCAGATGTCAATTGAAAGCCTTTCCTTTGACCGGTTTGAAACGCTTCTCGATTTCATTGAAAAAGGCGTGACGATTGAGTCCTTTTCGAAGGTGCAGCAGAATGCGCTGATCTTCTTTCTACCGGACGGAGTGAATAGGACGGAGTCTTTGCCCGGCCGTCTGCCGCTGGTATATTTTTTGGGGGAAGATGCAATGCCCGGCCCCTCCTTATCTTTTCCAAAACCGTACAAAAAGGAAGAAAAGAACATGCTTCTCTGGCAGGCGTCGGGATGCG
>CAYWIK010000180.1:0-2640 GCA_964458315.1 uncultured Spirochaetales bacterium | reverse complement strand
GCTCATCGAGTGAAAAACCGGAAGCGCCGTCGAGGTAATAGCCGAAAAGCTCGCCTTCTACCTGCAGTTTCGGTTCCCCGAAGGGAACGGCCTGAGCGCCCTCCGCCCGGGTTCCGAAATCCACGGTGTTGCCGCGGAAATGGAAGAGGGAATAGAACTGTTCCTCCGGCTGGAACTCTCCCCGTTCGACTTTCGGCTTTGTTGTTACGTACACCTCGGTAGAAATGGACGTTTGGGATGAAAAAGTAATATCGTCTTCCGGGTATACGGGATAGAGTTCCGCCGTAATTGAGTATATCCCTTCGATTTCAGGCGCCACCCAGGTAAAAGAAGAAGCGCCTTCCGAGAAATATCCTTCCGTAAGCACCGTATCGTCCAACTTCCATCGAAAGTAAGGGTTTCTACCGGCCGGGACCGCAATCTCGGCAATAAACAGCATTTGGGATGCCGGTTGTACCGTCGTAGGATATGACCGTACGTTTTTCATATCATATTTGCCGGTCACATAGAAAAAAGGAACGCGCTCTTTTTTTATAAGCTCTTCATCAAAATCATAAAGGCGGTATTCCAGGGTATAACGGCCTTCTTCCAACTCTTCCGGGAGGGTAATTCCGGGCACCTCTTCCGGGTCCTCCGGATTTTGGAATTCATACGTCTGAGCTCCAAGGATTGTACCGTCTGCGGAGAGTAAATCAATTTCAATCCGCTGCAGAAGCGAATCGATCTCATCAAAATCGATGGAAACCGGAATGGTCTCGTCTTTTTCGATTAATTTCCCGGGCTCGATGCTTTTAATTTGGACCTGTTCCGCCCCTTCCGTAGACTCTTCAAAATCATCAGGAACTTGACATGAGAAGATTAATATCAGAAATATCCCCACAATCGGGATTACATGTACGCGCATACTTCTCCTACATATAATATTATCACATTTTGTTTCATTATCAATAGCGTAATGTTAGAACTTGAGGAAATTCGCAGAATGAAAGATAATACTCACCGTTATGCGGCCGACCCGGGGCGTGATCCATTTGAATAACCTTCGCTGGAATATACGGCAATTTCGCCGAATTCTCAACCCGTCCGTGCAAATTTGTATGGCTGTCAAGGCGGACGCGTACGGCCACGGCGCTTCACGAATAGTAAAAACCGCGGTCGAGGAAGGCATCGGATGGTTCGGCGTGGCTACGGTGTATGAAGGGGTGCGGCTGCGCAGGGAGGGGATACAGGCCCGGCTGCTGCTTTTCAGCCTCCCCTTTCCGGAGGAGATCCCGCTTCTCTTTCAATATAATATTTCCCCCTTTGTAGCCGATGCCGCAACGATTTCCCGCCTCGAAACTGCCGCCGAAGAAGAACTGAGGACCAAGGCACCGCTCAACGCCGGCCGTTTTCCGGTGCATCTGAAAATCGACACCGGTATGGGCAGAATCGGCTGTTTCCCGGAGGATGCTCCCGGCCTGGCTGAACAAATAGCCCGAAGCAGCCGCCTTTTTTTAGAGGGAACGTGTACGCACTTTCCCGGTTCGGATACCAAAGACCAAGCTTTTTCGAAAAAACAGAAAGCGCTTTTTCTCCGTTCTGTCGACGGAATCCGCAGCCGGGGCGTGAACCCCGGAATTCTTCATGCCGCAAACTCAGGGGCCGTGGTCGGACTTCCGGAATCTCACCTCGATATGGTGCGGCCCGGCATTATTCTCTACGGGTACTATCCCTCCCGCGAACAGCCGCGGAAACTCGAGATACGGCCGGTGTATGAGCTCCAAACCCGGGTAATGTTTCTTAAAAAAGTCCCGGCGGGAACGCCGATATCCTACGGCTCGATCTACCGGACCAAAGGGACAACATGGATTGCCACCCTTCCCGTCGGATACGGCGACGGATTCCCCCGGCTCCTTTCGAACAAAGCACAGGTACGCATTGGAGAAAAAATGTACCCCCTGGCCGGACGTGTGTGTATGGACCAGATTATGGTAGACCTGGGACCGGAAACGGAGGTGCGGCTGAACGATACCGCGGTTTTATTCGGGCCCGGCCCCGCGGGACCCACCGCGGAAACGATTGCAGAGGCGATTGGTACAATTCCCTATGAAATTACCTGCGGCATCTCGAAGCGTGTCCCGCGCATGTACGTCGACGGCGGCTAAAACGGTTTGTCCCCGCCGAAAGGTTTGTCTTCGCCAAAGGGATCGGAATCGCCGAAGGGGTCATTTCCTCCGGGAAATCCGCCTCCCGGCGAGATGGTTGAAGTCATTTTGCCGTAGAGTTTAAAGATATACCGGGTTTGGGCAAGCTTCCATGCGATGTTTTTCTGGTTTCTTTCAAATTCCCTGAACAAGTCGGTCGTGCTGTAACCCGACCAAAGCCGGCTGCTCGGTATATTATACTCTTTATATATTTCTTTGAGAGACTTGATCCGGTAATAGAGCCGCTCGTACATGAAGATGATGCTCCGCATCCTGAAGACGGCAGGGCTTACCTCGATCTTATCTTTGACCGCGGACCCCATACTCTTGCCCTGCTTCAAATCACGTTCCCAGCGGTTAAAAATGCCACTATGTTGCATCAACTCGTTATAGGCGGAGTTAAACCGATCGGTTAAGTCCTTGTACTGCCGGGCAAATCCTTTTACCACAATGCCCG
>CAYWIK010000179.1:0-2646 GCA_964458315.1 uncultured Spirochaetales bacterium | reverse complement strand
GTTTGTTCAGTGTATTCCCGTTCTGCAAATATCTGCTCTTTCGGGTCTTTTTTCATCCCGTCGGAAGGAGTGGCAAACGGTTTGCGTTGGTTATATTCTTCCCGTTTTCCCTTGTTCCAGTTTGCAACCGACCGATAATAGCCGACGATTCGGGTATACACTTCGGTTTTCGTTCCTTCCACAGACCTAAGTTGATTTTCAAGTTTTTCTATTTCTCTTTCGATTTGTTCCACACTCTTCATGATTTTTTCTCCTCTCCCTTTCCGGATTTTGACGATGCAAGCAGTTTCCCGCGCTCTTTTTGTAATTCCCCGATACGCCCTTTGATTGCCGACCGTTTTTCTTCGGCACACTTCGGGCAGCTGAAATGTTCGCCCCGCAGGTAGCCGTGGATGGGGCAAACGGAAAAGATGGGCGTAACGGTAAAGTAGGGGAGCCTGTAGTTCCATGCGATGGTGCGGACGAGGTTTCTGCATGCCTCCCAGTTGTCCACTGCTTCACCCAGAAACCCGTGAAATACAGTCCCCCCTGTATATTTGATTTGAAGTTCCTCCTGGTGGTCCAGGGCTTCAAAGATGTCCTCGGTAAAATCGACGGGGAGCTGGGTAGAATTGGTGTAGTACGGTTCTTGCTCCCCGCCGGTAATGATGTCCGGATACCGTTCCCGGTCGTGCTTGGCGAGCCGGTAGCTGGTGCTTTCCGCCGGAGTGGCCTCCAGATTGAAAAGATCGCCGGTGTCTTCCTGAAGATCGGACAGATGGCGCCGCATATATTCGAGTATTTCCACGGCGAACTCTTTCGCCTCCAAAGAGGTAATGTCCTGGCCGAGAAAGTTTAAAAGGCATTCATTCATCCCTACGATTCCGATGGTCGAAAAGTGGTTGTCCAAATGTCTGAGATACCGCCGGGTGTAGGGAAAGAGTTTCGCTTCCATAAGCCGGTTTATGACTTTCCGTTTGATAACGAGTGAGGCCGCTGCCAAGTCCATGAGTTCGGTGAGGCGGTGAAAAAAATCCACCTTGGAAGTTGCCAGGTACCCGACCCTCGGAAGGTTGACGGTCACAACGCCGATGGAGCCGGTGAACTCATCGGACCCGAACAGACCCCCGCCCCGTTTCCTGAGTTCCCGTTTGTCCAGCTGCAGCCGGCAGCACATGGACCGAACGTCTTCGGGATTGAGGTCGCTGTTGACGAAGTTCTGGAAGTAGGGCGTGCCGTATTTTGCCGTCATTTCGAAGAGAAGCCGCGCGTTGTCCGAGTCCCAGTTGAAATCGTCGGTGATGTTGTAGGTGGGAATTGGATAGTGAAATCCCCGGCCGTCGGCATCGCCGTCGAGCATCAGCTCGATAAATGCCTTGTTGATGATGTCCATCTCCTGCTGGCAGTCGCCGTAGGTAAAATCCTGCTCCTTGCCGCCTACTATGGCCGGACGGCCGGCTAGATCTTCCGGGACGGACCAGTCGAGGGTGATGTTGGTAAAAGGCGCCTGGCTGCCCCACCGCGAAGGGGTGTTGACTCCGAAGATAAAGCTTTGGATCGACTGTTTTACCTCTTCGTAGTCGAGCCGGTCGTTTTTTACGAACGGGGCCAGGTACGTATCGAAGCTCGAAAGCGCCTGGGCCCCGGCCCATTCGTTCTGCATGATCCCTAAAAAGTTGACCACCTGCTGAATGAGGGTGTTGAGATGTTTCGCCGGTATCGAGGTGATTTTGTCCGGAACGCCTCCCAAACCTTCGAGGATCAGCTGCCGGAGTGACCAGCCCGCGCAGTAGCCGCTGAACATGGACAGGTCATGGATGTGAATGTCGGCGTTCTGGTGGGCCAGGGATATTTCTTCAGGATAGATGTTTTTAAGCCAATAGTTTGCGGTAATCGTACCCGAATTGTGGAGAATGAGTCCGCCTAGAGAAAAATTGACGTTCGCGTTTTCATTTACCCGCCAGTCCGACTGGGAGAGATACCCGTCCATGGTGGTGTTGATATCGAGCATGAGCTTTCTCGCGTCCCGAATGACCTCATGCTTGGCCCGGTAGAGGATGTATGCTTTGGCGATTTCGACTTCCTGCTCTTCGATGAGGACCGTTTCGACGATGTCCTGGATCTCCTCGATGGCCGGGACCGAGTTCGGGTGCCGTTTAGACATAAAACGTACCAGGTGTTCTTCCACCTTATGCGTCATCTCTTCAACAAGCTCGAGATCGTCCTCTCCGCGGACCGCCCGCACCGCCTTGCCGATTGCTCCGGCGATTTTCCAGCGGTCATACTTTTCTATTCCCCCGTCCCTTTTAACAACCCGTTTTATCACCGTACCCGCAGCCTGTTTCTCTTTACGATCCGGATCGAGAAACTCCTCCCAGTAGCTGCTCCGTTCTTCGCTCTCCAATGGTTCCCTCCCTTCTCATTTCTTTCGCGACAATCTTCCAATTTCCTCGATAAACTGATCAACATTTTCGAACATTCTGTACACCGATGCAAACCGCACATAGGCAACCATGTCGATATCGAAGAGTTTTTCTAAGACCATTTCCCCCAGCTCTTTCGAGGTGATTTCATGTGTACTTTTTCCCTGCATCGATGCTTCGTCTTCGAGCTGATGCAGTATCTCCTCTACCACAACCTGTGAAACCGGACGCTTTTCCATCGATA
>CAYWIK010000178.1:0-2703 GCA_964458315.1 uncultured Spirochaetales bacterium | reverse complement strand
CCCATCATCTGGTCCTTCGTGCCTTCCGGCGAGATGGAGCGGGTAGCCTCGGGTGCGCAGGAAGTGGCGGACATGCTTCATGACAAAACGGGGTACTATTTTAAAACCAATGTGGCAACCGAATATGCCGGGGTCATTGAAGCCCTTTCGAGCGATCCTCCGGGGGCCCATATGGCGTCCCTCGCGACTTTCGCCTATGTCATGGCTGCGGACAGGGGAGTTGCGGAAGCGGCCCTCGTGTCGATTCGGTACGGAAGCGCCACCTACAACGGACAGCTCATCGCCCGGAAAGAAAGCGGGATCAGCAGTCCGGAAGATTTGGAAGGAAAGACATTCGCCCGTCCCGACCCCCTTTCCACCAGCGGCTGGATTATCCCGATGCTTACCATGCGGGCCGCCGGTATCGATCCAGAAACCGACCTCGAAAGAGTCGTTGACGCCGGGAGCCACGACGCCGTCGTAGCCGCCGTATACAACGGCGATGCCGATGCCGGAGCCACATATATAGACGCCAGGACAAGGATCGAAGACGACCATCCCGACGTGATGGAAAAGGTGATTGTATTCGAAGTTACCGCGGACATTCCGAACGACGGAGTACAGTTTCATCCTTCCATTCCGGATGATATGAAAAGCACGATTGTCGACGCCCTTTTAGAAATCGCTTCGACCGAAGAAGGAAAGGAAGCGTTGAATACGGCGTACCAGTGGAACGGTCTGGAGAAACACGGCGACTCTTTTTACGATCCCTTCAGGCAGGTCCTCCAGGCAGCAGGTCTCGATATCAAAGACCTTCAGTAGAAGAAAAACTATCCGCGGGGGAAGGCGGTACGAAAGATGCTGCGGTTCGAGAATCTGACCAAAATCTATGGCGACGGAACAAAAGCCATTGACAACATTTCATTCGAGGTGGAAGAAGGCGAGTTTCTCGTCATCATCGGCTTAAGCGGCTCCGGGAAATCCACCCTTCTGCGCTGTACCAACCGTTTGATCGACCCGACCGCAGGCAAAATTATTTGGAACGATATCGATATTACCGCGATGCAGGTGAAAAATCTCCGCAAGATTCGCAGGAAGATTGGAATGATCTTCCAGCACTTCAACCTCGTACGGCGTTCCTCCGTACTCACCAATACCCTTTCCGGGCGCCTCGGATACGTCCCGGTCTGGCAGAGCCTGGTCCACCGGTTCCCGGAAAAAGACCGTCTCGACGCCATGAGAGCGCTGCAAAAAGTCGGTATTGCGGACCAGGCCCATAAGCGGGCGGACGAACTGAGCGGCGGGCAGCAGCAGCGTGTGGGAATTGCCCGGGCCCTGATGCAGGACCCGGAATTGATTCTTGCGGACGAGCCGGTGGCAAGCCTCGACCCGGTCCTCGCCCACACCATTTTAGGGTACATCGAGCAGATGAATCAGGAAGCGGGAATCACCGTCATCTGCTCCCTCCACTATCTCGATCTCGTGCAGCGGTACGCGAGCCGGGTCATCGGACTTAAAGACGGAAAAATTGTCTACCGCGGGACAAGGGAAGAAATCCGAAACATGACCGACGGGGAGTTCAAAGAGATTTACGGAGAAGAGGCGGAACGGGTAAGCGCCGGCCCGAAAACAGGGAGCGGGAAATGATCAGTACCCGCCCTCCGGCACAGTCCAGTTCACGGGTCCCCCCCCTGGCCGCGGCCGCCGCCTCCATCGTCCCCGGAATCGGACAGATCATTACCGGAAATGTCCGCCGCGGATCTCTCTTCCTCCTTTCGATCGCCACCATCGCCGGGCTCTTGGGCTGGCGGGTCCATCTTCTCGCCCACCGGGAAGCGACCGCCTTGGCAAAATTTATAAAAGCGGTAGACCGGAGGCCCCTTTTTATCGGCCTTATCTTAGGACTCCTCGCGGTCATCTGGCTCTGGAACATCTGGGACGCCTATCGGCAGGCCCATAAACGGGAACGAGGCGCTCCGGGGGTCTTTGTGCTCATCGTGGCGGCATTGTTTGCTTTAGGTTGGCAGATCAGTGAAATCGACCTGGGCAAGGCGGTAAAAGAGCTGCCTGACGCGTGGCCGCCCCTCTCGCGGGTACTTTGGCCATGGGAAGCGGCGATCACCTACCGGACCGAGGCGCTAAGCGCCGAAGCGAAAATACTTATCGGGTGTGACGAAGGAGAGATCCCGGAACAGCCGAAACCCCCGGAAGGGGCGCCCTGGGTGGAAACCGGGCCGAAATGCGGAGAACTCTCGAGACTTGACGAGAACAACAACGTGGTCCCCGGGACCGTGCTTTCGGTCCGAGGCGGAAATTTCGAACCGAATATGGAAACCGGCATTTACTGGCAGGACTCTTTGGGAAACGAGTTTCGGCCGCGCCACGAAGGGAAATATGTCATCACGAAGACGGACGGAAACGGAGAGTTCGAGTTCAAGCTCACCATGCCGTACCGTCTCATTCCGCCAAGCGCCAAAGGTGCGCAAATTCACCGGCTCATCGCCCGGCAGGAACACCGGGTCGGCGGCCCGGTCCCGAGTAAACCGCTCCTTCTTACCATCGAGCGAATGGTGGAAACCATTGTCATGGGGATGATGGCGACGATCTTCGGCATCTTCTTCGCCGTACCCATCAGTTTTCTCGCCGCGCGGAACTTGATGTCCAGCTCATGGATTACACTGACCGTCTACTACATCACCCGGGGCATTCTCAACATCATCCGCG
>CAYWIK010000177.1:0-2706 GCA_964458315.1 uncultured Spirochaetales bacterium | reverse complement strand
TGAAAAAAGACCCGAAAGAGCAGATATTTGCAGAACGGGAATACACTGAACAAACTGCCCCGACGGATGGGCGGGACATCGCCGCCTACTCCTACTTCTTCCGGCAGACCTGCCCGAACTGTCCGCCGGTCAAAGAATATTTAGACGCTTTGTCGATTACAGGAAAACGGATCAACGTAGACACCTCTAAAGGAATGGAGGAAGCAGCAGGGCATCAGGTACTTACGGCGCCAACGGTAATTTTTTTCGATGCGCAAGGGAAGGAACTGTTCAGGGCCCACAATGTAAATACTATGAATGAGGTGTTTAACCCTATAAAAATCGAGGCGTGAGTTTTTCATGGCCCTTGCCTGGATGGGGCTCGTTAAAACCACCCTTATCGATTTTCCCGGGGAAGTTGCGGCCACGGTGTTTACACCGGGCTGCAACCTCCGGTGTCCCTATTGTCACAATCCGGACCTTGTGCTGCCGCCGTATCCGGAGGACCTGCTGCCGATTGCGGAAATCACGGCGTTCTTGAAGCGGCGGGCGGCGGTTCTCGGGGGCGTGTGTATCACCGGGGGAGAACCGCTTTTACACACCGATCTGGCGGAATTTGTACACTTCTGTAAAAGCTTAGACCTCAAGGTCAAACTCGACACCAACGGAACGCTGCCCGAGCGGCTCGACTGCGGACTTTTCGATTACATCGCCATGGATGTGAAAACCGCGCCGGAGCATTACGGCCGGGTTGCATCCGCCGGCACCGCCGGCACCCGAGCCGGCACCGCCGCCGGGGAAAACATTTTCAGCGCGGATGAAACGGCGAGCCGGGTTAAGGCTTCCGTAGAAAAAATCTTAGGTTCCGGGGTGCCGCATGAGTTCCGCACCACCGTAGTTCCGGGTATCGTGGACGATGACGACGTTTCGGCAATCGCGGAGGCGATCCACAACGCAGAAAAAACAGCCGGTTTCGGTAAATACGTCATCGTCCAATTCCGAAACGGAAAAACCTTGGACCCCGCTTACGCGGACCTCGATCCCTATCCGCCGGCAAAGCTCGAAGCTATGGCGGAAAAGGTACGGGCGGTCGGCTGTATCTGCGAGTTGCGGGGAGTGGTGTAAAAAATGTCTAATTTGCTTTTTCCCAAAGAGTATAATTTAAGATTTCTTCTTTATTTTGCGAATTGTTCTTATAAGTAGGCCAATCAACGTTATACTCTTCGGATTGATTGCCCCAAGAGAACCAGCCTTCCTGTTTCCCTCTAGCAAATAATTCTAAATACGGACCCCAACTGCATGACTCGATAATTTTGTATTGTTCATCGGGTTTTCTGCTATGTTCTCTTTTCCTGGATATAATTATATTCGGTTGGGTTCTTCCCGGTTTTAATGTTCTCGCATTTTTTCCTTTAACGCCAAAAAGTAAGACCTCTGTCACGTTTCTAAAATAAAATCCCACCCCTCTTCTGTCAGGACCTCCATCTTTTCTAACCTTGTACCACACAATATTAGTTTTGTATGTAAAGCCCCATGCTCTTAATACCCTTAAACCTTCCTCTATCAATGCGTTTGGCACCCATAAATATAAATGAGCCGGATCATTGGTAAAGTTTTCGACAGGTAGTGAAATAATATCATCCAATGTTAATGTATTATATCGATTCAATCTTTTATGCTCAGGAGCGACTTTGCCTGTTTTATTTTGGAATTGCCAGGGAGGGTCTGCCAAGATGGTAGAAAAGGTTTTACCTGTTAACTTATTTACAAAATCCTCCGATATTGTCATTTCCCCTCCTCTGTTCAACATAATAAAATAAATGCTCTATAAATTATACTATACATTTGTTTGTGAAACAACTATTTTTTCTTTTTCATTTAGATTAAAATTATATTCTTTGGTATTCCGATCAACAATAAAGGACATGGATTTCCGACACCTCTCTTCACTCGAGCTTCCAGCTTTTTCCAATGCGTTGTGGCTTGGCCATATTTATCCGAGACAAAAGCGTGTGCCCATCCTTTTTCAAAATTTCCTAAAGAGGCAACCGCTCTTTCAATATTTTTCCTTTGTCTCAACGTCGGTGTATAATACCTCGATATTCTCGAAATATCAGTTAATTTATTGTTGACAGCAAATTTCTCTATTATTTCTCCTAATGAATCTTGAAAAGATGCTCCTCTTGTAATTATTGCACCAACAGATATAACACCGTCCAAGTGCAGCCTTTTGAAATTCTCAAGATCTCTATCAAAAAATGGATCCTTATTGTTCCATTCAATCTCTAACGCAATAGTGCCATTTTTCGTATTTTTAACATGATCAATTTCGTGAGATATTGATTCTTTTTCTACTCCATCCACTATTTTCTTGATTTCGAATTTGTGTTTTCTCCAACCGTATTTGTCACTCAATACTTTTCTTAGACCTTGCGTTATGATACTTTCACCACCTCCTCCTGCCACGAGGTTTTCAGCGTGAATCTCTAAATCATTCAGCACAGCTTCTAATTGTGATGCCTCTTCTTTCATGTCATGAATCAATATGGCTTCCGCATGATGTAAGGCTAAAATATTGAAATTCTTTTGCATTAATGTTTCGTACATATTCACCCTCAATATCTCTTTCATATTATAGAATATTATATTAAAATATGTACATATATATTCCGCTGTTGTATACTGCTGGTGCGGAAGGAGGCATAAGACAATGAAAAAAATCTTAAT
>CAYWIK010000176.1:0-2707 GCA_964458315.1 uncultured Spirochaetales bacterium | reverse complement strand
AATATTACACGAGAGGAGAAAGGGATGTCGGAAAAAACAGAAGAAACCGGCGGGCAGGATGAAAAGATAAGCAAAGCCCGTAAAATTGCCAGAAAGAAGGCTGATTTTATCAAGCATTTTATCATTTATATCGTGGTGATCGTGTTCCTCGCAATCATCAATAATGTAACCTACAGAGGCTACCAGTGGTGGCTTTGGCCGGCCCTCGGATGGGGTATCGGCGTTACCCTTAATTTCTTTTCCGTGTATGTTTTTAAGGGAAAGGAATTAGAAGAACGGATCATGCAGAGCGAGCTCGATAAAATGGAAAGGGATAAATGAAACGAAACGGGTTAAACGCATTGGGCGTTATCTTTGGAATAATATCGATTCTCATCGTCATTTCTTCGGCGGTCATACTTTTAGGCGTGCAGCCTTTCAATATCGGCAAACGAATTATCGGCGACCTGGACATTCAGGGTTTTGTCGGTCCTAAAGGCCGGTTTGAGAAGAGCGGCGAAAAGCGCATAGAAGGTCCTGTTTCGGAAGTCGAAATTTCCAACATCGCAGGCGATATTACGGTCAAAGGCTGGGATGAAGATTATATTCTGCTCAAATACAGCAAGTTCGCTCCCACCGAAGCAGTAATGGACAACATCTTGATTGAAATCGATAAAAATGACGATGAAGTTTCTATTCGACGGGAATCAGACGGATCGGTTTCTTCCTGGCGAGGGAGTATATCTTTCGAATTGAATATCCCGATAGAAACGGTCGAAAAACTTTCCGCTAAAAGTATAAGCGGCATGGTGATCTGTTCCAACATGTCTCCCAATGCGGATTTAGATCTTCAGTCGACTTCCGGAAGAATAGAAACCGACAATGCGAATGACCTCTTTGTAAAATCGATAAGCGGGAGTGTAGATTTTATTTTCAACGGCGGGAATCTGGACATCAATACCACCTCCGGGAGGATCGAAGGCATGATACAATCGATCGAGCCGGACGGAAAAATCGATCTCCGGTCCGTATCAGGGTCCGTCCGGATAGCGGCGCCCGACGGTTTCGGCGCCCGGGTCGATCTCCGATCGGTAAGCGGTTCGGTTTCGACGGAGTTTCCGGTCAAGGTGCATTCCTCGAAACGAAACAGCCTCGAAGGGACCATCGGCGACGGCGGGGTGGATGTGGATATAGACACGACCAGCGGTTCCATAAAAATAAGGAAGATAGCGAGTGATGGATGAGCGGGCATCGAACTGATGCGGCAGCAGAGTCCGTCGCCATCTTGGGCGGCGGACAGCTTGCCCGGATGATGATTTATGAATCCCGTAAACTGGGGCTTCTTTTTTCGGTCCTTGATGCGGCGGAAGATGTCCCTGCCGGGAAACTTGCCGACCGCTTTTATCCCGGGTCCCTGGAATCCGCCTCGGACCTCGAAAAAATAATCAGCGAAAACGACGTCACCACCTACGACATCGAACACATCAACACGGAAGCCCTCATACCCCTCGCGGAAGCCGGTCATGCTATTTTTCCAGCCCCAAATCTCCTCGCAATCATCCAGGACAAAGGTGTGCAGAAAGAGCGGCTTCGGGCCGCCGGAATACCGGTCCCGGCTTTTTCCCTTGCAGACGATCCGGCCCGGCTCCGAACAGGCCGAAGGCCGGAAGCTCTCCAGACGCCCGCTGTTTTTCCCATCGTCCAGAAAGCGAGGCGCGGCGGGTATGACGGCAGGGGTGTGGTTGTGCTTCGGGACGATTCCGATATTGAGAAAATGCTTCCGGTCCCTTCCATGCTCGAAGAGTTTATCGACTTTGAAGTGGAATTGGCGGTAATGGTTGCCCGGGACCGGAAGGGGCAGGTCCTCTCCTACCCGGTTGCGGAAATGTATTTTGATGAAAACGCGAACATCTGCGATACCGTTATCGTCCCGGCCCGGGCGGCCCCGGAAATCGAACGGGAGGCCCGCCGCATCGCGGAAGAGACGGTCGCGGCCCTCGATGGTGTCGGCGTATTCGGGATAGAACTTTTTTTGACCAAAGACGGGAAGGTGCTGGTGAACGAAGTGGCCCCCCGCCCCCACAATTCGGGGCACTACACCATCGAAGCGTGCGCAACGAGCCAGTTCGAACAGCATATCCGCGCGGTCGCCGGCCTGCCGTTAGGCAGTACTGAACTTTATCATCCCGCGGTGATGTTCAACCTCTTAGGCGCGGCCGGCTTTTACGGCGCCCCTATTGTCCGCGGCCTTCACGAGGCCCTTGCAATTCCCGGCGCTTCGGTCCATCTTTACAGGAAGAGCGAAACCCGGCCGTTTCGGAAAATGGGGCATATCACCTTTACCGGCGGCAGCATCGATGAAGCGCTTACCAAGGCCGAAGGGGCGCGGAAACTTATTCGGATAGAAGGAGAGCGGGGCCATGCATAACGCACAACCAATCGCGGCGATTATTATGGGGAGTGATTCCGATCTTTCGGTCATGAAAGCCGCCGCTGAAGTTTTCGATCAATTCGAGGTGCCGTACGAGCTGACCATTGTTTCCGCCCACAGGACCCCGAAGCGGATGGCGGAATATGCTGAAGGCGCGGCGGAAAGGGGCCTCGAAGTAATCATTGCCGGGGCGGGCGGCGCCGCCCATCTGCCGGGGATGACCGCGTCCCTCACCTCCCTTCCGGTCATCGGGGTGCCTGTCAGGACCTCATATCTCGACGGACTCGATTCCCTTCT
>CAYWIK010000175.1:0-2713 GCA_964458315.1 uncultured Spirochaetales bacterium | reverse complement strand
AGGCTTCCGTCGAACTCCTCTCCCCGTCCGGAAAGAGCAATATACCGCAGCGCCAAAAGATCGCGTTCGCTTTTAAGCCATTTATCCAGCTCGGCGGAGAACTTCGGTTTTTCTAAGGATGCGAGAAAACAGGTAAACAGGCCTTTGTCCGGCGCGAACTCAATAACTCTCCGGAAATCGGAAAGCCGCTTCTTTTCGGCAAGCCGGTCGATCCAAAGCCGGTCGATGCCTATGATCGGAATAAACGAATCTCCCATCTTCCCGGCGACTTTTTCAATGATTCCCGATTTTCTCAGGAGCTGATCTTTTGAGTACCGGTTTATGATTTCTTTGTCCGCAAGCGTTATATCGGCGGCCGCTTTTTGGAGTCGTTTGCGGAACAATCCGCGCCGCGCGAAAATGACAATCAATACGACAATCGCTACAAAAACGGCCCCGGCAATCGGGTACAGCCACCATGGGATTGTCCCTGTTATGTTAACGAGTTCTTCCATGACCTCTTCTCCTCTTCCTGTTTATAGGTCTATTTAATAAGGTCGAGAACAATGAAGACCCGAAGCGGATCTTTTTTTCCCTTCACCTTTACCGCCTGCATTTCTTTCACTTTAAAATGATCACCCAGCAGGTCGTAGGTTTTATCGGTGATGACTACTTCACCCGGACCCGCGACACCTTCGAGGCGCGCTGCAACGTTTACGGTGTCACCGATGACGGAGTAATCCATTCGACGACTGCTCCCTAAGTTCCCGGCAACCAGCGGGCCGGTATGCATGCCGATGCCGACTTTAAGCTTTGATGCCGGACCTCTAAAAAAAACGCGGTCTTTGCTCTTTACCTTGTCTTGAATTTCCAGAGCACAGCTCACCGCTTCATAAGCGTCTTCTTCGACCGTGGCCATGGGTACACCCCATGCCGCCATGATCGCATCACCGATAAACTTATCGATATATCCATTGTGCTGGATGATGATCTCTACTGCTTCGGTAAAATACTCATTCAAGACCTCGATGATATATTCGGGTTCCTTGGTTTCCGAAAAAGAGGTATAGCCCCGGATATCGGCGAAGAAAATAGTTGCAACCTTTTTATCGCCCCCTAGCTTCACCAGCTCCGGATGAGTCATAAGGTTCTCCACCATGTCATTCGACAAATACCGGGCAAACATGTCCTTGATGATCCTGCGCTCTTCAACTGCAACGTTCATTTCCGCTTTCAGTTCCCGTTCCCGGGTCTGGTCGGTAAAGAGAAGGGTAAGACCTTCGTGCTTACCTCGCTTTCCTTTTAAAGGAGAAATATTGAGGGAAAAATCAATGTCCTCTTTTTCTTTCCTGCGGATTATTCCTTCGCTCCCTAAGATTTCCGCGCCTGAATTTTCCGCTTTCCGTATTTGATTAAGAATTTTTTTGTCGATTTCCTTTTTAAAAAAATCTTCGAAACCTTTGCCTATAACTTCTTCGGTCAGGCCGAGGCGCTCTGCTGCAACTTGATTAAAGTAGTGAATATTACCGGAGCGGTCGGTGGTGACCAAGAGGTTGGTCATGGAATTGAATACATTTTCCTGATATCGTTCGAGGGCTTCCACTTCTCTGAGCTTTTCCTTTAATTCCTCGAACAGCCGGGTGTTGTGAAGCATCCCGGCGCCAAGCTGAACAAAGGAATCTAAAAAGTAAAACCGCTCGCGGTTATAAAAGTTTGGTTTTTCCGCATTGACGATCAATACCCCGAGCCGGGCCTTCGGCGTGAAAAGCGGAAGAGCGATGGCGCTGTTCATTCTATCGTGCAGGAAGATGTCTTTAAAAAAAGGACGATTGCGATCGAGTATTACCAGGCTTTCTTCGGAGTCTTCGATGAAGTCGATAAACTCGGTTTTTCTCGAAAGCCGTTTCGGGGCATCTCCCAATCCCCTGCGGTACATAAGCCTGAGGTCCGGCGACTCATCGAATTCGGTGTAAAAGTAAAGGCAGGCTAGATCGGAGTGGGTGATATCGAGAGCTTGCTCCGCTAAGATCGACATGAGGGTGTTCAGATTGAACTCCTGGGAAAGCAGCTGGCTCGCCCGAATGAGCTCGTCGAGGAGCGCTTCCGGAGTAATATCGATGATTGGACCTTTTCCTTGCTTCAATGTAAATATAGTAAACTTATGCTGCCCATAATTCAAGCAAAAAAAAAACTACTGTAACCGGCCTTCTGTTTTTTCACATCCTGCGCCGGGGAATCAGTAAATTAAAAAGCTCGTAGCGCGAAAGTTCCACTTCTGCTATACTTTTTTTATGTCAGAAATAATCGAAGAAAAAATCCGCGTCGGTATAAGCGCATGCAATGCCGGGGCGAAGGTGCGGTACAACCGCGCCGGATGGGACCGGTTGGCGCCCCTGGGCAGGGAACGGGACGGGTTCATCTGGACGCCGGTGTGCCCGGAGGTAATGGCGGGATTGGGGGTCCCCCGCCATCCGATTCGGCTGGTTTCAGGAAACGGGGACGATTTTTGGGCGGGTAAGGCGGCCATAAAAAACAAACAGGGTATAGAAGTAACGGAGCAGTGTAAGGAAGGCAGCCTTGCCTGCCTGGATGCGGTCCGGCGAGCCGGAGCAGAGGCCTTCGTGTTCATGGAGGGCAGTCCGAGTTGTGGGGTATACCGGACGACCTTGAAAAACCAACGCCTCGGCAAGCCGCCGGGTGTTTTCGGATCTCTTCTTCTCAAAGAAGAGCTATT
>CAYWIK010000174.1:0-2784 GCA_964458315.1 uncultured Spirochaetales bacterium | reverse complement strand
CGGATATTATAGAATATGAAGAAGCAGTCGGCGACCGGAAAGAAGCACGCGCCGCGTGGAAAAAATTCAAAGCGGAAGATGTAGACGCGGTCATACTTTTTAACGGCACCTTCAATACCGGCGAACTGACGGCAGAGATCGTCCGTAATTTGTCTTGTCCTTTTGCAGTCTGGGGCATCGGCGAACTAGCGATGGATAAAATGACCTTTACCGGTTCTGTGGTAGGAGTCATGCCCGCGGGGACGATCTTTAAAAACTTCGAACGGCCCTTTTCCGTAATCTACGGTACCGCAAAGGACAAGGAAACACAGCAGCAGGCCGCCCGTTTTATAAAAGCCGCCCGTGCAATTGCGTATCTAAGAGAATCAGCAATCGGTATTATCGGCGCGCGGCCCGACGGTTTTCAGATCGCGGGATATGACGAGCTCGCCATAAAGAAAAAGTTCGGGACTGAGCTCATCAAGATATCTCTCTACACATTGAGCAAAGTCGTCAACAGTATTGACAACAAAGCAGTTGATGAGGACATGAAGGTCCAAAATGAAATTTTCGATATTCCCTCTGAACATCAGGAAGCGTCGCGGGGCCTTTCCCAGGTTTACCTCGGCCTCAAACAGGTGGTAGACGAGTACAATATTCAATCCTATGCGCCGGACTGCTGGCCCGAGTTCCGGGACAACGATTTGCGCCCATTCTGTCCGGCTAACGGCCGGATGAATGCCGAAGGTGTAATGGCATCCTGCGAATGTGACGTCGACGGTTCTCTTTCTCTGATGCTGCTCCACGCTTTACAGCAGGACACACCGTGGTTTGCCGATTTCGTTAATATCATCGACGACAAAGACGCGCTTCTCTTCTGGCATTGCGGAAACGCACCACACACCCTGGGAAGCAAAAAACCGAAAATTGAACCTATCTTCGGCGGACCTTCTCAAATACACAGTATGCATGCGGGGAAAGCCACCGTATGCAGACTTAATTCCATTCGAGGCGAGTTTACCATTCACGCGGGCGTGGGGGATGTGATCGAATCCGAGCCGATATTGAAAGGTTCCAACTTGTTGATTAAAATGAAAGGCGGGAACATGGAGTTTGTCCGTTCCATGCTTGACCACGGGATTCCCCATCATAACGCAATTATTTACGGAGACGTGCTGGAGGAACTCGAAGAGTTCGCTCGGTTGATGGACATTCCAATTGTCATAAAAGTTTAAACTGAAAGGAGAGTATGTAAGAATGCAAAAGTTCAAATTATTCATCAACAACAAATGGGTAGATGCCGAAGGCGGAAAAACCTTTATCTCAAAGAACCCTGCCCGAAACGAAGAAATTGCGGAATTAGCGTCGGCTTCAAAGGCGGATGTAGATAAGGCCGTGCAGGCTGCGAAAAAAGTATTTGAAAGCGGCGTCTGGTCCGATTTGGACGGCGACGTTCGAGCAGATTATATGCTAAAGGCCGCGGAGATCATGAGACGGCGTCTTAAGGAACTCGCTAAATGGGAAGCGATGGACACGGGGAAGCCGATTTATGAAACCGAATTAGTCGATATCCCCTACTCTATCCGTGCGATGGAATATTTTGCAAATCAAGCGCGGGAAATAAACGGAATGACCATTCCTATTCCGGGAGAAGAAGCATTCGACTGGGTAACCTACGAACCTTATGGAGTGGTAGGAGCCATAACCCCTTGGAATTTCCCCTTACACCTTGCAACCAGGGCCGTCTGTCCGGCAATGGCAACCGGGAACACCGTGGTAGCAAAGGCCTCTTCCCTTTCTCCGGTAACGCCCATTATCATGGGGGAAATTCTCGAAGAAGCAGGAGTCCCCGCGGGTGTTGTAAATATTGTTTCAGGGCCGGGCGGCATAACGGGCGAGGCGCTTATTTCCCACCCGGATGTTTCCATGATTACCTTTACCGGTTCTCTCGAGATCGGAAGAAAAATACTCGAAGCTTCTTCTAAGTCGCCTATCATTAAAAAGACGATACTCGAATTAGGCGGAAAAGGCCCCTTTATTGCTGAAGCCGACTGCAACATGGACGATGCGGTCAACCAGCTGATCAAAGGATTTTGCCTCATGCAGGGAGAAGTGTGCTGTGCTTCCACGAGGCTTATGCTGAACGAAAAAATTTATGACGAGTTCATGGAAAAATTAGTCACCCGTGTCGAAAGTCTAAAGCTTGGCGACAACTTAGACCCGAAAACACAGATGGGCGCCATGATAAGCGAAGGTCAACTCGAGCTTGTTGACAAGCGGGTAAAGAACGCCGTCAAAGAAGGCGCTAAGCTGGTAACCGGCGGTGAACGGTACACTGAACCGCCCTGCGACAAGGGCTTTTTCTACAAACCGACAGTCCTTACCGATGTCAAGAACACCATGACCTGTGCCCGGGAAGAGATATTCGGACCGGTCTTAGTCGTTATCAAATACAAAGATATCGATGAAGCCATTAAAATGGCGAATGATAACCAGTACGCCCTCGGCGCCAGCGTCTATTCGGAAAATATCCGGACCCTCTTCTACGCAAGTAAAAAAATTGATGCCGGAACGGTGTGGCTCAACACAAATGTTATGTCCAAAATCGAAGCGCCTTACGGCGGCAACAAAAACAGCGGCTTAGGACGAGAAGACGGTATAATCGGGTTGAAAGAATATACAAAGGTAAAAAATAATGTGCTGAATCTTTCAGATAAAATTGACAACTTTTACAACTTTAAGATGTAACGTACAAGTTATTAGGCCGCAGCCGGTTTTTCCGGCTGCGGCTTTCCTTACTTTTAA
>CAYWIK010000173.1:1723-2784 GCA_964458315.1 uncultured Spirochaetales bacterium | reverse complement strand
AGAGAATGGCGCTCTGTTCCCAGTCCGGGAGTTCCTTGAATCGGCGGACGAAGTGTTCCTGCAGAAGAGAGGGGTCCATTTCGAGGATCCGCACCCCCTTCTCTTCGAGCTTGATGTTGACCCTTCGTTTATCGACATTGCTTCTGCTTCTGCTTATAAAGCCGCGGTTTTCGAGCCGCTCCAATATATTAGTGACCGTCGATTGGCTCAAATCGACATTAGCGGCGATTTTCCCTACCGTAATGTCCTCCGCCGCATGTAATTCTTTGAGGATGAGTATTTGCGGTCCCGTCAGTCCGTACTCTTTTACCAGCTGCTTCGACTGGACGTCGACGGCCCGGATAATCTTCCGCAGCACTTTGAGTACGTTGTTGCTGATGTCCGAAGTGTGCGCCATGCATAGAGTATACATCTCAATACGTAAAAGAATCAATTAGATATAACTGAAAGTATTTAGTACAATAATAGTAAGGTAAATAGTATTGCAGAATAAAATTTTCACTGCATACAATTTACCCTAAAAATATTTATTTCCTTATCCAATAATAAAATAGTAAATTGTTGTTTTTTTTATCCTTGACTAATCTGTTCCAATTGAATAGTATATAGTTAAAAGTATTCTTATTGGGAATTTTTTAAAATTAAGGAGAGGAAAATGATGAAAAAACTACTGATTATCTTTGTCCTGCTTGCAGCGGGAAGTTTTATGCTGTTTGCAGGGGGCAAACAGGAAGCTCAATCTGAAGAAGCTCCCGCGGCGGGGGCTGAGGAAGAAGCTCAACCCGCGGAGCCTTCGGGACCGCCTAAATCCGGTATCGCATACAAGGGCCCGATCGACATCGGCACCAAGAACTTTACCGAGCAGTTCGTCGTCGGAAACTTGATGGCGATCTACCTCGAAGACCAGGGTTTCGATGTAAGCCTTAAAACCGGTATGTCCAGTTCGGTCTTGCGGGAAGCCATGGAAAACGGCGATGTCGATCTCTGCATGGATTACACCGGCACCCTGTGGCTGAGCTATGCCGGAAACGAGTTCAAAGGCGAATCGCCGAAAGAGATGT
>CAYWIK010000173.1:0-1623 GCA_964458315.1 uncultured Spirochaetales bacterium | reverse complement strand
GACGATCCTGCCGGCGCGCGGCAGGAAATGACCGAATTGAACGCCATGGTCGATATCGATCTTATGGAACCCGAAGAAGCGGCGGAACAGTGGCTTCAGGAAAAAGGATTAATCGACTAATCGAAATTTGTATGGTATAATCAGAGCAGGCGGGAGTTTCCCGCCTGCCTAATTTTATTTATCGGGTAAGTAGGGTTTATGTGGAAACAGGCGTGGATATATTTTACCAAACATTACGATAAAATCATCGAATGGACTCTGCAGCATCTCTATATCATCAGTATTGCAAATGCCATCGCAGTGGTTATCGGTGTATTTATCGGAATACTTATTTCAAAGAAGGGAAGGGAACGGGCCGCGGAAACGGTCATCTATTTTGCCAGTATATTCATGACCATACCGTCACTGGCTCTGTACGGTATCCTTATGGGTATATTGGCCGCGTTGACTCTTCCTTCCATCGGGTTGGTGCCGGTGGTCGTTGCGTTGACCCTCTACGGATTGCTTCCGATCATTCGGAACACCTACACCGCAATCACGGAAGTCGACCCGGCTATTATCGAAGCAGGCCGGGGCATGGGTATGAAGGAGCGGCAGCTCATGGTGAAGGTCAAGATACCCCTTGCGGTTCCGGTTATCATGGCCGGACTGCGGCAGGCGGTGGTCATGAACATCGGCATTGCTGCAATCGGCTCCTATATCGGGGCCGGAGGACTGGGGCAGCCTATTTTCCGAGGGATCGCCAACTACCGGGTAGACCTCATTATCGTCGGCGCTGTTTGTGTGTCCGTTCTTGCCATCATTTTTGATCTTATCCTTGGACGTGTCGAGTGGCTGGCTACGCCTAAAGGAATACGAATAGGGAGGAAAGGCCGTTGATAACGCTGGAAAATGTAACCAAAAAATATTCCGACGGTACGATTGCCGTGAAGAATTTCAGTCTTGAGATTTCGGAAGGGGAATTTTGCGTATTCTTAGGTCCTTCAGGATGCGGAAAGACGACCTGTATGAAAATGATAAACCGCCTCATACCGTTAAGCGGAGGCAACATCTATGTACAGGGTGAAAATATCATGGACGTGAACCCGAATGAACTGAGAAGGGGAATCGGATACGCCATCCAGAACATCGGGTTGTTTCCTCATTTAACGGTGGCCCAGAACATCGCGACTGTCCCGATGCTTAAGAAATGGTCGAAGACACGGCAGCGTGAACGGGCGGCAGAACTGCTGTCCCTTATCGGAATGGACCCGAAAATCTTCATCGACCGGTATCCGAGCGAATTGTCCGGAGGCCAGCAGCAGCGGGTCGGGGTTGCCCGGTGTCTCGGCGCAGATCCTCCGATCCTTCTCATGGACGAGCCCTTCGGGGCGATCGACCCCATCACCCGGGTCAAACTTCAGGACGAGTTTTTAAAAATTCAGGCGAAAATCAAGAAGACCATCGCCTTCGTGACCCACGATATTCACGAAGCGATTAAAATGGGCGATAAAGTTGCGCTGCTCAAAGCGGGGGAACTGGTCCAGTACTCCGATCCGACAACCCTGCTGTACGCGCCGGCGGACCAGTTCGTACGAAATTTTGTCGGGACCGACCGGGTCTTGAAAGGCCTCCGCCTGCACA
>CAYWIK010000172.1:0-2842 GCA_964458315.1 uncultured Spirochaetales bacterium | reverse complement strand
CGGCAAAATTGTTAAAGTCCTGATTGGCCGCCGTCCCCCCGGTTGCTATGGACTGGTTTCCGCCGCCGTCGAAGGTAACGGTGTTCAAACCGGAAGTAAAAGAATCGCTGTTCGTCCAGTTTCCGCCGACGGTTATATTCTGCCCGTTCGCGTTGAGGGTACCGTTTGTTATTGTAAGGTTGCCGTTTACGTCGAGAGGAGCTCCGAGAGACCAGGATCCTGCGGCATTATTAAAGGTGAGATTGTTGTACGGAACAGTACCGTCCAACCCCGGTAATCCTGTATACGCGATTCCACCGTTATATACAACAGTGCCGCTGTTCGTGGTGAGTGCGGAAACGGTCTCACCGCCTTCAAGATATAATATTGCGCCGCTTTGGAGAATGTAATTGTTATCAACGAGCAAAGTATTGCCGTTGAGGTCGAGAGAAGCACTTGTCTGTATTTCTACTGACCTTAGCTCATTGCCTGCGCCATATGATACATTGAGTAATGGATCATTACCTGTATTAGGGATTGTAACGTCATCATATGTACCACTGGCGCCCTGTGGCACGCCGGGAGGAGTCCAATTAGCAGGGTTGTTCCATAAATTGTCTCCACCCCCTCCATTCCAAGATTTGTTACCTGCTAAAAGAGAAAGCGGTATAAATAAAATAAAAATAGCAAAAAAAATTAACGCCCTTTTAATAGGAATCCCCCTAAATCAACACAATATATGATATGTATTAATTATAACACTATGTATCTTTATCTACAGATTATTCTAATAGAAAAAGGGGATCTTCTCCATTAAAATTTTGGTGTGAATTCGATTACTGAGAAATAATATGTATTCCGACGTCTTGTGCCCCCTGGCTGCCGTCAGTCAAATCTGTTTTTGTGCTATTTTCCCAATACACAGCAACATCCTTTGTGCCGTTATTGTAGTAGCCTGCAACATACACCGTACCATCTGTAGTAGTTTGGACATCCCAAGCACGGGCGTTGTTTGTACCATCGGTAAGATCTGTTTTCGCTATTTTTCCAATAGCAGGCTATCGTAGCACTACCGGGTTTGTAATAGCCGACGGTATACGCATCTCCCCCCGTAGCATATATGCCGTTCGCTCTGCTCTCATTAGCATCGTAGAGTGTATTGAGATTCGTACTATTGTTTACCCAATATGTGGAAGCATAATCAGTGTCATAATAAAATCCTGCAATATACACATCAGCCGTGCCGGTAACAAAAAGGTCAAGAGCTTCCGAATACCCGGCTGTATAGAGATCGGTGGAAATTTTAACTCCGTCGATCCAGTAGGTCGCAATCGAACCATTGTAATATCCTGCAACATAAACCTCGCCGTTCCGGCGGCTCCGTCCCAATACCAAGCTGTATATAGAGGATCGGATGTGGTATAATACCCAGACACATACACACCGGTGGCATTAACCCAAATCGATTCCGCTTCACCTTTTTCAGGCGAATCGGTGGTAAACTCTTTTGTCTTAGTTCCGTTCTTCCAATAACAGGCGACTTCATTCCCCGTGCTGCCTTCATACCCTGTTACATACACATCAGAACCATATAAGAAAATTGAATTTGCCCGGGCGTCTACCGATCCGTCGGTAAGGTCGTTTTTCGCATCGTCTATCCAGTATGCGGCAATATCGTGAGTCCCATTGCTATAGTAACCTGCGGTATAAACGGTAACTTCTCCTACCGATCCGTTATCTCCATTGCCTTCGTTACCGTCCTCTCCGTTGTCACCGTCCTGAGGGTTGGCTTTGCATGATAGCATTAGAGATAAAATCATACATATGAAGAATAACCATCTCCTCCTATAAAAAGTGAGGGTGAGTAAGAGATGCATGGTGTAGAAAAAATATGCTAAGTACTACAAAGAAGGCTCATTTCACTTAGTATGCCAGCAAAAACGTTTAAAGTGAGGCAATCAGATCTTTTACTCCACAACCTCATTATCATTAATATAGTACACGTAACAGAATTTAACCCCATCGAAACTTCTAATTATTAAAGATCGAAAGCGCTTCCGAATCTTTCCCGCTTTCGTCTGATTCATATAGATCAAATTTTTTCCCAGCTTTCCAGTAGCAAGCTATTTTTTTATCGCCGTCCGAGTGGTATCCGCTTATATATAGTTCCCCGGCTTGCACCGATACATCCCATGCCCGAGCATTGTATGTACCTGTGCTGAGATCATATTTTGCATCGTTTTGCCAATAACATGCGATTGTCGGACTGCTCACCGGTTTATAATACCCCACTGTAAAAACACCACCCTCTGCTACAGTTATTCCATTCGCTCTGCTTTCACTGTTGCTATACAGATTGTAAAAATTTGTACTGTTGTTTATCCAGTATGCTGAAGAATAATTGCTGTCATAGTATAACCCAGCAATATATATAGTATCTGTATCCGTAACAAAGAGGTCAAGCGATTCTGAATAGCCGGCTGTATAGAGATCCATAGAAATCTTTATTCCATCGACCCAGTATGTTGCTATTGAACCATTATAATAACCTGCGGTATAAACCTCACCGTTTCCTCCAACCTGAATGCTGGTTGCATTAGCATATGAATTATCTTCAACAAGGGTCACTTCAGTTCCAATGTCACCGTTCCAATACCAGGCTGTGAATCCATTGCCGCTTTCATAGTATTGTCCTGATACATAAACTTTCGTAGCCTCTATCCAAATCGAGTGCGCCTTTCCCCAGTCTTCCAATCCGGTGGTAAAAGATTTGATTTTTTCACCACCTTTCCAGTAGCAGGCTGTTTCAGCATATTCCGGTCCTTCATACCCGGACACATATACAATGCCGTTTTCGTCCGCA
>CAYWIK010000171.1:0-2877 GCA_964458315.1 uncultured Spirochaetales bacterium | reverse complement strand
GAAAGAAAAAAAGCTCGGGCTCGGCACCTTAAAAAAGGCAGCTAAACCGAAGAAGGTGGTGGTCGCGGGAGGAGGAGTTTCAGGGCTTAAGTTTGCGGAAATTGCCGCACGGAGGGGACATAATGTCGTTCTGTTCGAAAAGGACAAAATTTTAGGCGGGCAGATCAATATTCTTAAAAATATCCCCTTCAGGAATGAGTTTACCGAAGTCACCCGGTATCTCGAATTTCAAGTGAATGAACTCGATAATCTTAGGATCGAGATGTCGACTGAAGCGGATGAAAAGCTTATAAAAACTGAAAAACCGGACGTTCTCGTTGTCGCTACCGGCGCCGTTTCTCTTTTACCGGAAAACATTAAAACAAAAAAGGCGGTAACTACCTGGGATGTGCTCGAGGACAAGGTCGAAATCGGGAAAAAAGTATTAGTCTACGATCCAATGTCTAATAACGAGGGGGTCGGAATTGTGGAATATCTGTTCGAAACATATGAAAATATAAAAGTCCATTACATCACCCCGGAGAGCGACATCGCGATGAACGTGAAGAATGAAAATAAAGATATACTGCTGCGGAGGCTTCTGCGGCAGGACTTGGAAATAACACGGTATACGGCACTGATCGATTCGGACAACGAAAAGCTGACCTTTAACAAGGTATACACCGACAAGACGCTTGTTATAAAAAACAAAGAGTTTGATAATTTTATCTACTCAGGACTCATGAAGTCTGTCGACGAACTTTTCTGGAAGTTTAAAGAGGACAAGAGCGTCAAGGAAGTGTACAGGCTGGGAGACGCGAAGGCGCCTTCTTGTGTCGAAATCTCAATCCATAACGCGGAAGCATTAGCACGGGAAGTATAAGTATGGAAAAAATATTAGTTTGTCTGAAACAGGTACCGAACACGCGGGACGTCAGGATCGATCCTGAAAATCATACCCTGGTGCGGGAGGGGGTCGACAGCATTATCAATCCCTTTGACGACTATGCTCTGGAAGAAGCATTACAGTTAAAACGCAAGCACGGGGTAAAGGTTGGGACGATGACCATGGGGCCTCCTCAGGCGGAAGAAGTGTTGGAATACAGCCTGGCGCGGGGCGCCGACGAAGCTTTTTTGTTTACCGATAAGCGACTGGCCGGCTCCGACACATGGGCAACAGCCATTGCTATTGTTTCGCTTATCAGGAAAACCGGTTATGAAAACGTGTTTTGCGGACAAGAATCGATCGACAGCGGGACCGGCCATATGGGCGCGAGCATCGCGGAATTACTCAATCTGCCCCAGGTCAATTACGCGAAAAAGATCATCGGCTTAAAAAAAGACAAACTGCGCGTATTGACCAAATTCGATAAGGCCGACGCGGTGCTCGAGGTCGTAACGCCGGCAGTAGTCTCTTTTTTAAAGAAAGAGGAAGAGATCCGGTTCAAGGCGGATAAAAAGGCGGACAGAAAAAAAATCAGGAAAATGAGCATGGACGATTTGAAGCTCGATCCCAAATACGTCGGCCTGGACGGTTCGTTCACCCAGGTAATCAATATCGATATCGACGAACGGTTTGTCGGATATGTGACCGTCGACAATGATCTAAGCGCGGACGAGCGGATCCTCTACATCGCAAACGGCGGGATCGAGGAAAACAAGGACCGGAAAATTATCAGGGACTTGGATAAAGACGCTTTTGAAGAAATAGCCGGTTTAATAAAATAAAACAGGAACAGGAAACAATCATGAGTTATATTGAAGTAAATAAGGGGAAATGCGACGGCTGCGGAAAATGTGTTGAAGCGTGCGGCTACGACGCAATTACGGTGGTCAACGGTAAAGCGGTTATCGACCTGAACTTATGTTCCCTGTGCCGGGCGTGTGTAAAAGCATGCACCGAAGACGCGATCACCATCACCAAACTCGATAAAAAAGTCGACCTCTCAGGATATAAAGGAATTTGGGTCATTGTTGAGTTTTTTGATGAAGAATTGAAAAATACCAGTTTCCAGTTAATAAGCAAGGCAAATGAACTTGCAAAGGCGAGTAAGGACAAAGTCACCGCAGTATTGATCGGAAATAAAAAAAGCGACCCGAAGAAGCTGAAGCAGGTTTTTGCGGAATACGGCGTAAGAAAGGTCAAACTTCTTACCAATAAGGACTTCAACAGGTTTATTACCGAAGACGCGGCCGAAGCAGTCTCCGGGGAAATCTTGAAGGAGAAACCGAAGATCGTGCTGTTTCTCGGTACAATTTTCGGACGAAGTATCGCCCCGCAGACGGCAACCCGGGTAAAAACCGGACTGACGGCGGACTGCACGGAGTTAGAAATAAATGAGCGGAACAATCTTTTGCAAATCCGTCCTACCTACGGGGGCAAGGTACTTGCTACGATTGAAACCCCCTACAACTGCCCGCAAATGGCATCGGTCCGGCCTAATGTTTTTATCGAAGAAAAGAAACCTGTTAAACCTGAAAGCGTTAACGTTGAAGTAATTGAAATAAAAAACCGATCGGCAATCGCGGCCAACGGACTCAAGAGCATTTTAGAAATCGTCCAGGGTGACGGCGCTCTGGAAACTCCCCTCGATGAAGCGAAGGTTGTCTTTTGCGCCGGCTTCGGTGTCGGCTCCAGGGAGGGCTTTGAAGAGGTTGAAGCGTTTGCCCGGGAAAACGGGGCCACCGTGGCTGCAACCCGTGCTGTCGTTGACGAAGGATGGGCGAATTTTTCCAAACAAGTCGGGCAAACGGGTGTTACCATCCGCCCCGAACTCTATGTTGCCTTCGGCGTTTCAGGAGCAATCCATCATATTCAGGGCATGAAAAACTCGAGAAAAATTATCGCGGTCAACAAAGACCCGCGGGCGCCCATCTTTAAAATCGCCGACTACTGCG
>CAYWIK010000170.1:0-2903 GCA_964458315.1 uncultured Spirochaetales bacterium | reverse complement strand
TTTCTCGGGCGCCGATATCGAAGCGATCCTCATCCGGGCAAAGTTCAATGCGGCAATGAACAATCATGTGACCGTGACCCAGGAAGACCTGGAAAATACGATCCATGATTTTATTCCCCCGGCATATCCGCATGAAATCGAACTGCAGAACCTCGTGGCGGTATTAGAGTGCACGAGCCGGGAAATGGTGCCGAAACGGTTTCAAAACCTCGACCGAGGTAAATTAGTGCAGGACATCCGGGACTTAAAGACCCTGCTCGGAGAACGGGAATAACGGCCCCGGCTTTACTACGGCGGCGCAATAGTCATCTGACAACAAACATGGAAGGAGAAGGAATGAAAATTACAAAATCGGATTTCGGTTTTCTTGCAGACGGGCGGATTGTAAAAAGGTTCGATCTCGACAATGAGAAAGGCGTGACCGTCGCTTTGAGTACCTACGGCGCCGCAGTCATCTCTATTCGGACGCCGGACCGGGAAGACCGTTCGGAAGAAATAACCCTAGGTTTCGACAATCTGCAGGGATATTTGGGAGACCATCCCTACTTCGGAGTGACGGTGGGCCGGTTTGCCAACCGGATTGCGGGCGGGGAATTCAGCCTCCGGGGTAATCGATACTGCCTATATAAAAACATCGGAGAGGACCACCTGCACGGCGGGAAGGAAGGGTTTGATAAAAAATTGTGGCACGGCGTCCCGTTTGAGCGGAACGGTACAGTAGGGGTCCAATTCTCCCTGGTGAGTCATCACCTCGAAGAAGGTTATCCCGGCAGCCTGCAGGTCACCACAACCTACTCCTTAACGGACGAGAACCGGCTTATAATCGATTATAACGCTGTTTCAGACAAACCCACGCCGGTCAACCTGACAAACCACACATACTGGAACTTGGGAGGAGACGGCTCCGGGCCGGTATATGACCACGAGCTCACCATTCATGCGGACTATTATCTGCCGGTCAACGGCAGTTTGATTCCCACCGGAGAGCGGGCGCCGGTCGACGGGACCCCCTTCGATTTCCGAAAAGGGAAGAAGATCGGAAAAGATATCGAAGCAGCCGGCGGATTCGACCACTGTTTTGTCATCAATCAAACCGGGGCAGATACTCCTGCTCCCGCCGCCCGGCTCCGACACCCCGAAAACGGCAGAACTGTCACGATATTTGCGACCCAACCGGGGATCCAGCTCTATTCCGGTAACTTTTTAGACGGGATATCCGGCCGGGACGGCAAAAAATATGAAAAACACGGAGCGTTGTGTCTGGAAACGGAAGGTTTTCCGAATGCGGTAAATCAGCATAACTTCCCTTCCCCTGTTTTAGAGCCGGGAAGCAGATACCGTGAGCGCACCATCCACCGGTTTACGGTGGAGTAAAAACTTCAAAGGAGATTTTCATGACTTTTCGCACCTTCCTCTTTGCCGGGTTACTCTCGCTCCTACCGATTTCCGAACTCCGGGGCGCCATTCCGTACGCCCTTACCCGGGGGATGTCGATTCCCGTGGCCTATGTGTACTGTGTGGCGTTAAACGCTCTGGTAGGCCCCCTCCTCTACTTGTTTCTTTTTTCTGTTCACAAACTGCTTTCTCTCATGGAATGGTACAGGAACGTGTTCGGCAAACTCATTGAACGGGCACGAAATAAAATTCACGGGAGGGTCGAGAAATTCGGATACTTCGGGGTCATGTTTTTCGTCGCTATTCCCCTGCCGATTACCGGCGCCTACACCGGTACCCTCGGAGCATGGGTGCTGGGCCTGGAGCCGAAAAAGACATTTTTAGCTGTTTTAGGCGGGGTGATCATCTCCGGCATCATTGTAACTCTTATTTCGTATTTGGGGATCGAAGCTTTTTCATTCTTTATAAAACGAGAAATATAGGCAGGACATATTTTTATGCAGCATTTTTCCAATGCGGGGCTAAATAACCGACAGCTCGAAGCTGTGTCATTCCTCGACGGACCGCTTCTCATTATTGCGGGGGCGGGTTCGGGTAAAACCAGGACCATTACCTTCCGGATTGCCAATATGCTCTCCCGGGGCATCCCCCAGGCCGAGATCCTTGCCCTTACCTTTACCAACAAAGCGGCAAAGGAAATGTTTTATCGTATACGAGAGCTCACGGGAAAGAAGCTCTCCAATTTAACGGTTTCCACCTTCCATGCCTTCGGCGTAAAACTGCTCCGACAGACGATCGGACATTTAGGGTATAAAGAAAATTTCACCATTTACGATCAAACGGATAAAATCGCCTTGATTTACGAGGTTGCGCGGCAGCTCGGTTATACAAGAGAAGCGGCCGACGGGTATGCTCTTTCCACACTTTTTTCAGGGGTGAAGACCGGACGGATCGAATTGGACCGCTCCAACAGTCAGCACCTGAAGCTGTACGAAGAATATCAGTCTCACCTCAAGGTCTATAATGCAGTCGATTTCGACGATCTTATCGTTCTTCCGTATGAGATTCTTTCAAAGGACCGTAAACTCTTAGAGAAAATTCAGGACCAATACCAATATATAACGGTAGATGAGTTTCAAGACACCTCCGCGGCCCAGTACCGGCTTTTAAGTCTCTTAGGAAAGAAACACCGGAATGTCTGTGTGGTCGGGGACGACGACCAATCGATTTACTCCTGGCGCGGCGCCAACTATGAAAACCTCCAAAGGTTTGAAAAAGATTTCCCGGAACTAAAAGAGATCAAATTGGAACAAAATTACCGGTCGACAAAAACCGTTCTTTTAGCGGCAAACGGCGTAATAAGAAACAACCGAAACCGGAAAGAAAAAAAATTGTGGACCGGCATAGAACAGGACCGGCCTATTTCAATTTTTTATCCTGATAACGAAGTGAAAGAAGCGGAGTTTATTGCAGATACGATAAAACAGCTTCATTTCCGGGAGGGGATT
>CAYWIK010000169.1:0-2915 GCA_964458315.1 uncultured Spirochaetales bacterium | reverse complement strand
CGAGATCGTTTCACGTGACTGGAGTTCAGACGTGTGCTCTTCCGATCTCCTGCCCAAACGGATGAACGGAGAGGTGGCCGTTTGGTGCCCTCAATCAGATCGACATTTGGACGGACACATATCGACAATTGGAAGGGCGCGTGGCAGGTGTGGAGGTGAAGGCGGCCTCAACGTTGACCAGCGGTGACCTAAAGGGGCTGCGGAATTTGAAGGAAGCCGTGCGGAAGAGCTTTGCCGCCGGTGTGTGGTGCTCTACGACGGAGATGCCGTGGCGGGCTTTGGAGACCGACTCTATGCCGTACCCATAACCCGGTTGTGGGACGGCGACTGATGCCGTACACGGTTTCCGCCTCCCGGACACTGGATGCCGCCGCCAACCGCGAGACACCCTGTCAGGGTCATCATCAGCCCCCTTTTCGTCTTGCTCTCGTCAAGTCCGTTTCGGGCCGCTCCCATGAGAGCGGCTTCGGGATTCAGGATCAAGTAGCCCGGTATGATCCTCCATGAGCTTCGACATCCGCACCTTGCGCCTGAAGGCGTCCATGAAGGGTTTGCTTTCCAGGGCCGGGAGAAGTCGGGAGATACGCAAGGGTATTGCCTTCATCACCGAAGACCCATATGCCGCAGCGGCTGTCGGAACCGGAGTAAGACGGAAAGTCCTGAATCATCTTATGTGGCGGTCGATGGTCGGACTTCCAGCCTGACCCGTAGATCCGTGACCATGGATTCAGGGAGTAGGATCAGATTCAGGTGGTCACCTGCATCGCTTTCCGATGGATCCTTGTCATCACGACCTTCCACCTCGGTGGTTGCAAGCTCCCCGCCGGTGAGCACCTCGAAGGTTTGAGCCCTGAGACGCAGCTCCTCGTACATACGCTCGTCATAGGTTCCCGCCAAGTAGGGCACACCAATCTCCAGGAAAAGCAAATCCTCTTGACCTGCCAGGTCTCTCTCTCGAAAGGTCTTGCTGCCAATGCGGTCTGTACGGCCGGTTCTCTGCTCCAGGACCGCCGGGTTCCAAGCCAGATCGTAATGGATGACGTGCCGGCAATGGCGATGGAGATCGATGCCTTCCTGGCCCACAGATGTGCAGATCAGGACCTCCGGCAGCAAAGGGGTGTTGAATCCCGCAAAAACGCGCTCCCGGTCCTGTATGCGCGTGCGGTCCTGCCCTGTGACCAGGGCCACGAAGGTCTGATCGCTCAGTCGCGTTGCACTCAAGAGAGTGGACCGGGCAGAGGGGGCGTACGTCAGGCTGCCGCTTGCAGCAAGGAGATCCTCAAGGAAGATTCCGATGCGATCGGCCATGCTCTCATTCTGTCCGGGCATCCTGTCGAGGAAGGCCTGGACCAGGAGCTCGTCCCAGCTGCTTTCCTCAAGTTCCGTCCGGCTGGGGAGCAACCTCAGGAGCACGGATTCTCGAAGAAGGGCCTTTCTCATCGCCTGAAAAACCTGCCGCCTCGCCTCCCAGTCATAGCCGTCATTCGTCGCGGTGAGCCAGTGGAGATGTTCATGGATGCGTCCCAGGGTTTGAAAGCGGGATGCCGTCTTCTTGGATTGCCTGATTCGCTTGGGGCTGTCCATCGGCGTGGTGCCCAGCCAGAGACTGGGGTTCCGGGCATAGGCGTCGAGGATGGGGCGCTGTTTCCTGCGCTTTGCGCGTTTCCTGGTTTCATAAAGCTCGTCGGCAAGGCTTGCCACGGACCCCTGCGAGGGCTCCTTTCCAGGAACGTAGCGATAGTGAACACCACGTTCGTCGAAACTGGCCGCATCCTCACCCACATCCTCCCGTTCTTCTCCCGGCTGAAGCCCGTAAGGTCCCTCGAGCCATGTGGGTTCAGCCATTTCCTGAAGAAGGTTTTTCCAGGCCCGTGGAAATGCTCGGCTGGGGAGAAGCCGGCCGGCAAGGATGTGCTCTGTGGCGCGGTTGAGAAACACGCGGTCCGCACGGTTTCCCGTGATCTGGACGCCGCAGCGGAGAGCGATCCGGGCCAGTCTTTGGAGATCGCTCTTGATCAGCTTCAGGTCTCTTGGGGTAAGGCCCGAGGAGGCACCGGTTCGGTACGTCTCATCCAGAATAAAGGACCAGAGGACCCGATCCAGGCCCATGGTCACAAGATCCTGCTCCCGGCCGGTAAGTCGTTTTCTGAGAGTTTTCAGGCGTTCTTCGCCGCCCAGACAGCTCTGCCGGCGCTCCTTCAGCTTCATCCGGATCTTTTGGTCTACGATATCCCGCAGGCGCCTTGCCGTGTTGACGCGGAAACAGAACACCAGGCTTTTTTCTCCCTTTTCCCAGGCATTCACCACGGCATCGACGACATCGCGCATCTTCGGATGGGCCGGGTCCTGTGAGGGATCCACCATGGCGAGAAGGAGCTCGAGGTACTTCCTGCCCAGGGGGTTTTTTCCCAGGAGGGTTGCCACCTGCTTTCCTTCGTGGCTTTCGAGCAGGGTGGAGTAGCAACCGGTCAGGGCATTCCCGAGAGATGATCTGCCTTTGAAGCCTTTCATCTCGGACACGCACCGCATGAGGAGATACTGGGGAAGTTCTCCCTCCCCGCGCACATCGATACCCGGGGCCACGTGCAGGGTGTGGCTGTCGGGACGATTTGCGGCCTCCCTGCTGCTCATGGGAAACTCGTTCCCCACCTTGAACAACCGATGATCGGTGCGCCGCCTGTGCCGGATGACCATGGCTCCCAGCTCATGGCTCAGATCCGCGTTGTGGGTGTAGAGCCACAGTGCCGCGCGCATCAGCTGTCGGATATCCGGGTCCACCCCTGCCAGGGCCTGCTCGATGATCTCCTGGATTTCGCGATCACCGGCCACGCCCTGTTTCGCCGCCAACCGTTCCAGCCGCTGTCAAGAAGATGACGCCCTACACGCATTGCACGACGACGCTGCCGTTGGCGGCC
>CAYWIK010000168.1:0-2916 GCA_964458315.1 uncultured Spirochaetales bacterium | reverse complement strand
CATATGCCTTTGATGATTTCCTCGATTCCGGCGCGGATGAAGAGGCAAATAAAAGAATTTTAGGAATTTCATAATTATCATTTAAGGAATTGACCTCCCGTACAATAAGTACAGGAGGAAGTTAAATTTTTTCAAAAAACGTGGAGGTTTTATAATGAAAAAAGCATTGATCGTAGTGCTTGGATTACTCCTGGCGGCAGGGTTTGTATTCGCAGGGGGAAAACAGGAAGCGCCTGCTGCGGAAACAGAGACGGCAGCGACGAAAGTAGAGCACAAGCTCGCGCCGGATGCAGTTATATCCGGGACCGTGGTAGCGGATGAACGGCTGGAAGACGGGACAAAGGGTGTTGATAGGGACGTGCTGACTTTAACAGCGGACGATGAAACAAAGCTGAAAAATGGAAACTATACAGCAGCTATTGTTATGCATGTTCTCGATGCTTCCTGGCCGCAGCAGCAGATTGCAGGTATGAAGTCGGTTTTCGATAAGTACAACATTGAAGTCATTTCCGTAACCGGATCGGGAGGCAAGCCTGAAGTTCAAATCGAAAATATTGAAAATGTTATAGCTATGAAACCGGACGTTATTCTTTCGATCCCGGTGGACCCGAGCGCCGAAGGTCCGGCTTACAAACGAATTAGTGATAACGGTATAGAGCTTATACTTCTCGATATGATTCCCGCCGGTTTAGAGCATCCTAACGATTACTCATGCCTCGTTTCTTCGTCGAGCTATGGTAACGGGGTCTCCGCAGCGGACATCATGGCGAACGAGTTTATTGAAATGGGAAAGGCGGAAGCGGAAGTCGCGGTGATGAAACTGAACTTCAGCCACTTTGTAACGGAAGAGCGGGTGCGCGGATTTAAGGAGCGTGTGGATAAATATTATCCGTGGATCAAGATTGCTGCCGAAGTCGATTTCCCCTTCGACATGCCGAAGGTAACGGAGATTTCGTCGGGCATGCTTGCAGCTAATCCTAATCTGGACGGCGCCTTCGTCATCTGGATGACTCCGGCAATGTCTCTTGTTGCTGCCGCCCGGGAAGCCGGGAAAAATCCTGATAAGTTTATCATTACGACGGTCGACTTGGAAGAAGACGGTGCGATGGAGATTGCCTCCGACAGCTATATCAAAGGCACCGGCGCACAGGACCCCTATAAAAACGGGGTTGCAGAAGCGATGGCGGCATGCCGAGCGATACTCGGATACGAGAACCCGAAATATGTTGCTGTCCCCGGTTATGCGGTAACCCGCGGCAACATCATCGAAGGTTATAAAGCTATTCTGGGAGAAGAACCGCCGAAGCAGATTAAAGAGGCGGCAGGCAAATAATAGAAAAGGCAATCCTTTTCTACAATAATTTTTTACTATTACCGGGCAGAAGTACAGCTTCTGCCCGATTGATATTTGAAGGAGATAAAAATGAAACAGGAACGAAAATTATCAATGCCTTTTTGGTGCGTGGGAAATCCCGTAGGAGACCCCTTCGGGCCGGGAATTTTAAACGGCGTCAGTTCGTTGGAGATTGCCGATATTCTGGCCGACGCGGGGAAAAAGGGACTTATAACCTATACGGCCGCCCATGATGATGACCTGGTGCAGTGGGATCCCGACAATCCTGAGGACGACCTCGATACTAATAGTGACACGTATAAGACCTTGGTCGAAATAAAGAAAAAACTCGAGGTAGGCAACGTTCAGTATAAAATGATCGGCTGTGCCCTGCATCCAGATCCGGTGTTCAGAAACGGCGGTGTGGCTAATCCCGATCCCCGTGTGAGAATGCTTGCAGCGCAGAAAGTGATGCGCGCTCTTCGGATAGGCAGTTTTCTAGGGGCAGAGTTTTTCACCTACTGGGTGGCCCGGGACGGTTTTGAGACCCAGTTTGCCGTGCCCTGGGAAAAAACTTACCGGTACATTCAGGAAGCGCTGAATCTTGTTCCCCGGTACTGCCGGGAGAAAAAGTTGAGCATTAAACATGGCACAATAGAACATAAACCGAATGAACCGAGAGGGGAAATGTACCTCCCCACAATCGGACATTCCGTGGCGATGATCGGCACTTTGGAAGAGCCCGATTTCTGGGGATGCAATCCCGAAGTCCTCCAGCATGACGCAATGACAAACCTGTCCCCGGTCGCCTCAGTGGCTTTCGCGCTTCATATGAAGAAGCTGTTTTTTCTCCATGTAGGCGCCCAGAAACCCGGACAGTTTGACAACGACAACCCGCCGACCATCGGAATGGACGGCCTGAAAGAGATGATAAGCATCATCTATATGGTAAATAAGTTTGGATGGGACGGATATATCGAATTCGACAACCATATGCTCAGGACGGACGCAATTCCGGGAGAAAAAGATAAGATAGAACTGAGGAAAAAATATATTGCCCTTGCGGTCGAGGCGTACAGGACCGTGGAAAAGAAGGCAAACGAACTTTTAGGGCATCAAGAGATAGAGAGGCTGCAGAAGAAGGTGTGGAAAGACGATGCAGAGTTGGAAAAAGTCCTCGAGAACGGTGAGATTGCAAAAATCGAAGCCTCAAAGATCGACTACAATGACGTGGTCCATGAACCGATTGAAATCGGCGAACTTGATTTGACGGTAAACAAAAAAATACTCGGACTGTAAAGAAAAAATTATACCCATACACAACAATAGTAATACAGAGGTGAGTATCGAACCTAAAGTTGTAACCCTCTAAAGTGAACTTTTACTTGACAATCTCTGAATGTACGGTATAATGATTTTAACAGAAGTTACTAATAACTATTGTTAATAGTAAACATGTATTCAGATAACAACAGGAGTAAAACATGTATGTGACGGATATCAACGACGACATTATGTGCAAAACGAAGTCGGGAAATAAAATCTATTGGATGCTGACGGCGGAAAAGGGTGCGCCAAATTTT
>CAYWIK010000167.1:0-2928 GCA_964458315.1 uncultured Spirochaetales bacterium | reverse complement strand
GTTACTGTATACCTGCATATATGCCGAAATGAAAAGAATGTATATTCCCGCCGGCTAAAACTTTTCTCGTATATCTATATCCTATTTGAAATTGGGCATACGGAAGGAACTGATTTGCAAGGATTCGGCAACCCGCTGAAAACTCGGCCGGCTGCCATGGAGCAGCCCGGGCGGAAAACTTCAAATCCGCGCCATAGACGATATCCACGATCTTCAATGCCGCGGGAAATTCGAACCGGAAGGCCCTCGTGTGTGTTTCGATCTCCATGCCTTTTTCCGCAGACGGATCGTATACAAAATCGGTGGAAGTGAACCTGAAAAACATCCGGTAAAAACCGAGAAAATTGAATACCGAAAATATTCCGCCGGTGATTTTCGGAAGGCTTAAGTTTACCCCGGCGGAATACGCCGCTACTTTGACCCGCCCCGCCCCCCCGGAAACGATCCGGTCGCCGTACTGCACGGCGCCTTCCAGAGGGCCGAGGGTTATGTCTCCTCCGAACACGTCGAATCGGTGTACGCCGTGCAGTTCGCCCGCTGATATTTCCACCGAGGTCAAGCTCCCGCCCGCCCCTAGGTATCCCCAATTCTGACCGATTCCCCTCCTGAGACTTACACGTCCGCCGTAGAGCCGGTTTAAGCCCAGTTCCTCCGCGGCTCCCGACGTGCCGGGATAGGATAGACCGAGATCGGTAAAAACAAGCGCTTCGAGGATGAGTTCCGGGTTTGTGAAGTCCGGAACCGGTTTGATGGTGTTGAAATAACGGCTTCTGAAAGTTTTCGTTTCGAGGAACCGGAACACCCCGGGCGAAAGGGCATCGCTGTTCCCGAACACCCCTTCGTTTGTGGTAAAGTTAAACCCGATGGAACCGCCGAGGCCAAAAAACCCCTGCTCCTGAAAGAGCCAGGGAGAGCGGTCGAGGAGTACATGCCCGAATAAAATGCCGCCCAGCCGGAGGGTATACAGCAGGTCTTCCGGGAGACTGGTGCCCGCCGGGCCCTCCCGTCCGGTGTGAAATACGGTGTACACGGAGGGGATAAGGGGACGGTACCACGGTTTCGGGGTGAATACCCGTTCCGCCCCGAAGGGTTTTCCTTCACTGGAAAAGTGCGCGACCTCGGCCGGTTCTTTCGGAGGCGGCACAGTACCGTCTTTCCGGTAGATAGAATAGATTTTCGCCCTGGGATTTACCCATCCCGCTTCGAGCCGGTCAAAGGGAAACTTCTCTACATAGGGGGTATTCGGATCCCGTACATAGATGAGTTCTTTCTCTCTATTGTATCCCACGGCAACTGCGTTATGGGCGGCCGAAATAGAAAACTTTAAATACGGCACTTCGGTGGTTTTGACATCGAGCATGACCGGTCTTCCCATCCTAATTTGATTGATGACCGAATCGATCGATTTTTCTATGATTTCAAAGGTGTATTCCGGATAATGGTTTTCGATGATCTTCCGGAACTGGCCGGAAGTAGTGCCGCCGTAACCGGTGTAGAGAAAGAGCCGGTGTTTGGTGAGTCCCGTTTCCCAGTACCCCATGATCATGAGAAAACAGTTCTGCCCGCAGGCGTAGCTCCTTACCTGCTTCGACCAGGGGACCGGCAGGATTTTTTCCACAGGCCCGTCACGCGCTGCCGCCGCGGTTTTCCCGCCGGGTCCGCCAAGGATAAACACGATGCAAAAGCTTAGAAAAAGTGGTTTCATTTTATACCGGGCCTAAGCTGCGATCCGCCGCTTTATTAACGGCTAATTAAACATACCGGGAGCCATACTCTGCAGGGCTTTAATAAAATCCTCTGCCGACTGATACGAACCCGACCAGTATTGAAGAATTTCCAAATCGGGGTTCAAGATAACGTTGGTAGGGAATCCTTTTACCGGATACTTGTTCGTCACCGTACCGTTTGGATCTGCCAATACATATTCAATATTATAGTCTTCCGCCCATTTCCTAAGCAGCGACTCCGACGGCACGCCTCCCTGATCATCCTGGGACAAAAGGGTGATGCTCACGAAGTTCTCCGCCCCCGCCGCCTCGAGCCGCTCTTCCGCTTCCGCCATATATTCCGCCTGATAGTGGCACCAGTAGCACCAGTCCGCGCTAAAATCGAGGTGGACCCAGTATCCTTGAAAATCCTCCAGAGACACGGCTTTGCCGTTCTGGTCTTTCAAGTTGAACCCCGGAGCTTTCCCGGTTTCGGCATTCGCCCCGGCTGCAGATGAAAAGAATAAAAACAGCACGACTGCAAGAACGGCAAAGAGCTTTGCATTGCCCCTGTTATCGGCTTCGGTTGCCTGTATAGTCATGATATATCATTGTGGAAACAAATAGATTTTAAGTCAATATACAGGCCCGGACAAGCCTTTTCGGAAGGCCGCCGGTCCCCCGTCTCAAATATTCCTATGCATTTTAGTCATATTATATTATATTTGAAAAGCGGAGAAATACATGAAAAGATTATTTGCTCTGGGAATAACTATTATAGCATTAACCGTCCATGCCGGCCTATTACCCGCCCAAGGAACGCCGGAGCCGGACGCCGCCGTCACCCGGGAAACAGTCGAGAAACTGATAGAAGAGCAGGAACGTGAGTATATTCTCGTTGACGTCCGGACCCCGGCAGAGTATGAGAGCGGATATATACCGACTGCCGTAAATATCCCCCTGTCCGAAATCGGGAATAATCCGCCGACGGAGGATAAAGACGCCTTGATTATCCTCTACTGCAGAAGCGGCAACCGCTCCGGACAGGCGCTTAAAATTCTCGTCGGCTTAGGATATACCAACGTCCACAATATCGGAGGGATCATAGACTGGACCGGCGAGGTCGTGAGCGGAGAATGACCACGGGAAAACCGTACGGGTTGTGCGAATATATCAACGGGCTTCAAAAAGGACACTCGTTAGTTCGTGCAACACTTCGGGG
>CAYWIK010000166.1:0-2935 GCA_964458315.1 uncultured Spirochaetales bacterium | reverse complement strand
TCGAATCGCTTGTCCATGTAGTGCAATATCTCTTCGAACCGCTTATCGACCTGCTCAAAACGCTTGTCCATATAGTGCAGGATTTCTTCGAATCGTTTATCAACTTGATCGAACCGTTTCTCCATCAGCCTCATATTCTGCCCATGCAGTTCCCGCTGGCTTTTGAGTTCAGTTTCCAGTCGGAAGAGGCTCTCACGGGTTTCCGAGTCTTTTTTGACAAAATCGGTATGTTCTATCCATTCGGACAAATGGGTCTGAACATAGCTCCCGATTTCTTTCAGTTCTTCGTCGCCTAACTGCATTTCTTTTTTATTCGTCATATGTTCCTCTATATGTATATACAGAGGAAGCGCCGCTCCTGCTTCAAATATAGGCGATTTTTTTAAAAAAAACAAGGATTGCCGCCTCACTGGGCAGGATTAAAAAAACAACGGATGAACGCGGTCGTCCATGGGTAAAACTGAATTCTCCATCAACCATCCGCTGGAATCTGCGGAGATCCGTATTCCACCGCGGGACACGCCTGTGTCCTGCTCGGCCTTTCTGGTACTCCCGCAAGAGGAGAGCCCGCAGCTTGCAGAAGAGGGGGGAGCGGAAGACCCCGCAGGCCCGGCCGGGCGGAGGCGACGGAGCCCGATAAGCCGGGCCGCCCGGCGGGGCTGGAGCTTGGGGGAGACCTCCCCCACCGGAATAAAAAAAAGCGCCGCACCATGTCCCGGCACACCGCTTTTTATCGGGCTGGGCAGATTTGAACTGCCGACCCCTGGTCCCCCAGACCAGTACGCTAAACCACTGCGCTACAGCCCGGTTTCATTGAAGAGAAAGCCTACCAAAAAGCCCGAAATCCGTCAAGAACCGCGCGGGCAGGGGCCCTGAACAAAAAAATTAAAAAAAATTCCCGAATTTTGAATCAGCAGCGGAGGTAAGCCTGTAACTATAAGTAAAAGCCGGTTCGGTTCCGGTGTATAAGGAGGAATCCTATGAAAAAAATTAAAGTTTGTGTCGGTTGTTTATTCTTTTTGCACCTCCTGCTCTGGTCATCGGTTTTTCCCTCCCTCGGCCAGGACTATTATCCCCAGGGTTCCCCGGCCGGGGCCGGACCGCAATTTTATGAACTGTCGGAGCAGTTTTCCCGCACCTTTGAAGTGTATCTCGCCCGGGCGGACATGCGTGACACCGGGGAGGCGTGGCTCGAGACGGCCCGCTTCGGTATCGAAACGGTCACCGCCGAGTGGGAGCGGCGGGCGCTTTTCATGACGGGCGCCGGTGCATCCGACGGCCTCAAGGCCGTGCTGGAAGAGAGAATGGAAGAACGTTTTTTCGACTGGTTGGCGCGGGATTTTTTCAGCCGTGAAAAGGCGGAGGAAGCCGCCGGGCTGTTCGAGGAAGTGGGGTATGCTAATCGCCTGCACCTCTTTGATACGGACCCCGAAGGCGGTATCCGGACCGACGCGGCGGGGGACCCGATCCTCAAGAAAAGCAGCGGGTTCGAATCGGACTTGGAAGGATGGCGGGGGATGGTCGCGGAGAAAGAAGCGGAACTGCTTCGGGCATGGGAAGAGAACGTTCGGGTGGATGCTTCGGAGATTCTTGTGTATATGAACGAAGCCTCCGGTCCGGAAGACCCTTTTTCCGAGCGGTTTTCCCGGTACAAAGCCGGACTTACCCGCGAACTGACCGCAATTTTTGCGGCAGAGGAACAGAGATTTACGGCCAAGCGGCTTCGGGACCAGTATTCCCTGCGTAAGAAAACCGAGGGTTCGTCGGCATCGGAAATTGCCGCCGGCTTGATCGGAGCGGCCGAAGAGGAACTGGAAGCGGGCCTCGAGACGGTCCGCTCGGGTCTTGCCGCGGAGAATTGGGAGGGGACGGAAGGAAGGGAGATTATTATCGACCCCGATCAGTGGCGGGAAACGTTTCGTGCGGAGTTCGACAAAGGGCTCGAGCGTTGGGACCGGGCGGAAGAGGCGCTTTTAGAAGCCCGGGTGAGATGGGAACAGGATATCAATGCCGGTTTCAGGCAGACCGAGGAGGCGTGGGCCGATGCATACAGGGAGCTTACGGATGCACGGAAGAACTGGGAACGGGAGATTTCTTCCGTTTTAGCGGAGGGGCGCGCGGAGTGGGACGAAAAACAAGCCGGGCTTGCGGCTGCAATTGACGATGCCAGGGGCGAACTGGTCCGGTCGATGGAAGAACGGGCCGGCTATGTTGAGTCGAGGGTAAAGAACCTGGTTGAGATCATCCTTCAGTCGAGGCAGACCATGCGGACCGCCAAAGATTCGCGGGATTACTGGGAGGAAAGGGCCGGGAAAAAGGGGACGGAGGACGGCACGGCAGGCAGGGAGCTCGAGTACTGGAAAGGGGTATACGACGAGTATGCCGGTTACGCGGAAGCAGCGGAAGCCGATCTCGCGGGCGTGTTCGGCTTCGCCTTTTTCGACCGGGAGGACGGACCTTCGGCACCGGGGCGGCCGGAAACCGGGCTTGCCGGCTCCTACCGAGAAGTCTTGGAAGGCGGCGCTTGGGAACACTTGTTTTTAGACGATTATCAGGCGGAGCTTCTAAAGGCACGGTCCCTTGAAAAATATTGGGAGAAGGAGCTCGAAATAAGCCGGGCGGTGTATGACTATGCGATGGATGAAACGTCCGGCAGGAAAACCGAAGCCGAGACCCGGCGTGATTACGAAGAGGCATTTCGGCTCTACAAAGAGAAGAAAGAAGCGTACAGCGATGCCGCGGCAGAACTTGAAAAAAAAGGGGCGGCCCTGAGCGCGGGACGGGAAGAGCTTTCGCGGCTGCGGCAGCTTCTTACGGAAGCCGGGGAAGAACTCGAGGAAGCCCGGTCCGCCTACACCCTTGCCATGGACCTCTTTACCACCGGCAACGACGACTATTTCAGGGAGAAGGTTGCTGAATATGAAAAGCGTCTCCG
>CAYWIK010000165.1:0-2936 GCA_964458315.1 uncultured Spirochaetales bacterium | reverse complement strand
TACTGATGATCTCGTTGTCGATGATAAACTGTTCGTGACTTACGGTGAGGAGAGATTCGAGAATGCCCGCGGCATGGTGGATGATGTTGGACCCCGAGAGGGCGCACTGAAGGACGGCGAAGCACTTTTCATAAACCGCCTGGATATCGGGGATCTTCGCCTCGGTAATACCGGCGGAGTTGTAATTGGGGATGTTGATGTAGTGGGAAAGCTGGGCGATAGCAGCGTTCATCATACCTGATTCGACACCGCCGCCTACAAAGGTGAGGTGATGGAGGTCCGCCATAGACGGAATACCGCCGTATAATACAGGGGCGCCGGGCCGGGTCATCTGGGTCAGGACGATGCCGGCAAGCTCCTCGGCATGGAGCTGCACCAGGGTGCCTGCCAGGGTGACCGGCGCGGTGGAGCCCGCCATGGGCGCGGATGAGAGCATCACCGGAATCCCGGCCCGCACCGCCGCGAGGAGAGTTTCGGTGCCGGGGGCGTTGAAGACCAAGGGACTGTCCATCCAGCCGATAATAACGGAGAAAAACGGCTTGTCCAAAAACGCCTGTTTCGAGCCGGCAATGAGGGAACCGAGATTTAATAGATTTCCGATGCCGTCGGGTGTGTATGCGGATCCGAGAACATGTTTCGAGGTGTTCGATAAAGAGGCGTAAAATTCATTTATGGCCATTTCCATGGGAGGAACATCCTGGGCCGCGCAAGGCCGGACGAAAAAGTGGATGTTCGGCATCGCTTCGACCAAGCGTGCAAAATCGACAATGTCCCGGAGGAGGCTCGAACGGCAGACCCCGGTTTCAAGGTCAATGACATTGATTGCGGCGCCGCCGGTCCCGAAGTAGGTCCGGTTCCCCTCCGCTACGATATCGTATTCTTCTCTTCTTCCGTATAGATCGACCCTCGACGGCGCGGTTTTGATGGACCGCTCGATCAACTTCGGTGACAACTTGACTCTCCAGGTGTCCGGGTCATATTTTGCACCGTTATCAAGGAGAATTTTTCTAGCATCCTCGGAATCGACGCGAACACCAATCTCTTCGAGAACCCGAGACGCAGTTTCGTGAATGCGTCCAATCTTATCCTGACTGAGAGGAGTATACTGCCCTCCGTGAAAACCTTTGTACTGATGATTTTCTTCCGCCATAATATTTCACCCTATCAATTTTTCGATCCGCTCGTCTAATGCCGACTGATCCGCGGTAAAGGAGGCAAGCCCCGCCAAATTAAGGAGGGTGTCGACGGCGATTTCATCTTTTTTGATTTTTTCTTTCCACCGTTCGTGTTTCGGGATCTTTCCGTCTAAAGCGATTTGTTTGCGTTCGCTCTCTTCGAGTTTAGGAAAGAGGTCTCCGCATCCGAGCTCATGGGCACGGCCTACCACCCCTTCACCGTCCAGCGGCGGGTCTTCTTCGAGACTTTGGGCAAACTGCTCCGTCTCGTATCCAACCTCGAAGGTCTTTTCAAGCTTCACCTCCTCCGGGTCGATTCCTTTCGCGAGTTCCACCGTGAGTTCGTCGTTGATGTGGGTCCGGAACTCTTCAGGATTCAGCCTTTCTTTTGCTTCTTTCGCAACCTTCGGCGGCATGGTAAAGACATCGACCCCGGCAAGGGCGTTCACCTGCTCCCCCGCCCGCAGACTCGCGGCAATCTGCTTTGTGGGGACTCCTTTCTCTTTCCTGAGGGCAAGAAGCTGCCGGTGGCTCGCAATGGTGACCTTCTCGCCCGCGTTTTTTCCACTCCCGAGACCATTGTCCGCAATGTAGCTGTTAAGCCTTCCGAGGAACACATTTCCGTAGTTCGGCTTTGCAAAGCTTGCTGCAATATAATTTTGGCGGGCCGAAAACCCTAGGGTAAAGTTTACCGGGACGGCGTTTTCCCGCAGGGCCCGGGCACCGATAAAGCCTGTAGCGGTCAGGGGTACTTTGATGATGAACTGATCGGGGCAGATGGAATGAAAACGCTTTCCGTACCGGACTATACCGCCGAGGTCGTGGGCAAGGTCGGTATGGAGTTCAACGCTCACCTTGCCGCCGAACTTTTCAACCAGCCTGAGTCCGTGCCTGGCGTTTAAAATAAACGCGATTTCAATCACCCGCTCCCGCAACTCGAGGTCCTTAACAATCTCATCGGCTTCTTTTATAAAATCATCGTATATTCCTTTCTGGATTTCTCTGTTGAGCAGAGTATTGTTGGTAGTCAACGCACTCATTTCCTCGGTCCACAATTCCTCGGCTGCCTCAATATCCCCGGTGTCGAGCCAAAGCTCCGTCCCGGTCTCCCGCAGAGCCTTCCAGAACCGGTCGATCCCGGGCGTAATATCCCGCGTCGATATATCAATGCCCTCTAAGATAAACTCCTCGATCCTCTCTTCCATTGTATCGGAAACCATGCAAACCTCCTGAATAGAATGTACTGAAAGATGGGTCTGAAAAGCAAGTGGCGGTCGTTCAATCGGTCCCCTCCCGCAAACCCATCAGGAGGCCTCGAGGTTCGGCCGAATAGGGTGCGGCGATTTGCCTTTCGCCGAGGGTTTTCGTAGGTTTAATTATGGTATGCTCAGACAGGAAAGCCGGGTGACACCGACAAAGCGGCCGGACGCCGACGGGCACCGGGGCCTCATCTTCGCCGTCGGGTGGTAGACGGCAGGGCCGTCGCGGGTATCGGCACCGGTCCCCTACTCCTCCACAAAGACCGCGTTCGCGAAGGTGTCGTTGCTGTCAACATCGTCCCTGGTTCCATCGGCCCACTGGACAGCATGGCCTTCAGCCGCCAGCCCCCCGCGGTTTCCTCCATTTCCATCGATTCAATTCTATAAATCGAGCCCTTCGCATCATTGAGGTCGGAAAACCCGGCCTTTTCTTCAAAAGAAAACTTCATCCTTTTATGTTCCCGATCGGCCGTAGCCGCACCACCTTTTTACTTAAGCCCGC
>CAYWIK010000164.1:0-2946 GCA_964458315.1 uncultured Spirochaetales bacterium | reverse complement strand
CCATGAAGGCGACCCACTCGCCAGTCTCGATGTTCCATATGCGCATTGTACCGTCCCAAGCGCCTGAAAGAACGGATTTACCTTTCGACAAAAATGAGACCGAACTGATACAGCGTTCGTGTCCTGTAAATTTTCTGAACAGCTTACCTGTTTCTATATCCCATATCATTAAATTACAGTCCATATCTCCCGAAGCGGCATATTTCATGCCGGGTGATAATGCGACTGCCAAAATGATATCTGAGTGGCCTTTAAGGGTTTTTATCACATTTCCTTCTGCGGCATCCCACAGCTTCACGGTACGATCATGCGAACCTGAAAGTATATATTTCCCATCGAGAGAAAATGTTACCGATTGAACAAATCCTGTATGTCCCTTAAACGTACGTGTGTTTTGTCCCGTATCAATATCCCATAGTTTCATTGTTCCGTCTTCGTTTCCGGCAAGAATATATTCACCGTCCGGAGAAAAAACAGCAGCCCTAAGATAGTTGTTTTGCTTGATAATCCGGCTGGGATTATTGGGATTCAGCAGGTCCAATATTTGTATTAAACGATTTTGTACGTATAATAAGTACCTGCCGTCCGGTGAGAAATCAACAAGCGGTTCCCAAACCGTCGATTGAAAAACAGAAACCGTACGTACTTCACGTTTTTCCTTTATATCCCACAACTTTACCGTCCCGTCCACTGAACCGGAAGCCGCATTTATACCGTCCGGCGAAAGTGCAACCGATTTTACCCGGTCCGAATGCCCGGAGAAGGTGTGTGTAATCGATAGTTTGCTTAAATTCCACAGTCTGGCAGTGCCGTCCCATGTGCCCGAAAATACAAATTTTTCATCCTTAGATATGTCGGTTGAATCGATATTAGTATTGCGGCCAGAAAATGCCCGAATTTCCCGGCCGCTTTCGATGTTCCAGATTTTAATTCTTTTATCCTCATCAGCGCTCACCGCATACTTTCCGTTAGGAGAAAGATCCACAGCCCTTACATTATGGGAATGGCCTGCAAAAGTACGAACCTCCCGCCTGCCTGCAACGCTCCACAATTTAACCAATTCATCTTCCGATCCGGACAAAATGTATTTCCCGTCGGAAGAAAATTTCACCGAGAGAACATCATTTTCATGTCCTTCAAACGTGCAGATTACTTCACCCTTAGAAACATCCCACAGCTTTATCGTTCTATCAGCGGCACCTGAAACCGCGAAATTCCCGTCAGGTGAAACAGCAACGGCCAGGACGCTATCCGTATGTCCTTTCAAGGTATTAATTTCTTTTCCATTTCTGATATTCCAGATTTTAATTGTTTCATCCCGGGAACCCACAACTGCATATTCACCGTCGGATGAAAATGCAATAGATAACCCTAAAGGATTATCCTCTTGAATATCATGTACTCTCCCGGCTTCTTCGCCTGTACCTATATCCCAGATCCGTATTGTATTGTCCCATGACCCGGAAAAAATATACTTCCCGTTAGAGGAAAATGCTACCGATATCACCGTTCCGGTATGTCCTGAGAACCTTCGAATCTCTTTACCGGTGATAATATCCCATAGTTTTACAGTATAGTCGCTCGACCCCGACAAAGCATATTTCCCATCCGATGAAAAGGCTACCGCCGTTACTGGAGCCTCGTGCCCGGTAAAAGTCCGTACATACAGCTTTTCTTGCAGGTCCCAGAGCTTAACAGTAGCATCCACCGAACCGGACAAGATATAATTTCCCTTTGGTGAAACCGCGACAGACCAGACGGCTTCGGAGTGACCTACTAAGGTTTCTTCTTTCAATCCTCGCTTCATGTCCCAATATTTAATTGTATTATCACGACCGCATGAAAGTGCATATTGCCCGTCAGGAGAAAAAACAGCAGCCAGGATTTTGTCAGAATGTCCTGAAAATTTACGCACCTCCTTACCGGTAGCTGCATCCCACAGCCTCAAAGTATGGTCATATCCGGCGGAAAGGATGTATTCCCCATTGGGAGAAAAATCAACCGATACAACACCGCTTCCAGTACCGGAAAAAGTACGTATATCCCGGCCGGACGTGATATCCCACAGTTTGATCGTATCGACTGATGATGATGAACCGGATAACACAAATTTTCCATCAGGAGAAAATGAAACAGAATTGAACCAAGATATGTGCCCGGTGAAGGTCCGGATTTCTTTATTCTGATCCATGTCCCAAAGTTTCATTGTTGCGTCCCGGGAACCTGACAGGATAAACTTGCCATTCGGAGAAAAATCGACCGAAGTGACTTGGTCTGTATGACCGTCAAATACTTTAAGCCGTTTTTTTGTAGCCCTATCCCACACTATTAACCTGCCCCTGCTGCCCCCACTCCATCTCCCGTTGCATGTGCCGGCTATCACTAGCTTATCGTCCGGAGAAAAAGCCACAGCAAAAACCATATCGGAGCCGCCGGGGAAAAAACTGTACAGCAATTTACCCGTTGCAATCTCCCATAATTTCATGCTTCCGTCCAAAGAACCGGACAAGGCATACTCCCCGCCTGAAGAAACTGCCACTGAGGTTACATGATCGCTATGCCCGGCGAATATTCTTATTTCTCGCCCGGAGGCGATATGCCACAGTTTCATCGTTCTATCCGCTGATCCGGAAAGAACATATTCTCCGTCCGGCGTAAAAGCGACAGAATGGACTTGATCCGTATGCCCCATCTGCACCACCATCTCCGGCTTTTGTTCCTGCCCGGAAACTGGGGTAATCGAAAATAGTAACAGCAAAACCGCCGCACCGGTTTTTAATTTATCTCTCATGTATAACTCCGCCGCCGTTGAATTCTTTGCCCTCAACTATAGAGAAAAGTACGGAAATATCAATGGAGGCCGCGGCAATGCCCCGCACCGAACATATTATCATCTATTGCAATATTCTCCCCTATGTATTAGTAATTAAGGACGCATGAAAATAC
>CAYWIK010000163.1:0-3048 GCA_964458315.1 uncultured Spirochaetales bacterium | reverse complement strand
TGGTATGAAATCGCCGCCTCGATCTCCTCGAGGGGGAAGGTTTTCGATATATACATTTCAGGGTGAACATACCGGTTGCCGATTATGTCCACGGCGGCGGCATGGTGTCTCGGTAAAGAACCGTGGCTTCCCATGACAAAACATTCCTTGTAGTGGATAATGTTCGAATCGATGCAGAGCTTCGGCTGGTTCTTAAGGCCCCCGAATAGGTTTACATACCCCCGATGGCGCACTATTGCCACCGCATCCTCATGGGCTTTAACCGTACCGGCGGTGGTAATTGCTAAGTCCACTCCCTCGCCGTCGGTTTCTTCCATGACCGTCGCTGCCAAATCTTCTTCCTCCGTCGAAATGAAGCGTGCGTCTTCCCGAAAGGGTTTTGCCATTTCGAGCCTTTTCTTCGACCGCTGCGCGGCAAACACCTTTGAAGCGCCGTATACCTTACTCAATTCGAGCATCATACACCCGATCGGCCCCAAACCGATGATGCAGATACTCTTGCCGATGCCGAACCCGGCAAGCTCCAGCCCGTTAATCGCGCACGCCAGGGGCTCGGCAATGGCCGCGTGATCGTACGGGATGTGTTCCGGGATAGGGGTAACGGGTCCGTATTTTAAAATCATTTCGTTTAATACCATATATTCCTGAAAGCCTCCCGGAAATTGGTACCCCACCGCGTAATTGATCGCGCAGTTCGTGCCCATGCCGTTGGTGCACCAGTAGCATTCACCGCAGGGCACATCAGCGCCAAGGGCAATCCGCTGGCCTTCATGAAGGCTGGATACATTTTTACCGACCCGCACCACCCTGCCGGCGATTTCATGTCCCATCACCGCGGGATAGGTCACTCGGTCATTTCCATAATGGAAAATCCGTATGTCCGAACCGCACACGGCACACGCTTCTACTTTAAGGATTGCCTCGTTATCTCCGCATTCCGGTTCCGGCACATCCTTCACGACAATTTTATCGATTCCCTCGACAACGGCGGCTTTCATCTTCTCTTCTCCCGACTATATCCTATCAGTACGTCTCATTCCTATTTTCCTCCCAGTATAGACAAAGAGGGGACAATATTCAAGCAAGAATAAGCAAAATTATTCATTTTTATTATATTTTGCTTGTAACTGCTCAATTATTTTTATATGATGGGAGTATGAAATCAAAAATGGAAGCCCTCGTCCTCGAAGAAAACGGGCGGATCGTTCACAAAGAGGTTTCATTTCCCGAAAAACCCCGGGAGGATGCACTCCTCTGCAGAGTGACCGCCAGCGGGATCTGCAACTCCGACCTTCACCGCGGTTTCGGCGGCGGAGCTTATCATTATCCCTTGATCATGGGGCACGAGTTTTCCGCCGTCATCGAAGACCCCGGGGAGTCGGTCCGATACAAAGCGGGAGACCGGGTCACGGTGTTTCCCCTCCTCCCCTGCAAGCAGTGCGGGCCGTGCCAGGCGGGAGAGTATGCCCAGTGCGTGCAGTATGACTACCTCGGATCGAGGAGTGACGGCGCCTTTGCCGAATATGTGTGGGTGCCCGAGGAAAACCTGTTCCCCGTCCCGCCGCATGTGGAGCCCGTCCATGCCGCAATGACCGAACCTGCCGCGGTGGCCCTGCACGGTGTACGGAGAATGGAGATAAAAGCAGGATATACAGGCGCGGTGTTCGGCGGCGGGCCCATCGGCAACATGGTTGCCCAGTGGCTTCGTATTTCCGGATGTTCCGAGGTCTTTGTTGCGGATATAGACAAGCGAAAGCTCGACACGGCTTCGGCTATGGACTTTGTGCCTGTCGATGCGGCTGCCGGCGATCCGGTACGCCGGATTGTTTCCCATACCAAAGGGGCGGGGGTCGACTGCGTAGTAGAGGCGGTCGGACTTCCGCAGACCTTCCTGCAGGCCGTCCAGTGCGCGGCCGGGGCGGGGCAGGTAGTTTTTCTCGGAAACATCATCGGCGAGTTTAAAATCGGCGAGAAAGACTTTTCCTCTATCCTCAGGCGGGAACTGGTCATCCGCGGCACATGGAACTCGAAGGTGCTCCCTCAGGGGAAGGATGATTGGTCAACGGTCCTTTCCTATATGGACCGGGGTCTTGAAGTCGCTCCCCTGATAAGCCATACTCCCGCTCTGTCCGAAGGCCCGGAGATATTCCGAAAAATCACGAAAAAAGAAGAATATTTTAACAAAGTTATTTTCATACCGTAGAGTTGAGGCTTTTATGAATTTTCACCTTGGAATCAAGAGCGATCCGATCGAATACCGGTACACTTTTCCGTGGCTCTTCGAGCTTCTCGACGAGCTCAATATTCGGTATATGCAGCTCGGCAGTTTTTTCGAACTCTATACTGTAGAGGATGATTTCTTTCTGGATCTGAAAGAGCAGGCCCGGACGCGGAAAATACGCATTAAGAGCTGTTTTACGAGCCACAGAGAGCTCGGCGGATTTCTTTCGGGAAACAGGGCTTTGATTAAAGCGGCGAGATTGAATTACGAACGGTACATACAAGTTGCTTCTCTCCTCGGTGCCGATTTCGTCGGTTCGAATATGGGTTCGGTTTTCCGCGACCGGATGGAGTATAAGCTGCAGGCTGTTGATACATATCTCTCCCACATGAAAGAGCTTATGCATCTCGCCCGTGAGAAGGGGCTCCGCGGACTTACCATGGAACTCATGTCCTGTACGGCGGAACCCCCTTCGACCCCTGCCGAGATCGATTACGTTTTCGGAGAATTGGAAACGTATCAACGCGAACATGCGGATTCCACCGTGCCGGTTTATCTCTGCGGAGACATCTCTCACGGCCTTGCGGACCGTGAAGGAAGAGCGGTGCATTCGAATATGGAGCTTTTCGAATACTCGATTCCCCGGATGGTAGAGTTTCATTTCAAGAATACCGATACAATGTTCAATTCAACCTTCGGTTTTTCCCGGGAGGAACAGACGAGAGGAATTGTCGATCCCGGTAAAGTCATGGAAATTGTGTGGAAACAGAAAAAGCTCTGGCCGGTAAACGAGGTAGTCGGCTACTACGAAACCTCGGGGCCGAAGC
>CAYWIK010000162.1:0-3100 GCA_964458315.1 uncultured Spirochaetales bacterium | reverse complement strand
TTTTGGAGATGTCGAAAATTCCCGTCATCGCAATGACCGGCCGGGGCAACGAATCTTTAGCTGTAGAAATCATGAAGGCCGGCGCCGCGGACTATATCATCAAGGAATCGCAGGAGTTCCAACGCCTTCCGGAAAAAATCATCGAGATACTTTCGGACAAGGAAATGGTGGAATATATATCCCGCGCGGAAATAAAACTCGAAACGCTTAAAGAACATATCCCGACGATCCTCGAGACCATGCTCGACGGTGTTGTGGTGGTCAATATTAAAGGAGAAATCGTCTACGCAAATCATCAGGCTTCAAACATTCTCGAGCTGAAGTTGGACAAAGTCCTTGGTACCTACTTTTATTCCAAGGAGTGGCGGCAGATTGATGAAAAAGGCGATCCTTTCCCGAAGGAAAAACTGCCCCTCTATCAGGCATTGACGTATAAAAAGAAGGTCCCGAAACTGGAACACGGGCTTCTGCATGAAGACGGCAGCGAGACATGGCTTTCCGTCAATGCGGCCCCCCTCTATGACAGCCAAAAAATACTCATGGGTGCGGTTGCCACATTCCGCGATATTACGACCCAGAAAGAAATGGAGAAGGCTTTTAACTGGAAAAAAGAGTTCGTCCAGGCCATTGAAAACACCACCGGCACCCTCCTCATTGTTCTCGATATCGACGGCCGGGTGGTTCGGTTCAACCGTGCCTGTGAGCGGACCACCGGGTATACCTATAGCGAACTGGAAGGGAAATATTTTTGGAATTACCTTATTCCCGATGAAGAGCGGGAAGAAGTAAAAGAAGTATTTCAGAGCCTACGCAGCGGAAAATATCCCTTGAGGCATGAAAATTACTGGCAAAAAAAGGACGGGGGCAAACGGTTCATTGCGTGGAGCAATACCGCAATGCCCGGAAAAGACGGAGAGGCTGAATACATTTTAGGCGCGGGGGTCGATATTACGGAGCAGAAGGAGCAGAATGAAGAACGAATTCGAGAGTTGAGCCGGGATTTGGCCGCCCTGGAACACATCGCAACGCCTTCTTCGTCTTCGATAACCGCGGCGGCATTCGGTCAAAGGCCCCTTGAAGAAAACAGTCCGGAATTATTCAAACAGTTTACCGCGCTATTTTCCGAAATTCTAGAAGACATTATGGAAGAGCGGGTATTTCGCACCGACAAAGGTACAGCCGGCCGCGTCCGCGCTCTCACCGACAAACTCGGCTACGCCGTTGCCGGACCAAAGGATGTAATATCAATATACAGCACTGCGCTGCAAACCAGCATAGCTTCAATGAATCCTGCAAAGGCGCGGGAATATAAAGAGGAAGGCCGGTTATTGTTACTCGAAGTAATGGGAAACCTTGCCTCATTTTACCGAAAGTACTATCCCGCCCGCACGGAGAAGGAGAGTTCATCATGAACCCAATTACGTTAAAATTGTATGTTACGGGCAGGACGTCGCGTTCCGCTCAGGCAATTCAAAACGTCAAAAAGATATATAATGCCCTCGGTGACGATGCAAACCTCATCATCATCGATGTTTTAGACGATCCTGATACGGCGGAGCAGGACAAAATTCTTGCTACCCCCACGCTTATCCGCGAGGACGTAGATAAATATCGAAGGGTCATCGGCGATATGTCCGACATTCCGCGGCTTTTGTCCTGGCTGGACTTAGAAGCTTATTCCGACAGAATTTCCAAGGAGGCATAGTATGGTTGTCGAAAAGATCAAAACAGGAATCCCCGGATTCGACCTCGTTTCCGAAGGGGGGCTGCCTTCCAACCGCACCACCCTCTTGGCCGGCACGGCCGGAAGCTCAAAAACGGTATTCGCCGCCCAGTTTCTCGCGGCCGGTATTACCGAATCAAGCGAACCCGGGGTTTTTGTCACCTTCGAAGAGCATCCGACAGATTTGCGGAACAACCTCTCTTCCTTAGGCTGGGACATCGAAGCATGGGAGAAGCAGGACCTTTGGAGATTTATCGACGGCTCTCCTATCGAGCAGGAAGAAACCATCGTAATGGGCAGCTATGACCTCGGCGGCCTGCTCTCCCGTATCGAACACGCGGTGAACGAAATCGGGGCAAAACGGGTAGTCCTCGATTCCATCGGATCGGTATTTCAGCTTTTCACCAACACGCAGATCATCCGGGCCGAACTGTACAGAATATCGACCGCTTTAAAAAAAATGGGCGTCACCGCAATCATGACGGCGGAACGAAACGAAGAATACGGAAGCATTTCTAAATACGGGGTTGAAGAATTTGTAACCGACAACGTCATCATCCTCAGAAATAATTTAGAAGAAGAAAAACGGCGAAGGACCCTCGAAATTCTTAAATTCAGGGGTACCGACCATCAGCGGGGAGAGTTTCCCTTTACTATTCTCGTGGGAAAGGGAATCGAAGTAATCCCCCTCTCCGCAATCGCGCTGAGGCAGCGGTCCTCGAACATCCGAATAACCTCGGGCAACGGAGAAATCGACCAAATGTGCGGCGGCGGCTTTTTCCGGGATTCCATCATCTTAGTAAGCGGAGCAACCGGCACGGGGAAAACGCTGATGACCACCGAGTTTATCGCGGGCGGCGCCGCTAACGGCGAACGGTGTCTTTTATTGGCCTTTGAAGAAAGCCGGGAGCAGCTTCTGCGGAATGCAATCGGCTGGGGAGTGGACTTCGAGCGGTTGGAAAAAGCGGGCAAGCTCAAGATAATCTGTAAATATCCGGAAGTAGACAGTTTAGAAAACCACCTGATCAACATAAAAGATACGATAACCGATTTTAAACCGAACCGGGTGGCTATCGACAGTCTTTCCGCAGTTGAACGGATCTCAACGGGGAAAGGGTTCAGGGAATTCGTCATAAGCCTCACTTCATACATCAAACACCAGGAGCTGGCCGGCCTTTTCACCGCCACTACCTCGACCTTGACCGGCGGGTCCTCGGTCACCGAAGCACACATATCGACCCTCACCGACTCGATTATCCTTCTGCGTTATGTCGAGATGTACGGAGAAATGCGGCGTGGGCTTACCATTTTAAAAATGCGGGGGTCGATGCACAACAAGGACATTTGCGAGTTCACTATCGACAGCGGCGGCATGCA
>CAYWIK010000161.1:0-3102 GCA_964458315.1 uncultured Spirochaetales bacterium | reverse complement strand
GTCGCCGAAACCGGTACAAAACCGTCGATGAATTGAATGAAAAAGATATCTTTTTTTATATTTATTATTTTTGTCGTTCCCGGCGTTATCTCGGTCGCGGAAAATCCTAAAGGACGTCTTACCTATTTTGACGACTCTGACGAAATTACGGTCTACGATTTCACCGGTAAAAAAATCGACCGCATCTATATGGGATATCCCCTTCTCATCGGGTACGGCGTCGAGACCGGCAACACGGCCGCGGAAATCGAACTCGAACCGAACGGGAGCATCATCAAGATGAAGGAAGATTCGTTCCTGAAAATCGAAGAGCTGATGGGTACGAAAAACGGCAAATCCAACCGGTTCGCTTTGGTAAAAGGTTTCTTTCGGATCGTGGCCTCGAAATTATTCGGCGCTAACTATTCCGTTAAAACGCCGAGCACGGTCCTCGGCGTACGGGGGACCGATTTTACCGTCTCGTCGGCGCCGGACGGTGAGACCGAGATTCTTATCAAAGAAGGATTGGTTGATGTTTTCAATCCCGCAACCGGCGAAGTTGCTCTTCTCGGACCCGGAGACGGCGCAAAAGTGAGAGAAAAGGTACTCGACCAAATGGAATACGAAATGGAAGAAGTGAGAAAACGGATCGAAGAGTTCGAGTTTTTGACTTTAGCCCCCGAGACCGTTCCCCGGAGGGCGCCGAAAGATTACTACATCGCCTTCGATTATTTCAAAGATATCGAATACCGAGAGTTTAGGGAGTTTTTCGAAGGGGAGAACTACTTTGCGGATTCCGACGAATATCTGGAAAAATTCCGCGGTTACTACCGCGATGAAATGGCCGATTTTGAAAAACGGTTTTCTAAAGAAAAACAATCATTTAAAGACTATATGCTGAAAGAATGGGAAGAGTTTAAGAGATATTGACTTACTGCTCCCTGCCGTCCCGTATATCTTCCCGGAGGTCTTCGACAATTTCCTGAAAACCTTCCCTCCCTTCCTCTGTCTCCTGGAACTCCTCGAGGGCCATCACTCCGACGGCGGTATACCAATTCCCCGATGCCGTAACACGGTATGAGCACATCTCCGCAAAAATCTCGTCCGCCATTACCTCTCCTGAAAAGGCAAAACGAACCCTCCCGAGCTCAGGCGCCTCGATCTCAAAATTACTTATCGGCATATGAAAATCATATTCGATCTGCCTAATTCGTCCCTCTTCGATACGATCCTCGTCTCCCCGCTGATAATAGATAACGGCGGAACCCTCTGCTTCATCATCTGCAAAGTCCGTCTCTATAAGGAGTATAACCGGCAGATCGTGCCCGAGCCTTCTCTCCCCGCCGTGGGGAACAAAAACTTCACCGGATTGGTCCAAAAAATACGCCGTTCCGACCAGCAGGTCTTCCGCAAAAGCGGCCCCGGATACCCCAATCATCAGGCTCATGAGACAGCCGAAGAGTATACACATTCTTTTCATATTCCTTACCTCTCTTTGCTACTATTCAGTCCTTTACAGTTTGGGAGGACTGAACGGTTTAATATTACTCGGATTCTCTCCGGGCCACCCCGGCCGGTCCGTCCTCGTCCGCTCGACTTCGGCGATCTCCGCGGCCGTTGCAAGGGTGAGAAGCCCCAGATAGCGGTCGTACACCTCGACGGACAGGAGCTTAAGCATTTCGTATACCCGGATAATAATCTGGTTTCCCCCTGCGGTTTCCGCTATCCCGGTGAAGGTATCGAACAGACCCTGCCTTCTCCGGTCGAGCTCCTCCGGCGTCATTTGCCGGGTCACCGCGTTATCGTCTACCGTGTTCCTGTCCGCATAGCCGTCCCGCACCTGCACGGCATTCCCGTCAAACACCATCAGTTCCTCGAGTTCTTCGTTAAAGTCGAAGATAATCTGGGTATAGTCGACCCTTTGGACCTTTAGTTTCTCCGCGGTCAGGAGCGCCTCGTTCCGGTCGGAAGGCTCCCCGTCGGTAATGAGGATCACCTTGTCCCGGCCCCCCTTTCCCGGGCCTCCGGCCCTGTTTGCAAGCACCTTTTTCATGAAGGCCCCATAGTTGGTATCCTGCTTCGGTATTTCCTTCCCCCGCAGGGGATAGCCGGCTTCCCGGGCGGTATCGGAAAAAACGTAGAGCCTGATGTCGGTGTTCTTGAGAAAAGCCTGCAGTTTTTTATAGAGATAATTGGCTGTGTCGACCGCAACCTGAAGTTTTCCGTTCTGCTCCATGCTGTAGGAGTAATCGATCACTATATGAAGCCGTATCTCCCTGTCCTTCGGAAGATTGAGCTGTTCGGCAAGCCTTCCCGCGAAGAGGTTTTCCAGGGTTACCTGCAGGTCCGGCCTCCCGAACATTGAAGGGATCTGCATGTCTCCGGGGAGAACATTGTAGGGTACTGAAAAAGAGGAAAACCGGTCCGCCACGAGATGAGAAGGGTCTACGGCGGGGGGTTGGACCAGCGGCACGGAGAGGAGCTGCCCCTCTGCGATGCCGGAAAAGAAATCTCTCCACTCGGCATTTTTTGCAAACTGCCCGAGAAGCTGCTCTTTTTCGGAGAAATGGTCCTGACGGAAGACCTCGAGTCCGCCGATCCGTTTGTCCGTATCCGCCATGATTCTGCGGGCCGCTGCCGGGTCAAACCCGGAATCGGAACCCAGCACCTGGACCGACCGGTCGCGGAGGAACTGATACTTTCCGTAGAGTTCATCGAGGAGTTCTCCCGTAAGGACCGGGAACCCCCGCAGCTCATAAGGAACAACGCCGTTTATTTTGACTCCGCCCACATACACCATCCCCGGCCGAAGCTGCAGCCAAGGGACCTTCTTCTGCTGAAATGCATCGAGAATCCCTTCGAACACTCTTCTTCTCCTAAAGAAAAGGCTTATATCTTAGAGTATAGCCCCCGGGAAAAATATATCAAGGACAATATGCAGCCGCCTCTCCGCTGTTTACCGGTCCGCGGTTACATCCCTTACCGCGCCGACGCCGATCATCTCCGCGGCCTTTTTCGCGGTAGGCGTACTTCCCTCTTCGAACTCGAGGACTTCTAGATTGTAAGCGTCGAGTATTTTCCGGACTTTTTCAGGAACCATGGGTCAATACTACTTATGTAATT
>CAYWIK010000160.1:0-3117 GCA_964458315.1 uncultured Spirochaetales bacterium | reverse complement strand
GATCATAAAAACCGAGACATCCATTCTTATGGGTTATGAAAAGCGTGAATATACCTGGGGCACCGCTTTGGAAAATAACGAACGTTAGTCCACTTTTTAACTTTTTCTTCATTTTAGCTTTCTATTCAACCGAAAAGTGAAAAAAATACTGCGCATTATGGGGATAATGAAATTTGTAAGGGTATAAACTTTGAATACCGAATTTTGGTTGACTGAACCCAATAATTCTGGTAGAATAGGCAATAACTAGTGCAATTATGGAGGTTAGTATGGCGAAACAATTTACTCTACCGAAAGAGTTACAGGATAAAAACAACCTGATCGCAGGTGAGCGCTGTAACGCAGCGTCTGGATCTACGTTCGATGTAATTAGCCCGATTACCGGTGACGTTATTGCAAAAGTACCGAAGGCAGATACAGCCGATGTCGACCGGGCCGTGGAGGCTGCAAAAGAGGTGTGGTATTCCTACAAACTTACGGCGATACACAGCAGGGCCGCATTAATGCGCCGGATTGTCGAATTAATTTTAGAGAGGAAAGAAACAATAGCTGAAGTGCTTTCCATGGAGCAGGGAAAATCCTATTTGCACGAAGCACTTCCTGAAGTTGAAGAGACTGCAAAAAACTTTCAGCTTGCGGGTGAGGACATTGTACGGATGGAGACTCCGATCATTCCAATGGAGGATGGGAATAAGCGATGTCTTACCTTTCGCGAAGGAGTCGGCGTTATGGCGGTCATTACCCCCTGGAATTTCCCTACCGTCATTCCGTCCGAGTATCTCGGCCCGGGTCTGGCAGCAGGGAATACGATCGTAGCAAAACCTGCTTCCTTTACTCCACTCTCACTCATCCTCGTCGGAGACTGTATAAATCAGGCACTCGAAGAATTGGATTTCCCGAAAGGGGTTTTTAATCTTATCACCGGTTCGGGGAGTACTGTCGGTGAATACCTGGTAAGTCATCCGGGGGTCGATATGATCGGCTTTACCGGAGAAACGGTAACAGGAGAAAAAATCTGTTCAAAAGCAGGAATCAGGAAGACCCTGATGGAATTAGGCGGCAACGGCCCCCAGATCGTATGCGATGACGCAAATCTCGAAGAAGCGGCAAAAGCAGCTGCATTCGGTTGCTTCTACAATTCGGGACAGGTGTGCTGTGCTACCGAACGGATCCTGGTGGATAAAAAAGTTCACGATAAGTTTCTGGAACTCATGGTAGAAGAAGCAAAATCGTGGAAACTGAATCATCCGCTCGAAGGTGAAGAATACTGCATGGGGCCCTTGAATAACGAAGCAACATTAAAGAAAGCACAGGACCATCTCGAAGACGCAGTTAAGAAAGGTGCGAAAATTCTTACCGGTGGAAAGGCGGAAGAAGGCCGGCCCACAAAATATTATTTCCCGGCTACCGTTATTGACGGTGTAAAGAGGGATATGATGCTCAATATGGAGGAGACTTTCGGTCCTGTTGCACCGATTATTACGTTTGAGACCGATGAGGAAGCCGTGGAAATAGCAAACAGCAGTGGATATGGGCTCCAGATGGCGCTGTTTACTTCCTCCCTCAAAAAAACATTCTATTATGCCGATCGGCTTCGCACCGGAAATTTGGTGGTAAACGACACCACCGATTACTGGGAAGCCCACGAGCCTTTCGGCGGTGGAGGCGGAACAAAAAGTGGTTACGGCAGGCTTGGAGGCAGATATACCCTCGAGGATGTGACATCATTCAAGACCGTCGCAATCGATATAAATAAAACCTTATAGAAAAGGAGTATGCTATGAAAAAGGTGTTAAGAATCGTTTTGATCTTGACTCTGGTATTTCTGATTGTTCCCTTTGCAACAGCAGGGGGCGGACAGGAAAAAAAGAGTGAAGGGAAAGGTGAAACGGCTGCAAAAACCGAAGAGCCTATCAAAGTCGGGGCGCCGTTGCCTCTTACCGGGTATGCTGCCGGAGACGGCGAGCACATGCTGATGGGCCTCGAGCTAGCAGTGGAGGACCTCAACAACCAAGGGGGGCTGCTCGGAAGGCCTGTAGAGCTCGTTACCTTCGATATCGAAGATTTGCTGCCGGAAGTTGTGAATGCATCTGCCGACTATCTACTAAAAAGGGAAGACGTAGATGTCGTTATTGAAGGCTACGGAGGCTGGGGGCCCGATTTTCTTGCTTTTGGTGCAAAATCAGATGTCCCATTTTTTCACGGAAGCGGTTCGGTACAGGCTGCAAACCTTGTAAAGGAGAACCCCGAACAGTATTGGAACATGTTTCAGGTGTTTTCCGTTGAAGCGACCTACGGGATCAGGGCGTATGAAGGATTGGCACACTTCGAAAAAGAGTATGAATACCCGAATAAAAAAATTGCCATCATCCACGGAGATTGGGAATGGGACCTCCTCTATACCGATGCGGTTGCCGAGTATGCAAAGGCAGACGGATGGGAGGTCGTTATTAACGAAACGGTACCCTATGGTACCACCGATTGGGGTTCGATCCTCACAAAAATCAGGGATGAAAAACCGGCGGCTATTTGCACCTCCATACTGTCCGTGGCCGATATCTCGTCCTTCGTTAATCAGTTTCTCGAAAATCCGACGGACTCGCTCCTCGATATTTCCTACATGGTTGTGTTTACGGAAGTGCAGGATGCGGTCGGAGATAAACTTCGGGGGACCATGGGTTATGTGACGAGTTATGTCCTGCCGGGCAATGAAGACTGGCAAAAACGGTTCGAAGAAAAATTCGGCATGTCCTATCCGCTTACGACACCTCCGTCCACCTACGATTCGGTCATGATTTGGGCCGAGGCGGTCAAGGCGGTCGGAAACGTCGACGATTACGAGGCGATTTCTGATTATATCCGGGAAAACCCCTATACAGGACTGCTGGGACTATACGATTTCGACAATCCTGAACAGACGATTAAACCGGGTCCGGAACGGCCTATCGCGTACGCACAGTACAAAGGCGACGGAGAATTGGCGTTTTTCGGAGAAGAAAAGTTCGAACTGCCTTACTGGCTCGATCCGAAATGGCCCAAAAAATAAAATAAGGGTATAGCCGCAGTACAACTTTTGCCGGGAAGTGGAAATCCCACTTCCCGGAATATATTCTCGAC
>CAYWIK010000159.1:0-3144 GCA_964458315.1 uncultured Spirochaetales bacterium | reverse complement strand
TTCAGGGGGTTAATTACTTTTTCTCCGACAGCTTTGCCCTCTATGTGGAAAGCTCTTACTTGGGAAGATACGACTACTGGCTGACCGTAGGAGCCCTTTTTAAGCTCGGTAAATGAAGTATCGAATAATTACTTTTTCGCTTGTATATTTTCTAATACAAGCGGCCCTCCAGCCCCTCCCGTTCCTGTCCGCCCAGGAAAAAAGTTCCGACACGGCGGAAGAAGGGGGGGCGGACGAGAGCCGGCTTTGGGATAATCCGGAACTTGTAACGGTTACTACAGAAGAAGCGGCATTCACCCACGAAGAATTCGAACATGTCCGAAACCAGAGCGTTTTTGCCATGGCGCAGTTCGACAATGGATGGGTTTTGATGATGAGCTTTTTCGGCGTCAAAGCTGGGGTGGTCAATAACTGGGGCATCTACGTAGGAGTCTCCGACCCCGAAGGGAACGGATATTTTTACAAGTACAAAATAAGAAACCGGGACATTCAATTTTCAGAAGACCGGTTATACGTAACCGACGGAGTAAATATTGTTCGCGGGGAAAACGGCTTTTATAATTTCGCCATAGACATCGACGGATTCTCCTGCAACCTTACCTATCTTAACATCCTTCCCGAATGGAAACCGGGAGACGGCCTCGATTATTACGATGAGGAGAAAACCGCTTTCGATCAACGCGCGGTTATCTGTCCCTGGGCAAATGTCCAGGGACAGATAAACGTAAACGGTACATCCATGTCCGTAACCGGCGAGGGATTCGCCGAAAAGCAGCTCACCATAAATCCCTTTACAAAACTGAATCCCTTAACCTACACCCTGCGTCTCTTCAGCCCCCCGGAGGTCCCGCAGGAGGAGCGGTGGCATCTCGGACTCCTTGAAAATTATACACATGAAGACTACGGCTATGACCGGCTGCCCAGGCTCAACATAGCGAAAGGAACAGATTGGATTTTCACTTCACAAAACTATACGGTGGAAGCGTATGATTTCCGCTCTCATCCGGATGTGCCTCATAAGTATCCCGCACGGCTTAAAATCAGCTGCAGCGAAAACGGATACACACTGGAAGGGACCTATTCCAGCACCCATCTATTCAACGTCACCGATATCATCGGAGAGCTTCCCAAATTTTTGCAGCGCTTTGTTCTTCTTTTTATGGACCGTCCGGTTTATTACCGCTGTATCGGGGAGTTTTACGGAATTATCACCTTTCCGAACGGAGAAAGGGAGTTTATCCGCCTGTTAGGTCCCTACGAGTATATTATTGTAAAATAAACAGAAATAACCGACGGACCTAGGCGCTTACGCCTTCGGTCCGCTTGTTGTCTTCCCGCTTGTCTTTCTTTTTCTTTCCGAGATATTCTTTTTCCCAAACGTCTCGGGTAATTGCTTCAACTTCCTTCCCGTACTGTACCATACCTTCATAGTATCCCCGGTCGGTCAAAGCTTCTTCAGCCGGATCATCGATCGGTTCCGCCCCGACTTCTTCGATAATTCCGCGAATTTCCGCGTGATGGTCTTTCATCGGACAGGGAGCGAGCATGTTTCCGAAATCGCCTTCGGTCCCGCCGTGATCATAGTAATCGGTCTGCCACTGCCGAATTTTCTTCATGAAAGGAGAATCGATCACGTTATCGATCGTTCCCCCGGCTTTAAATGTGTTCACGATATTGTCGGTGCTGTAGGGATTAAAAACACAGGGAGTTACGTCGCCGTCCCAGTTGATATAAATGTATCCTCCCTTTCTCCCCGCGGAAACACATCCATTGCACAACGTTCCGCTGTTCCAGAAATCGGCAAGGAAAAGCCCCTCGTCTTTGATAAGCTGGTTCATTCTCCGCATCATGTTAAACCGCTGCTCCGCGGTAGGCATCAGTTCCAAGCTGTAGGCGCGCCCGATCGGCATATACTGGAAAATCCAGCCGTAGTAAACGCCCCACTTTTTGAAGTAGAAATCGATAAACTCGTCGCTGAAAACCGTTTCCGCGTTGTTTTTGGTCGCGGTAATTGACATGCCATAGAGCACTCCTGCATCCCGAAGGTATTCATATGCCCGGAGGATCTTTTTGTGGACTCCTTTTCCGCGCCTCCAATCGGTCTCCTCCTCGAAACCTTCAACGGAAATAGACGGGGTGATGTTTCCGAGACGTCCCATTCTCTCGGCTGTTTCCCTATTAATCATGGTGCCGTTGGTGTACATGAGGAAGAAGGTGTCCGGATGTTTCTCCACCAGATCTAAGATTCCCTTACCGTCGGTTTTCCAGGCCAGCGGTTCGCCGCCGGAAATAACGGTGAAATGAGAACCCCAAAGGTCTTTCTGCTGCTGAACAATTTTATCAACCGTATCGAAATCAAGGCTTACGTCGCAGTCGGCGTCGCTCTCAGCGTAACACCCGATACACGAAAGGTTGCACTTTTTGGTAGGGCTGATGGTAATAAACCGGGGGGGTGCGTAGCCGTACCGTTCTTCGAACGACTGCACGATCGGTTTATTTTTCGCGTTCATCATTGCGCCCATGCTTCGTAAAAGTCGTTTTGCCGTTGATTTCGGAACGTTGGCGTTTAACAGCCACCGGTCTACCGCAAGAAGCATGTTGTGGATCATAACACCCATGTCTTCCAGCATCTTTGTAGGGGCGCCGTTTTTCCGTTCTGCTTCCATCTTTTCGGCAATCTTCTTGTCCACATTTTTCATGCCGATTTTCCGAAAAAACGGAACAGTCAATAGCGAGGTAATAGTCTTTACGGCCCGGTCAGAAACGTAAATTCTACTTGGATTCATTTGATGCTCCTTTTACATATATTCGCAAATATACCCGTCTTTTATCGCGAGAACAGACTAACAAAAAATATTTTTGAAGTCAATGCTTGTTGTTTTACTCAGCTTTACTCTCTCGCTTTTTTCTTCTCTCCTCGCATAAAAAAGACGCTTTTAAATCTCCCCATAGCCGGTACTACTATCGGCTAGATCCGACAAATCTCCTATACGAAATGGCGTTATGTATAGTGTACGCAAAAACAAGCGGATCGACAAGGCCTTTTCTTCCTACTTTATTAAGGTTTGTGAAATTTAATGAGCCTTGCCATATTTAATGGAAGTTTGACAATTACCGTATAATGAGGCTATGATCAATGTATGA
>CAYWIK010000158.1:0-3172 GCA_964458315.1 uncultured Spirochaetales bacterium | reverse complement strand
AGAGTTAATTGTCCCTCCGCCTATAATTATTACCGGAAAAACTCAATGTTTTTTTGCTAGGGCCTTTTCGGGCGCCCGGTTACCTCCGGCCGGTTCAGGATGTACACCGCTCCCATGGCCATCAACCCGCCGGTAACCGTATACCACCGCGGCACTTCCCCTAAGATGAGGAAACTGAACAAAAGGGCAAAAGCCGGAATGAGGAACACGAAATGACTCGCCCGATGGCTTCCCAGCCGGTTCGATGCGATAAAAAAAACCGAGGCGGCGAAAGCCATGGCGAATAAACTCAAGTACAGGAGCTGCAGCCAGAAAACAGCCCCCTGGCTGAAGACGAGCAGCGTATCTCCGTTTATAAGTGAAAAAGGAAGGCTTAAAACCGCGGAAAACAGGTAAAAATAAAACGTGTAGGTGCTGAAATGTACTATTTTTTGGGCATGACCGCTCACAATGGTAACACCGGCCCATACCACGGCGGAAATGAGAAAAATCCCGTTTCCGAGCCTGAAAATTTCCTCCGCTTCAAAGGTCCAAATCCTGAGCATCACACATCCTCCAAAGAACCCTAAGGCAAGGCCAAGTACCGCACCCGGGGAAAGGCGGTGGCGGAACAGAATAACCACCAGGGTGTAGGTAAAGATGGGGTTAGTGGTCGTCACCAGCACACCCCCGGCACCTGCAAGGCCCAGTTTCACCCCGGTAAAAAAGAGCTCGTTGTATGCGGTGAACAGGATCGCCCCAAAAAGGATCCAGAGAAAACCGCGCTTATCCAGCCGGAAACGCTGCCGGAAAATAAAAACCACCGGTAAAATAGCCAGGGCGGAAATAAGGAAGCGGTAAAATACTACCGTCTGTACCGATACGGTATCGGTCACGAGTTTGGCAACGCTCCACGCCCCTCCCCAGAATGCCATGGCAACAACGATGAGGACTGAGAAAAGAATTTTCTTTCGGATGTATGTTTCAGACATGGACCGTATTATAACAACCGGCAGCCGCCCGGAACAGCGGCCCGGCTAAAGAATAAACTTTCCCCGGAGCAGTTCCTCGGGGTTGCTGCTTGGTCCGATATACCCGCTGTACTTGATATCTTCCAGTTCCCAGGACCCGCTCTCAGGATTGTACCACGCAAGTTCCCGCACGGGACAGTGAATCTCCACCCTCCGGCTTTCTCCCGGCCCAAGGCTGACCCGCCGAAATCCCCGCAGCAGTTTCACCGGCCGGTCGATCTTCGATTTTTCAAACCCTGCATAGAACTGGATGACCTGGTCTCCGTCCCGTCCGCCCGTATTTGTTACTAAACAGGAAGCGGAGATCACTCCGTGGGCGACCTCAAACTTCGGATCCTTCTGTTCAAAAACGGTGTAGGAAAGGCCGTGTCCGAAATGATAAGCCGGCTCGATGCCCTCTTTGTCCAGCTTCGTGTATCCGTGATAGTAGCCATACTCGGCTTTGGCGGCGTCTTTGTCGAAGGGGGGAAGATGAGAAGAATCGGCAGGGATAACGAAAGGAAGTTTGCCCCCCGGATTCACCTCTCCGAAGAGGGTGCGGGCGATCACGTTTCCGCCCTCCATTCCCGGATAGTAGGCAAACAGGGCAGCCGGGATGTTTTCTTTCCACTCTTCCATGATGATGGTGTTGCCGCCGATTAGTACTACTATACAGTTCCGGTTTACCTCAGCGGCCGCATTGATGAGCTCGATTTCGTTATCGTGAAGAGAGAGGGAATCCCGGTCGCCCCCGGCCAGGATCTGCTCCTTCATATATTCTCCTTCGTCGAAGTAGTCGTACCCTGCAACGATAACCACGGCGTCGGCCCTCTTCGCAGCCTCTACGGCCGGCCCTAAAAGCTTCCCGTCATGCTGCGTTATCTCAACCGAAGGACCCAGCAGGTTTTTAAAGCCCTGCAGAGGAGAGACGGTGTACGGGGGATGGACCATGGAAGAACCGTGGTCGCCGATATTCGGCTGGTCTGCAAGCTTGCCGAGGACCGCGAGCTTCCGTATCTGTTTTTTGTCGAGGGGCAGCAGGCTGCCGTCGTTTTTAACCAGTGTCATCGCCTTTTCCGCAGCCTCGACAGCCAGGGCCACATGCTCGGGACAGGCGAGGAGCCGCCGGGAATACTCCTCTTCCGGGTCCTCCGCCTCGGCAAACAACAGGACCGTTCCAGCAATGTGGCAAACCGCCTCGTCGATAATCCTCTCTTCCACCTCACCGCGCTGCACCGCCCTAAGGAGCCGCTTTCCGTAAAAGCGGTGAAAGGGCATCTCGACCTCCATGCCCCCGTCAGCCGCAGCCTTCGTGTCCCTGATTCCCCAAACAAAATCGCTCAAGGTAAAACCGTAAAAATTCCAGTCGTCACGGAGCACTTTCTTAAGCAGATATGCATTATGGCAGCAGTGTTCTCCCCGGAACTTGTTGTACGCCCCCATAATGCTCGCAGCACCGGCATCGATACACTTCCTGAAAGCCGGGAGATACACCTCCCGCAGGGTCCGCTCGCTGCACCGGACATCGACCTTGAAACGGGCGTTCTCCATGCTGTTTAAAGCGTAATGTTTTACGCAGGCCATTACATTGTGCCGCTGCACACCCCTGGTCAGCGCCGCGCCGAACTCCCCTAAGAGAAACGGGTCTTCTCCATAGGTTTCCTGACTGCGCCCCCAGGCGGGATGCCTGGGCACGTTGATACAGACACCGCCGTAATAGTTGCCTCCGACCGCACGGAGCTCCCTGCCTACGGCCTCCCCGATCCGCTCTTCCAAGGAGGTATCAAAGGCGGCGCCCCGGGCCATGGACACGGGAAAACAGGTTGCTTTCGAGCATACCAGCCCCCGCGGACCGTCGGCAAAGGCAATCCGCGGTATTCCGAAGCGCCTGTTGCCGCCTGCAAGGTAGGGTTTGCTGTTGTAGTGTCTGCGGATAAAAAAATCAAAGGCGACCCGCAGGACCGGCGTTGCGGATGTCATCATCCAGACTTTGTCCCGCAGGCTCATTCGGCCTGTCAGCTCCCGCGCCCGTTCTGTATGCTTCTGTATATTCTGTTCCGACAAATCAGGCATGCAACCTCCTCTTACCCGCCCGTTGCTTATAGACGCCGCCCGGCACTCCATATATACTGCTTTCTTGGAAAAATGACAAACCCGTATCCTATCGCCGGAAAAATATCCGG
>CAYWIK010000157.1:0-3190 GCA_964458315.1 uncultured Spirochaetales bacterium | reverse complement strand
CGGTCATTAAAAAACCCCCGCAGCTGCGGGGGCGTGAATTGCTCTTTATGCTGTGAACTTTGGCGGCCCGGCTAAGCTGCTCCCACCCGGAACTTGAAGGAGCGGAGAGTGTTCCGCATGAGCATGGTGATGGTCATCGGACCGACACCTCCGGGGACCGGGGTGATGTAGCCCGCAATCTCCTTGGCTGCATCAAAATCCACGTCACCCTTGAGGATTGCCACCATTTTGTTGGGGTCCTTCTTGCTCGGCTTTTCCCCGACCCGGTTTACCCCGACGTCGATGACGCAGGAACCCGGTTTGATCCATTCAGGCTTGACCAGCCCCGGCACACCGGCGGCCACGATGAGGATGTCCGCCCGCTTGCAGTGGGCTTCCATATCTTTGGTCCTGGTGTGGACCACCGTCACAGTGCTGTTCGCCCCGTCCGCCTTCTGGAGCATCATATTGGCAATCGGCTTTCCAACGATATTCGACCGTCCGACCACCACGACTTCAGCGCCTTCGGTGGGGACCCCCGCCCGGATGATCATCTCCTGGATGCCCGCGGGCGTACAGGGAGGATATTTTACCTCGTCCCCGCCGATCATGAGCCGTCCCACATTGACCGGATGGAAGCCGTCTACGTCCTTGTCCGGATCGATAGCATAGAGGACCTTTTTATCGTCGATGTGGTCGGGTAAAGGAAGCTGTACAAGGATCCCGTCTATGGTGTCGTCCTTGTTGTATTTATCGATCAACGCGAGCAGGTCCTCTTCAGAGATGTCCGCCGGCTGGTTGTCCTGGATCTCTTTAAAGCCCACCCTGTGCGCCGTCTTTATTTTCAAGGTTACGTAGGAAATCGACGCGGGGTTCTCTCCGACGAGGATGGTAACCAGTCCCGGAGGTCTTCCGTGCTTGTCCTTTAGTTTGCCCGTTTCCGCGGTGATTTCTTCAAGAATTTCTTCCCGTATTTCGGTGCCTTTAATCAATGTTGCAGACATGCTGACTCCTTTTAAAGCTTACAGTTTCCCTTCCCGGGAAGCGCTGATGTATTTCATTCCAAAATCATCGTTACCGAGGACAAGGTCCGAAGCGAGCTTGTACTGCTCGGAACTCTCATCCATCGAATTGAGCACCTTGAGGTTGATGTGCCGCGGGTCGACGATGCCGCCGTCGAGTCCGGATTTGGCGCAGACATAGGTAAATACCTGGTTAATGAGCTTTCTGTTCGGCAGTCCGTAAGAAATATTGCTCAATCCCGGCGCGAAATGGATTTCATCACCGTATTTATCCCGAAGCGTTTCGACGGTCTTGATGACGTTCACCCCGTTTTCCTTGTTGACGCTGACCGGGAACACCAGGGGGTCAAAGTGGACTTCCGGATTTTTGATACCGACGGCATTGAGTTTTTCCATTACCTTGACGCAGTTTTCAACCCGTTCTTCCACTGTTTCCGGCATGCTTTCTTCACCCGTGGCCCCGGCAATCACAGCGGCTTTGAAAGAACCTGCAACCTCGATAGCGTCTCCCCGTTCGAGGGAAACCGAGTTGACCATCGGTTTTCCCCTGGATGTATCGCATGCTTCGAGTCCTGATTTTAGAAGATCCAGATTCGAGCTGTCGATACTGAGAGGAAGCCCCGACGCCTCCTGCACGATTTTCGCCACCCAGGCGATCAACTTCTTTCGCTCATCCACATCGGTGCTGAACTCGTCAACGTTTACATCCTGATAAGTCGCGCCGTACTTCTCCTGGGTCCGCGCCCAGTATTTGATGTAATCTACTCCGGCCTGCTGTTCGTCACTCTTACCGTAAAAACCCTGCCACATAGCAACAGCAAGATGTTTCACTTTTCCATTCTTCCAATCCGCGCCGTTTGCAAACTTTTCCGGCACCGGGAGGGACTTCTCGTTTCCGTCCTCCCAGTAAAATATTTTGCATGATCCGTCATCGAGCTGACGTGCAAACTTTCCGCCTACCTTTCTAATAAGCGTACAGTGAATGTTTTCAGCAACAGAAATGAATCGTTCGAATTGTCCCATAACTTTCTCCTTTACATAACATTTTTTATTGAGTGTAGTATAAACCGCATTAACGAATAGGTTTTGTAAAAATTTACCAATCTTTGCAAATACTTATGAATTAGATTGCACACTGCTAAAAAATGTGATAGGTAAATACACGAAGGCTTGAGGGGCATGGTCGATATTCAAAATCAGACGGATACGCGAAAGATTACAATCAATAAAGTGGGGGTCCGGAACCTCCGCTATCCAATCGTCGTACTGGACAGAAAAAATAAGTTTCAGCATACGGTTGCCAATATCAGTATATATGCCGATTTAGCGCATAACTTGAAAGGCACCCATATGAGCCGATTCATCAAAATCTTTAATCAATACAACGCCGACTTCTCCATGGCCAACTTTCTCAATATGCTCGAAGAAATTCGGGCAAAACTCAAGGCGCAGACATCCTACGGTGAAGTCTCTTTTCCCTATTTTATCGAAAAAGAAGCCCCGGTGTCAAAAGAGCGGAGCATCATGAATTATCATTGCGAATACTTTGGGGAAGTGGACAGCGTGAAGCGTTGTTTTTATCTAGGGATCCAGGTCCCGGTGGCAACGGTCTGTCCCTGTTCCAAAAATATCAGTAACCGGGGCGCCCACAACCAGCGCGGCACGGTAACGGCCACCCTCTATTTTGAAGAGTTTTTCTGGATCGAGGACATCATCGAAATCATCGAAGGATGCGCCAGCAGCGAGCTTTTTACCCTTTTAAAACGGGAAGATGAAAAACATGTGACCGAATCGGCGTACGATAATCCGAAGTTTGTCGAAGACCTTGTCCGGGAAGTGACCCAAAAAATAGAAGAATACTATCCCTTTAAGTGGTTCAAGATCGAGGCGGAAACCTTTGAAAGCATCCACAACCACAGCGCCTACGCGTACGTAGAACGGGGGGACAGCATATACAGGTATTAAGCGTAACGCTTGCATATAAAAAAAATTTAATAAGGAGTGGTTTATGGCAAAACTAGACCCAACAAAAATGAAGGACTGGGAGATTGCTGAAGCAGCGGAATCTGACATGAAGCAGGTGTATGAGCTGGCTGACGCATTAGGGCTCGAAAAAAAGGAGCTTCTTCCCTATGGACACTACATCGGAAAGCTCGATTACATGAGCATTCTCGACCGTCTCGGGAACA
>CAYWIK010000156.1:0-3265 GCA_964458315.1 uncultured Spirochaetales bacterium | reverse complement strand
ATCATCCCTATTGTTCCTCTTCCTGCTCCGGAATCCCGAACTCCTGCAGGGCATAGAGCGCCGCGCCGGTTACCCCCGCGTTTTGGCCTAAGGTTCCCGGTACCACGGAACATCGTTCACGGATCACGTCGATGCTGTACTGAGGGAGGGCTTCGAGGACCGCCGGAAGAATCATGTCCGCGGAGTTCATTACTCCGCCGCAGAGCACGATGACATCCGGGGCGAGAAGGTTCATGACCTGTCCGATCGCCCGCGCAAGCATTCTGCCGGCAAGATCATGGACTTCTAAGGCGAGTTTGTCTCCCTGCCTGGCATAGGTGTAGACAAGCTCCGCGGTTACCCATTCCGCGTTGCCCGTGCAGAGCTCCGCAAGGGCGCTCGGGAACTTAACGGCGAGGCGTTTACAGTTGAAAAGGATGCCGTTCGCGGAAGCGTACGCTTCCAGACAGCCCCGCTGACCGCAGTTGCATTCGATCCCTTCCGGTTCCACGATGATATGGCCGATTTCAGCGGCCAGGCCGTGGCTGCCTGTGTAGAGCTCATCGTTAATGACGAACCCGCCGCCGATACCGGTGCCGATGGAGATGCAGACAAGGTTCCGAACACCTTCTTCGGCGTAGTACACATACTCTCCTAAAGCGGTCAGATTGACATCGTTTTGCACGATTACAGGAAGCTCAGCCTCTAATTCGATAATTTCTTTTAAGTTTACGTCCCGCCAGCCGGGAATATTCACCGCTTCGCCGATAATCTCTCCGCCGGCGCCGATGAGTCCGGGGGTCCCAAGCCCGATGCCTTCGAGGGATTCTTCACCGGATAATTCTTCTTTTGCAAGGCCGATCGCTTCACCGAGCTGTTTGAGGACGGCATCCGGGCCCTTTTCGCCGCGGGTCGGCAGCCGCCGCACCGGCCCCGACACGCCGTCTTCACCCATCAGCATGAACTTGATCAGAGACGCGCCTAAGTCAACACCAAGATAATATTTGCTCATAATACCACCGAATCATGATGTTCCGCGGCGCGGTCCGCCTCGGCGGCCCCGGCCCCGGCATTTTGTAAGACTGATTCCCAGTCCAAGGAATAATAAATATCGATCTTGCGGAGGTCCGGAAGGCGGAATAATTTTTCGAACACCAATGCCCCGCCGCCGTACGCGACATCGCACTTATCGTAATCTGCGGGAACTAATTCACAGCCCCGCTCCTCCAAGCCGATATACCGCTCGTTCAATTCAGACTGAATCACATCAATCATTACATCATAGTACTCTCCCGCGTCTCCTCCGATATAGATCCGCCCGGGATTCAATACCGAAATAATAGGCGAAAGGTTTAACGCTACTTCCCTGAAAAAACGGCGTAGAATATGCCGATCTTCTTCTATTTTCAGCAGATAGCCGCTTTTGAGATTGATCTGTTCATGGTTGCCCTGTTTCCAGAAAACGCTGCGAAATTCCCCCGCGGCAAAGCTGTTGCCGTGATAGATTTCGTTTCCGATGACGATGCCCATTCCGATCCCGACCACCCGTTCACCCTTCAAAGGGGAAGTTTCCGTATTGAACTTCGGCAGGAGATAGAGGAAGTTTTCCGGACCGCGGCCCATCTGTTTCTCCAGCTCCCGCAGGGCGCAGCAGTTTGCATCATTTTCCACCAGCACGGGGAAAGAAACCGCCGAATCGATCCTGCGGGCAAAATCGAAATCCGCGAGATGAAGGGTCCGGGAGCGGACAATCCTGCCCCGGAATGGATCAACCACCCCCGGGACGCCGACCCCGGCGCCGAGGAGAGGGTGCCCCCGGTCTTCGGCTATCCGCGCCATTTCCCGAAGCGCCCGGATACACCGGTCCGCGAATCCTCTGTCTCCGTCTTGTTCCGCGTCTTCAAATCTGATACTCCGCCTGCAGAGTTCTCTTCCGTCAAGGGCGAAGAGCACCGCCCGGCAGAGGGTATACTGCATTTCCAGGCCGACAACGGCGCCGAAGGCGCCGTTGATCCGCAGATAGACCGGTTTTCTGCCTCCGAGGTTTGACGGTTCTCCTTCGGAATCGACACGGACGATCCCCCTTTCGAGAAGGGAGGATACGATATGGGTGATGGTCGAACGGTTTAATCCCAAAATCCGGGCAAGCTCGATTCTGCTCAACCTGCCGTACCACCTGAGGGCATGGAGGACAACCGCAAGGTTTGCGTTTTTTTGGAAGGTTTTCGTTCCGCCCTGCATAACGGTTACCGGTCCTCTGTTTTTTTCCGCAGCGCCCTTGTATGGGAATAAAATTCCTTCTTGCCCATTGATTTCAGGAATACAAATCCCCTGGTAGCCCGAATCAACGCGCTCTCGTGTTCGTAAAAATATTCCCTGCCTAAACAGGTGACGAGGTTATTGTACTGTTCAACCTGGATTTTTTGGGCGAGGAGAGAGAAGGGGCCGTCGTATTCATAGCTTGGAAAGGAAGCGTCTTTTTGGGAAATATAGGTGTTGATGAACGATTCGTGCTGCAGGGTGAGCATATTGAGGGAGACCGGGACAAAAATGTTGGCCTCCGCCGGATGAAAACGGTACCATACGTTCCGGTAACCGATAATTTCAATATCTTCTTCCGGTCTTTCTTCGCCATACAGCTTTAGCGCTTCGGTGATGGACTGCATCACTTTGTAGTGGGTGTCCGGTCCGCTGGCTTCAGGATCGAATGCCAGGGTGAGTACCTGGGGGTTTACCCGTTTTATGAGTTCGAGGATCGGCGCTACGTCCCGATTGATGGTCGGCTCTTCGGTAAAGATGTCCCCGGTATAAAAGCCGAGCCGCAGGTGGGAGATGGATGCCGAGTCCCAGCCGAAGTAGCCCCAAAGGCAGGCGGACTCCCACTCCCGGCACATTCCTTTTAAGGTCTGAATATAGGGAAGGTCTTTCTTTCCCGGATACTGGGTCTCGAAATAGTTGATCAGCTCATCGACCCTGGCTTTCAGGTTGTCTAAATCGGTATCTTCGAAAACCTGGATCAAGTCCCTGAGGAACCGCGTCAGGGTGCCTTGTTCCTGAATTTTCGGGTTTCGTGCGGCAAGTCCGTCCAGGTAGGTATAGACATCGTGGTCCCGGTACATGCTGTTTTCGTTATTGAAATAGCCCGATTCGATCAGCTCGTAGAAATTATACTTGTTACGCTGAAGCGCCCGCTTTATCCGCAGGCACAATTTCAGCATATACTCGTTCGTCACCGAGGTAAACCCGCTGGTCATGGTGGTAAAATGGTGAGTATTGCTGTGTTCAC
>CAYWIK010000155.1:0-3273 GCA_964458315.1 uncultured Spirochaetales bacterium | reverse complement strand
GCTGAACGGCACGTCTATTGTATGTGAAAATCGAGGGTGAAGACGGCGCCGCCGCCGCACTCGACGGTAAGCCGGCCGTTCAGCTGCTCAGAAAGGACCGAGATCAGCTGCATGCCTAAGGATTTGGTGTTGCGGACATCAAGTCCTTCCGGCAGGCCGATACCATTGTCCGCGACCATGAGCCGGCAGCTCCCGTTTGCCTGAGACTTGAGTGATACTTCAATGGTTCCGTTCTCTTTTGAGGGAAACGCATGGGTCAGAGAGTTCGTAATAATCTCGTTTAATAGAAGCCCGAAGGGAGAAGCGTGTTCAATCGTCATGGTGATGTTGTCAATATCGGTTTTGATTGTAATATTTTTTTCCGCGGCATACAAATTGTGCAGGTTATTCGAGATCGTATCGATATATTCTTTCATGTCTATTTGCGACAAAGTTTCCGACTGATAAAGATTTTCATGGACCAGGGCCATGGAAAATATCCTGTCGCGGCTCATTTTGAGGGCCTGCTTTGCCTGGCTGGTATTGCTTACCATGTCGTACTGCAGGTTTAAAAGACTCGAAACAATATTGAGGTTGTTTTTTACCCGGTGATGGATCTCCCGCAGGAGGACCTCCTTTTCCTCGAGGGAAGCCTGCTGTGCTTTCCGGTTTTCTTCTAAGCTGTCAACCATCTTGTTGAAAGTTGCAATCACCCTGCCGATTTCATCATTCCTCGATGTTTTTACCCGCCGCATTCTGCCGCCTGTGATGTCTTCCGCCACGACGGCCATTTCGGAAAGAGGCTTTTTCACGAGAAAATAGAAAAAGAGGAGAAAAGCGGTGACGATGAAGACGAGGAACCCGAGCATGGTCAGGTAAATATACATGCGCATGAGATTAACCATGGCGAATGCGTCCTCGTAGGAGATGATGCTGACGATGTCCCACCGCCAGAAGGGAAAATACCGGGAAAACGCGAGATATTGCCTGTTTTCTGTTTGAACGGACATTACATCGTGCATTTTTGTGGGAAGGCGGGAAAAAATCGACGGATCGGGAATTGTGATGTTTGACGCTGTAACAATCCGCTCTTCTTCTTCCAGGACGATGATATTGATGGACGGGAACTGTTCCGCGGCCGATTCAATCCGTGCCAGGGTGTCTCTCCGCATCGTTTCGACCATATCTAAATTGTTTTCGAGCCGTAAGTGCAGCAGTGTGTTGAGGTTTTCATCGCAGAGGTTGATTGCTATCTGCGAGGCTAATTTTAAGTTTGCGGTGGTTCTCTCTTCAAAATAGGAAGTTACTCTCGGTGTTAAAATTGAAACCATGAGAAGGGTAAAGAGAAAGCCCGCGGCGATAACCGGAAGAATGATATAAAAGGTAATTCTATTCGGCAGGTTCCGCTTTTTTTTAAGCATTTTCAAAGCCTCGGCTCCGCCGTTGCCAGATTCGGGGGATAGACGATCTGCTTTTTCCCGTCCTGCCACTGAATAATCAGCGGATTATGCCCGATCTGTTTGCCCGTATAATCGCACTTGAACCTGCCGAGGGCCGTCACGGTGTCGAGAGATATGATAAAATCGCGGATTTTTTCATGGTCGAGGGACCGGACCGCTTGGACCGCGTTCTCGAGAATGAGACAGGAGGAGTAGGCCGAGGTTGCGTGGTAGGACGGTTCGCGGCCCGCAAACCGGGTGAAATTGTGGATGAACTGTTGTGTTCCCGGGAATGGGATCCGCTCTACCGGTTCCCATTGGGAGGGGGCAAAGATGTTTTCCGATATGCCGCCCGCATTTTTTCCGAAATCGGGATGGACCGGGATAATCGTCATTGCCGTTGCCTTCGGTTTAAACTGTTCTTTTTCCATTATGCTTAAGAAATTATACCCGGCGCCGGGATAGGTGCAAAAAATGAGTGCGTCCGGAGGGTCTTCTTTACATTCTTCAATAATCGCTTCCAGATTTGAGGAAGAATAGTTAAAGCTTATGAGGTGTTTAATCGTTATACCAAACTTATGGGCCGAGGCGACCGCCCCGATTGCCGCGTCGGTGTTAAACATATTGTTCTCGTAAATTATACTCACGGTCTCGAGTCCTTGCCGCGCAATAAGGTCGAGAAATCCGATAAAGTACCGTTTCGCCGGGGCGTACATTCCGAAAATATAGCGGTATCCCCGCTTCCAGATCCGCTCACCCGCAGCGCCGCAGGCGATCATTACCATCTTGTGCTGTTCCGTAATCTCAGACGCGGACAAGGTAATCGGGGTGCCGTAGGGGGACAGCACGAGGTCCGCCTTTTCTTCTTCAATCAGTTTCCTGTAAATCTCCCGGGCCCTGAACGGGTCGCTCTTATCGTCTAAAATAATCAGCTCTACCGGTCTGTTTAAAAGGCCCCCGCGTTCATTGATTTCCTTTTCCCAGAGAAGATAGGCGTCATAGATCATTCGGGAAGTTTCTTCGTAGCTGCCGGTCAGGGAGAGGGAGGCGCCGATCCGTATCGGTTCTTTCTTCGATTCTTCTGCGGGAAGTCCGCCGGGACTAAAAAACCCGAAAGGCCCCATTGCCCCGCAAAGAAACAGGACAATGAAAAAATACATTAGGCCGCGGCGCCCGCGGCGTGATGCAACGGAGAGCTTCATTTCTGCAATTATATACGGCTTTAATAAGGTGGACAAGAATCAAGAGGCCTAACCGGCTTCATAAGGCAGTTCGAACCAAAAACTGCTGCCTTCGCCGATTCTGCTCTCGACTCCGATATTCCCCTTCATTTCTTCAACAAGCTGTTTTGCCATGGCAAGGCCGATACCGATACCCGACGTGACGGAATAACGGGTGCCCGTTCCTTCGAAGGGCTCGAAAACGGTATTTTGATATTCCGGTTCAATTCCCCTCCCCGTGTCGGTTACGGTGATTCGAACACACCCTTCGGTCGATTTGCATGAAACCGTTACCGAACCGTTGTCTCGGTTATATTTAATGGCATTCGAGATGAGGCTTAAAAGGACCTGACGAAAACGGTTTTTATCTGCCTGAATGATACAGCTTTTTTTTATTGCCGCATCAAGGGATATATTCCGCGTTGCGGCAGCCGGTCCCATTGTTTCCAGACATTCGGAGATAACAGGCCCGCAGTCAATCTTCTCGATTTGTAAATTCAGGAGATTCTCATTGACCGCCGAAAACTCGAGCATCGTATCAATAAGTTTGAGGAGATGATTTCCGGCCTTCAATATCTCCTGTACGTTATCTTTCTGTTCGGCGGACAGCGCCGATTCATCGCCCGTTTCCAGAA
>CAYWIK010000154.1:0-3299 GCA_964458315.1 uncultured Spirochaetales bacterium | reverse complement strand
TTTTATGTTCCATAGGCTACAGTATTCCTTCTTTTTTCAAAATCTCCGCAGCCTTTTCGTCCAGCTTCCGCAGGCTGCCGGAATTCCTTATAGTATAAATATCGACATCCTTTTTCATTTGTTGAGGTTTCAATTTCCTCTGGGCGCGAAACCTCCTCACCGCCTCTCGGAAAGAAATCCCGTCCCGTTCCACCGCGCGCTTGAGCCGAGACCAAAAAGGGGCCCGCACCCACACGGCGGCATCGCAATAGGCATCCAGGCCCATGTAAAAAAGCAGGGCCGCGTTAACAATCACATGCCTTTCTTTCCGCGATTCGATAAAACGGCGGACTTCCTCTTTCATATATGGATGGACGATTCGTTCGAGCCGGTCCAGGGCTTCCCGGCTTTTAAACACCAGAGCGCTTAGTTTTTTTCTGTCCACCCCGCCCTTTCCATCCAGCACGCCGTCTCCGAACCGGGCCGCAATTTCATCTTTCTTCGCTTTTAGGGCACGGTGCCCCAGCTTATCAACATCTACTTCGTCGAAGTCCGCGTAACGATGAAAAAATTGAATGACCCGGTCTTTGCCCGCGCAATATTTTCCCGCGACTCCGATAACCACCCGCGCAGCTCCTTTTCTCGAACCGAATCTAATGGAAATCGCCCCAGCTCTTACCGGTTTCGATTCCGACCCGCAGGGGCACCCGGAGTTCCACCACCGATTCCATCAATCTCCGAATCAATTCCTCGGCCTCACCCGCGGTCTCGGAGGGGGCCTCGAAAATAAGCTCGTCATGGACCTGCAGCAGGAGTTTCGCCTCCGGATGCAGGAGAGGCAGCCGGTCATGGATCGCGAGCATCGCAAGTTTCACGATATCCGCCGCGGTCCCCTGGATCGGCGTGTTCACCGCCGCTCGTTCGGCCGCCAATTTTTCGGTCCGGTTTTTGCTGTTTATCCCGGGAATAAAACGGGTCCTGCCGAACATCGTCCGGGCATATCCGGTTTTTTCCGCTTCGGCTACGGTGTTGTCGATAAAATCACGGATCCAACTGTATTTGATAAAATAAGCCTCAATAAACTCATCCGCCCGCCGCCGTGGGATTCCTAATTCTCTGGAGAGCCGGAAACCGGACATGCCGTACATGATTCCGAAATTGATCACCTTTGCAATTCTCCGCTGCTCCGGCTGCACATCTTCGGGCGGCAGGTCGAAAATCAACCCCGCGGTCCGCCGGTGAATGTCTTCCCCCTTTATAAAGGCTTCACAAAGCTCCGGGTCTTCGGACAGATGGGCGAGGACCGCGAGTTCGATCTGCGAATAGTCGGCGCTTATAAAGGCACAGCCGGGCCTTGAAACAAAGGCGCTCCGTATTTTTCTTCCCTCTTCGGTCTTGATTGGAATATTCTGCAGGTTTGGGTCCCGGCTTGCAAGCCGTCCGGTCGCGGTCCCGGTCTGCAGATAGTTCGTGTGGATTCTCCCTGTTTCCGGACGCACAAGTTTCGGCAGGGTGTCTACATAGGTAGACTTCAGTTTTGAAAGTCCTCGGTGCCTGAGCACCAGCTCCGGGACCCGGTCTTCCTTTGCGAGCTCCTCGAGGACGAAATTATCCGTGGAAAATCCGGTTTTTGTCTTTTTAATGGGCTGAAGTTTCCGTTTCTCGAACAGAATAACCTGAAGCTGCTTGGTCGAATTGATGTTGAACACTTCGCCGCAGAGACCGAAAATTTCTTCTTCAATTGCCCCGAGTTTCTCCTCCAGCTCCCGTGAATATTCTTCGAGGACCTTGTATTCGATCCCGATCCCTTCGCGCTCCATTGCGGCCAGTATCGGAATGAGGGGGATCTCCATCTCATAAAGAAGTTTCTCCATCCCGCGCTTTCTAATCTGCTCCTCAAAACAGCGATAGAGCCGCAACGTTATGTCCGCGTCCTCCGCGGCGTAGACCAGCGCTCGGTCCAGGGTCACGGTATCAAAGGTCTTTCCTTTTTCTACGACCTCGTCAAAATGAATGGTCCGGTAGTTGAGATATCGTTCCGCCAGGCCGTCCATACCGAATGTTCCGCTGCTTTCTAATAGCCAGGCGGCGACCATCGTGTCGAAATGAATGTTGGTTATCTCGATTCCCCAGCCGCGGCATACATGATAGTCGTATTTGAGGTTCTGCCCGACACATTTTAGGCGATTGTCCGTAAGGATTGATTTAAGGCCCCGGCGCACCGTATCTTCAGGCAGACAACCTGCTCCGGGGGGCTTGACCGGAATATAGCAGCCTCGTCCCGGTTCAGTGCTTAAGGAAAAGCCCACCGGAATCGCCGTCAGCGGGTCCAGACTGTCGGTTTCGCAGTCGAAGGCAAACAACCCCGCCTGACGGACCGATTCGAGCAGGCGATTAAACTCCTCTTCGTCCAGGACAAGGGTATAATCCTGTTTCAGGTCTTTGACGGTCTCCCGCGCTTCCAGGATTGTTTCCTCCCACCCGAGCTCTTTCACAATGCTGTTCATCCCCTGGGCGAGAAACAAGGGAACGGCAGCCTCGGCATCGAGTTTTTCAAGTTTACAGCTCTCCACCGTGGTTTCGATGGGCACATCCCGTTTGAGGACTATAAGCTCCCTGCTCAAGTACGCGTTTTCTCTGTTTTCCTCGAGTTTTTTCTTCTGCCCGGCGGGAAGCTGCTCGAGGTTTTCGTAAATACCGTCCAGATCATTATATTTTGTGAGAAGGGTAACCGCGGTCTTAGGGCCGATTCCTTTCACGCCCGGGATGTTGTCCGACTGGTCCCCGATAAGAGACAAATAGTCGAGGACCTGTTCGGGATAAATGCCGAATTTTTTATACACTTCCTCACGGCCCAACTCTACATAACTGCCCTTTTCGGAAATAAGCATCTTTACCGGCCCTTCCACAAGCTGCATGAGGTCCTTGTCCCCGGACATGATGAAACAGGGACGGCCTTCCTCCCGGCAGTAAGCGGCGAAAGTTGCCATAATATCGTCCGCTTCCACCCCGTCATAGCGGATTTGTTTTATTCCCAGAGCATTGAGGATCTCTTCTATAAGAGGGACCTGTGCATGGAGTTCCTCCGGGGTCTTGTCCCTGGTAGCTTTATATTCCGCATACTTTTCATGCCTGAAGGTCGGGGTCAAAGAGTCCATTGCAACGGCGAAATAGCGGGGTTCATACTGTTGGAAAAAGCTAAAAAGGGTGCGAAAAAAGCCGAATGCCGCGCTTGTATTCTCCCCCTGCGGATTGTAGAAGGGGTTGTTCATAAAGGCAAAATAGGAACGATAGATAAGACTGTAGCCGTCTAATACAAA
>CAYWIK010000153.1:0-3306 GCA_964458315.1 uncultured Spirochaetales bacterium | reverse complement strand
TCTTCGTGCTCGTAGCTCATCACATAATCGTAGCCGATGAGGGAAAGCTCGGTAATGACCTTTTTCCAGGGCACCGACCCCCACCCGGGGATACGGAACCTGAACCCGCGGCCTAAACGCTGCCAGTCCCCCTGGGGGATATGTCCCGACCGCCGCTGATTGTGCCTGACCAGCTCGCCGTCTTTGGCATGGACGTGGTAGATCCGGTCATGCAGCTCGTCGACAAACCGCTCCACATCTATTCCTAAGTAGACCAGGTTGGCAGGATCGTAGTTGAAACCCCATTCTTTCCGGCCGCCCATGAGCTCTACACTCCTGAGTGCCGTACCAATGTCATACACCAGCTCGCTTGGATGGGGTTCGTGGGCGAACTTGACACCGTATTCTGCAAACTTGTCCAGGACCTTTCCCCAGCGGTCTACAAACTCATCTTCCATGTCCGCCCAGCCTTTGGAATAGGGCCAGGGAAAGAACCGCCCGAAGTTTTCACATCCTATGAAACCGCAGACCACCGGGACCTCCAGGGCATTGGCGGCCTGGGCGGTCTTGATCATCCGATCCATCCCAAAAGTATATTTTTCTTCCTTGCTCCCGGGATAGATCGCGTCGGTGTCCTTTCCGAAGGGACCTAGAATAATCTGCCCCTCAGGGTGGTTGCTCAAGGCGGAAATAATCATCCCGTAGCTGGTAATCGTGTCTTTTAAATGTTTCGCATTATTCCCTTTTACTATCTCTTCGATGTCGAGATGGGGATTCCCCCGAAAAGCGGGAAGTTCGACCGCTTCGTATCCGAGCCTTGAAGCCATCTTGCATACTTCCTCGAGCTCCATATCAAGGTATGTAGCGGTAAAAATGCCGATTTTCATATAATCCTCCTCATTATTACGTACGTTTTGCCTTGAGAGCGCCGGTACGATTTTTCATGTCTTTGTACAGCTTAACATACTCCGGCTGATGTACGGCACAGCCGATATTTTCCTGATGGATGAGAAACTCTACACAGCGGTCGCAGGCGATGCACCAGTTAATCTCATCCCCTTTCCCTTCCTTCAGTTTCCTCGGGACCCGGGGGTCCGCGAAGGCCTGCCGGCCGAGAGCGACCATGTCGGTAATCCCCTCTTCCACGTTCTTCTCCGCCCAGAAGAGGAGTGATTTTTCCTCCGGAGCGAGGGCCTGCAGTTCGTTCTTCCCTTTCCCGAGGACCGAATACCCGGAACCGACCACCACGGTTTCGGGGGATAGCAAGTCCCGCACCTGTTTCTGAAAGGTAAAGTGGAGATAGACATAGTCGGGAATTCTCCTGTCCGGCTGGGTGAGGGCGAGGGTGAGAGACGGGCTTCCCGCGGAAACGATAATGAACGCCGCCCCCCGTTCCTGCATCCCCTTTACCAGGTCCAGGGATTCGGTCAAGTCGAGTACCGGGGACCGGGGGCCTGCCGTGCCCTGACCGCCGGGGAACCCTTCCCACATAGACACTTTTGAACCGATTAAAAAGTCGGGATCATTGATCTCCTTCTGAATCCGCTCGTATATTTCGAAGGTGAACCGCCTGCGGTTTTCCCACGGGCCGCCGTACTTCCAGTCCCGGTCGTTGTAGGGCCGTAAAATCTGGGAATCAAGATACCCGTGGCAGTTCTTGAAATCGACCCCGTCGGCGCCGCAGTTGTGGGCGATCTTTGCTGAAAGGACAAATTGGTCGATTGCTTTTTCGATGTCCCCTTCGGAAAGAATGTTCCCGCCGAAACCCGGGAGGGGTTTTACACAGACCCGTTTGGAAAAATCCGGGTTGGCCAGCTCCCCGGCATGGGTGAGCTGCCATACAAACACCGGTTCCGGATTAATCTCCCGCATCCGTTTTACAAATTGAGTGAGGGCTTTTTCGTTTCTCGGCAGCACGCTCATCTGCATCTTCCTCGAGACATGCTCGTCGGTAACGGTAATTGCCTCGAGGTCGATGAGCCCCGCACCGCCCTGAAAGAAGGACTCATACCGCCGGTATGTTTTGTCCGTCGGGTTTCCGTCCTCGTCCGCGTCGTTTCCCTCCATGGCGTTTAAGGCGAAACGGTTGGAAACCGTCTTGTTCCCGATGGTGATCGGGGTAAATAAATGCTCGTATTGTTTATCCATTGACTCTGCTCCTCAATAGTATTTTCAGCTGATCCGCAGAAACTCGCCGAGTTCCGCCTGTTGCCTGCGCTGGAGCTCGAAACCCTCACGAAGCCTCCTATACACCTGCATGTTTTTCAGGACCGGTTTTTCCCGGTTCTCTATTCGGTGCACCTGATCGATTTTGGAAAAATCATTCCACAAGCCGCAGCCTACCGCGCCGACGGCTGCCGCGCCGAGAGAGCCGGCATCCTGACCGACGTTGGTTTTAATCACCGCCATTTCGAACACATCAGCGAAAATCTGCCTCCACAGAGCGCTCTTGCTTCCTCCGCCGACTAAAAGCATATCAGGTTCGAGCTCGCAAACTTCTCTGAGCACCCGCAGGACCGAGCCTAAATTCATGGCAATTCCTTCCATGGACGCCCGAATGCAGTCGGCCCGGGTATGGCCTAAATCAATTCCTGAAAAGGCGCCCCGGATATGGGGCGAAGCTTCCTGGCTTGAACCTCCCGCAAGGCTCGGATTAAAGAGGAGGTCCTTTGCACCCGGCCGTGAACGCGCCGCTTCCTCCGTCATGAGCTCCCAAACGTCTCTTTTTTGCCGTTCCGCCTGCTCGATCAGGTCCCGGCACATCACGTCCCGCACCCAGGCGAAACTGCTTCCGGCGGAAAAAATGCTTACCGCCGAAGCAAACATGTCCGGAACTACGTGGGTAAAAACAAAGGGCCGCTTTTCCGAATCGATAACCGGACTGTGTGATGCCACGGCAATCCAGGAGGAGGAACCTAAGGAGGTGTACACCCTTCCTTCTTTTATCGCCCGGGCCCCTAAAGCCATGCAGGAATTGTCCACCCCCCCGCATACGACCTTGGTTTCTTTCGAAAGCCCCAGGACATCGGCGGCATCCGGAAGAAGGCTCCCGATAATTTCCGTAGACGGAACGATTTCCGGAAACAGCCCTGCATCGATCCCGGCAGCTTCGAAATACTCCGGTTTGTAGCTCCACGCGGTCAGATCGTACGCACCGAGTCCGCTTGCGTAGGAGAAGTCGGTGGCTTGTGCTCCGGTAAGCCGAAAATTGATGTAATCTTTCGTACCGAGAATTGTATGGACCCTATCGAACATCTCCGGTTCATTGTCCAGGTACCACATAACCTTGAAGAGGGTGTAGCATTCCGGGGGGAAACCGTTCCCCGT
>CAYWIK010000152.1:0-3334 GCA_964458315.1 uncultured Spirochaetales bacterium | reverse complement strand
GGATCGAGGTCATCCAGGAAACGTCGTTGGTGCCGGGCCTTTAGATCGTAATCGGCACACACGATCTCTTCTACTGCGGCCTCGTCCTGCAGCCGTTTCGCGATGGTGCTTCCCTGCGCCCCCACGCCGACAACGGTTACCTTTGCAATACTGCTCATCCAATCACCTCTTCTATTTGTTTATATACCGTAATACCCCACGCTTTGATCCCCCGGAAGAAAATATCCGCCTCTTCCCGAGTAAACACCTCAGGCGGGAACACCCCGGCGTGATCGACCTGGTCCCGAAGCATCATGAGGGAAAAAATCGAGGCGGGGATCGAGGTCATCCAGGAAACATCGTTGGTGCCGGGAATCCGTCTGCATGCTTCCGCCCCCGAAGGACTGTCGGTCCACATTTTTATCTTGTATTCCTTTCCTCCACTTTTGCCCTTGACATCACAGGTCAGCATCAGCCTGCTTTCCAGTTTTCCCTTCTCGTACAGTTCAACCTGCTTTTTCGGGGGCGGGGTCGACGGGATTTTCTTGAAAAGCATCTCCCGGGGACTGACTTTGCAGCCGTTTCCAAAATCAATCGGTTCCGGATCCATCAGTCCCAGTCCATCGATAATAAATTTCCACATCTCCGTTCCCGGCTCGCCGAGTTTGAAATCGCAGTATTTTATCGGTGTTCCGCAGTAAAGAGGGATGGTTACCGCCTCCTCATGATCGTGGAAATAGCAGACCCCCGTAACGTCCAAGGGGGGCGGGAAATAGTACTCCTCTCTGCCCGTAAAGGGCTCCACCTTTTTCGGTTTCCCGTTTTCCCAGATCGTAGCGGGAAGGGAGCAGTCTTCGAGATAGGTCTCCATGGACCAGAGGGCCACCGGTACATCGCTCTCGGCGATTCCGTAGTCCTTGATGGACATATATTCGATTTCATCGAGAAAAAGGGCGGCCTCCTTTGCCATGATGTTCGAAAGCCCGGGATCGCCTCCCGCGCCGGTAAGGCATTTGAGCCCCGCGGATTTCCATTCATCGGCATAGTAAAACTGTTCGACCGGAATTTCAGGTTCCGGATAAATCTCGTTTGACGCCATATCGAGATAATCGATGCCTGCCTGACGGCTCGCTTTCATCACATGGTGGACGAACCTAGGCAGGGTCGCGTTTACCACGAGATCAAATCCGCCCCGTTTCATCCTTTCGGCCATCCCGTCGATATCGGCCGCATCGATTTTTTCCGCGGTAAGTTTCGGGCTCCCGTTTACTTCCGAGAGCTCCCGGGCCCGATCGATGTCGATGTCGGTTACAAGGACCTGCGATACCTCTTCCGCTCCGGCCAGCACCCCGGCGATGACCGTAGCCTGGGCCCCCGCCCCGATGATAATCACTTTTTTCACTATGAGCTCCTTCTACATACGGGCGATCGGCTGCTTGTGTGGATTTTGCTGCATATTAACAGAATTAAAAGCGTACCCGGCCCCGAAGGACCGGAGTACGCCTATTTTTACATCCTATGTATCCGGTCCCTGGTTTTCTTTCAGTTCACCTATCCGTGCCTTGAGCGCTTTTATATACCAGCCGATCAGCATGAGGGGACCAACGATACACACAATTCCTAAAATCCAGTTAATCACCGTCCAACCCATTACCGTGCCTCCTCTATCTCGGATACCGTTTTCTTACCGGCCGCGTTCGCAATAAGAAATATAATCAGGACCAGCGGCGTTATGATAATAATGCCATACTCCTGCCACAATTCGAACCGGCCGATCTTAAGAACGTATACTTCCCAGTCTTCGCTCCAGGTGCCGGCGAAGTTGGTCAGGATGTACCAGATAATGGAAGCCGAAAGACCGAAAGCCGTTGCCAGAATTCCGGAGATCTTCTTTACCGCTTTCTTCGAAAAGGTTGCGAAATATACCGGAATAAGCGCCGTGGTAATGATAATCGTGGCCTGGAATACCCACACCTCCATGATCCGTTCGAAAGCGAAGGCAAGCCCGATCGAAATTGCAGCGGATACGAGCATGCCGTATTTGGTTATCCGCTCCACCTTGTCCTGCGGCGCTTCGGGATTGATGACGTTTTTATAGATGTCGTACCCCACAACACCGCCGGCAACCAGGAAGTAAGAATCCGCCGTAGACATGGCGCAGGCGAGAACACCGGCCACAAAAATACCTAAAAGTCCCACCGGCAGATACTTCCCGACGATCGCCATGAGCGCTTGGTTGGCCTCGACTTCGGGAATAATTCCCAAACCGATTGCAGCCGCGCCGAGAATGCCCAGGAAGGACACGGCCCAGTCGAAACTCAGCCACATTGGAACACCGACGGTGAAGGCCTTCTTGATTTCTTTCGGGCCCGCGGACGCAAACATCCGCTGGAAGAATGCCGGCTCACACAGGACGGCAAAGGCGGTTGCCGAGTAGGCGAACAGCGTCCATGGGGTAAGATATCCCGCCCCCACCCGGAAGAAGTAAGTTGCGTCCTCCGCGCTCCCGGTCCATTCGACAAGTCCGGCAAAAACCTGATCAAATCCGCCGATTGCCCGCCATCCGATAATCAGCGCAAACCCGACGGTTATCATCATGGCAACAAACTGTATAAAGTCCGTCATGGTGACCGCCCACAAACCGCCGGTCCAGGTGTAGAGGACAACAACAACAGCCCCTATCAGTGTTCCGAGCCAGAAAGGAATACCTGCTACGAGATGAAGGAGAAAACCGATCCCCATCATTTCCATGGTGTTGGTAGAATATATAAACGCCGCGATACTCGCCAACACCCCGGCGCCTTTGCCGTATTTGTTCATGGTAATTTCCTGCATGGTTGTTCCAAGGGGAAATTTCTCCTTGAATTTCGGTGCAAGAAACGCCATGACAACATAGAGCGCCGTGTACGGCAGTGAATAGGCGAAGAATGCGGAGATACCCTCGTAGAACCCTACTTCCGAGGTCCCAAAAAGTGTATCGAGGCCATAGAAGGTCGAAACAAGGGTCCCGACTAAAAGCGGCGCGGTGAGAGACCTGCCCGCCATAAAATAGTCATCGAAACCTCTTTTTTTTCTATGGACCCAAAATCCGATAAAAATCATGCCGCCTAAAAACAGGACGACGATGATCCAGTCGACCACGTGCAGTCTTACAACAATCTCATCCAAACCTCTCCTCCTCTTTTCTTTACAACATAGTTTTTAAAAGATGCAGCGTTTGCTGCCGAAACGAACCACCGTTTTCTCGAATCTTTGTCCGTTATCACCCCCCTAATTCAACATTTTTTACTGTTTATTACGTATGATTATATCCAGGCTCTGATACGGCTCAATTATGGATATGATATTCCTCTTT
>CAYWIK010000151.1:0-3341 GCA_964458315.1 uncultured Spirochaetales bacterium | reverse complement strand
TTTTTCTTTTCTCAAGCTCCGCCATCCCGGAGCTCAATATGTGCTCAAGGAGAGCCGTCAAGTCCTCCGGGGCCGGCGTATACCATCCAATCCCGCGGTCAAGGACAAAATCAATATTTGCGCGTTCGTTCTCTACAAAGTGAAAAAAGATGACCGGGACCCCGCAAAACAATGCTTCATAGGTACTTGCAGGCCCTGCTTTTATCAATACGAGGTCCGACACGGAAATCAATTCATTCATGTTTGTGACAAACCCAAAAGGAATCAATCGTATATGTTTTTTCATTTTCAGGTCCTTTGTAGATAATTCTTCATAAAGGACCTCGTTCCGGCCGCATACCACGACACAGTTTATCGGAAAATCTCTTTCAATAAGCATATGAATATATTCCGTCATTGTACCTATGCCCTGCGCCCCTGCAGAAACCAATAAAGTCAATTTTTCCGGGACAATATTCAATTCCTTCCTGATGATATCCTTGTCCCGCCGGTTTTTAAAGAAACTCGAGCGGACAGGATATCCGACCTCCATTACTTGTTCCGGCGTCATTCCTTTCCGTACAGCCTTTTCCGCTGCCGACCTTGAGCTGACAAGCAGCTTATCGACTCCCCTCCAGAGCCAAAGGGCGCTTATATCATTCGGTTCCGTCACATACATGATAATCGGGAATGACCCGGTATTTAATCTCTTTCTCCCGTATATTGCCGCAGCCCCTGTTAAAAAATGGGTCGAGAAGAAAATGTCCGGCTGGTTTACTTCGAGCCAGTTTTTTGCTTTTTTAAAAAATCCCAAAAAGACAATTGATATGGCTGCCCGAGTAAAAGGACCGAAAAAATCAAAAACACCATATATAAATCGGACATACCTCGGCCTCGACAATGCCCATGCCCACCCGTCCTTATGCATCCGGTCGATCTTTGCCGCCCCGACCTCTTTACAAAAATCCAAGATATCCACCTGTACATCGGCACCATATACTCCAGAAAGACTTTCCTCCACTGCTATTGCAGGGCTGTTATGCCCACCTCCCGCTTCAATGGTGGCAATAACGATTTTTTTCATATCATATCCTTATTTGCACCCAATATTAATGTGTTTTGAAACTTTCTACAACTGTTGATTTTTTTTTTGTATGATATAATCTTAGCAGATAGCGGAGGACCCTGATGAACATCGATGTGCATTCCCACATATATCCGGAAAGCTATATCCAGCTTCTCTCCTCCAGAGACAAAGCGCCGAAAATCGAATCGCAGCGGGACGGGAAAAAATTGTTTCTATTCCAGAACGAACGGCTCATAACCGGAGGGGCGAGAAATCTGGAAGCGGAGTATTATTCCATCGAAGGGAAAATAATTTCCATGGGGCAGAATAACATTTCAAAATCCGTTTTGAGCTTAGGCAACCCGTGGATCGATTTTCTAAACGGCAATGAAGCTGTCTATTGGGCCGAAAAACTCAACAACGAAATTCGAGAGGCATGTGAGGAATACAGCCAATTTCGGGCTCTGGCGGTTCTGCCTTATCAGGAAATTAAAACATCGGTCGCCATGGTCGAAACTTTGGCAGGGGATGATTTTTTTATCGGCTTTGTTCTCGGGACCCGGCCATCGGAAAAACATTTGGACGATCCGGACCTCAACCCCCTCTGGGAAGCGGTAGAAAACAGCGCGTTACCTCTTTTTCTTCACCCGAGTCACGCGTTAGGCGTCGACTGGATGCATCGCTATGGACATGCAATGGTCCAGTCGTTAGGATTCAGCTTCGAGATCACCACTGCAGTCACCCGCCTGATACTGGGCGGGGTACTCGACCGGTTTCCAAATCTCAGGTTCATTCTGGCATACGCCGGCGGGACCCTTCCGGCGCTGCAGGGGAGAATTGAAACCTGTGTGGGAGGCGATTCCAGGGCAAGACGGAATATCCGCCGGCCTTTCTCTGAATATGTAAAAAAAATGTATTTTGACTCGATTACCGATTCTGCCGATACGTTACGGCTCCTGCTGGAGATAGCAGGTGCGGACAAGGTTTTTTACGGCACGGACCAGCCTTTTTCCTCCATTGGTCCCGAAAAACAAATTGCTATAATAAATAAAGGATGCGGAACAGCGGCAGAAAGTAAAAAGCTTTTATATAAAAACAGCGAGCGCTGGATCAGCCGGCGCAGCTTGTCCTGAGCCGCCGTACCCTGGTGAAGCACTGAAAGTTCAAGGGGCTTGCGCGTGCTCAGCGGCGGTCAGGTTACCCGGTGCCGCCGTACGGTGCATCGGTCTCCTAACCGAATCCCGAATTCATCCGCTGCGTTTCCTTCCCGGACCGCAATCTCCAAAAAACCCGAACTCCCCCAATAGGCTAAAAGACCGCCGGGCGAAACATCCGAGAATGTGGTAACGACACCAACTCCCGATATTTCACGTACGGGAATATCCACCGTCCATCCGTAGGGCAGTAATGCGGTATCGTTTTCCGTCACTTCATCAATATGAAGGGAAGAAATGCAGTTACCAAACCGGTCTATATGAATAATGCTTTTTTCATCCCCCATTATATTTTCGAGCAGGACCGGCGTTACCGGTTCGTCCGAAACAACACCGCTCTCTGTAAGGAGATCCGCGGTAATATCACAGCACCACGCCGCGTTCGCGACCGCGGCGGCGAGGGGTGAAAAAAGGTCCCTCCCGTCGAAGGTGGAACTGTACCACGGTTTTTTATCCCCGCACTCCCGAAGAACCGCGGTGGATGCCCGGTAGTATTCGATATCTCCATGTTTTTTTGCCAACAAACTTACCGTCCCATTATCCGGAGAAATAAGCGCCTTCCCGCCGAGGAGCGCAATAAGCTCTCTCCGCAAAGAACCGACTCCGGGGTCTACCACAGAAACGAAAATGGTACCGGATGGAAACCAATCCCAGGCTGTGAATAGAAGGTAGGCAGCTGAAGTAATGGAAAAAGGAGAGACTTCATGCGAAAGATCGATCACCCCGGTGTCAGGACATCTCGATGCCAGGACCCCTTTCATTACGCCTACATAGTTGTCCTCTGTTCCGAAATCGGTGAGGAGTGCGAATACCATGTCCACACTCTAGGGAACTTTACGGGAAATAGTCAAGCCGTTATACAAATATAAATTGACAATATACTCTAAATATTCTAAAATATTTATTTAGAGAGTTGTTAATGATTCGCCGGCAGTGGAGCATTACTAAGTACTATCTCATCTACGTGCTTGCAAGCGCGGTCACCGTGCTTATCCTTTCTCTCCTTGCATCCCATTTCGCCGCACATCGTTTAATCCATTATCGTTCCGAAGAAATGAGAAACGGTTTTATCGAATCCCACC
>CAYWIK010000150.1:0-3374 GCA_964458315.1 uncultured Spirochaetales bacterium | reverse complement strand
ATATAGACTTATCGTATGCGGCGTAAAAAAATCTTGATCCTAGGCGCGGCGGCCGTACTTGCCGCGGCGGCCGTTTCGATTACGTTTACCTCCTGCCGATCTATGGCGGGCAGATATATCGGGTACCGGCTCTCACCGGATGATGTAGAAACCAAAGGCAGGATCCCTGCCGAGCTTCCCTCTGGGGTAATGCTTGAAGGCCAGGTTGAAATCTATCTCGACGATTATTCGGTGCCGCATATCAGGGCGGACAACGAACACGATCTCTATTTTGCCCTCGGCTATATGCAGGCGCGGGACCGCAGGTTCCAGCTCGAAATGTTTAAAATGCTCAGCCACGGCAGGCTGCGTGAGTTGATCGGCGACCGCGATCCTACGGGTGTCTTAAAGCGGATGGAATTGATGAGCCGTGCTCTCGGGTTCTACCGGGACGGAGAGAATATGTGGGAGCGTGCCTCCTCCCGGGACAGGGCGGTTCTTTCCGCTTTTGCGGAGGGGATCAATGCGGCTACCAAAGTTGAACCAATACCCATGGAGTTCCGGATTCTCAATTACTCGCCGGAGCCGTGGGAGCCGCAGGACAGCCTCGTCATCATTGCAATGAACGCATTCGGGTTATGCAAGAACTGGGAGATGGAACTCGCGCGGCTCGAACTTGTCATCCATCAGCTCCGGACCGGAGAAACGATCGGCCGCGCACTCGAGATCTTTCCGCCCTGGTTCGAGTGGCCGCCTTATCTTTATGAGAAATCCGCCGATTTGCGAGAGCTTCCCGCGGTGGCGCCCGAACTTGCCGAATATTTAAAAAGTTTGCCCCTAAAGCTGCCGGCGGAAAAAGAAAATACCGGAATGAAGAAGGGAAAAAGGCCGGCGGCTTGGACTTTTTCATTCGACTTTTTGGAACCTTTCCTTCGCGGAGAAGCGGCCAGCAACAACTGGGCTGTAGACGGAAACTGGACGGGCACCGGAAAGGCGGCCCTCTCATCGGACCCGCATATGCCTCACATGCTGCCTTCTTTAGGATATCTTTTTCACCTCGAACTTACCGGGAGACCGGATGCGTACCGAATAATCGGCGGAACTTTTGTCGGGTTCCCGGGAATTGCATTCGGTACCAACGGGAGTGCCGCCTGGGGAGTAACGTCGAATTGGGCCGATGTTACGGATCTTTATGTTGAGAAGCCTGTTCCCGGCAGAGATGGATACTACTATCACGGCGGAAAGGAGCTGCCGTTTGAAAAGCGTACGGAAGTTTTTAAAATCAGGAGAGATGACGGGGGATTCGATACGGAGGAAGTTGATGTACGGTCAACGGTTCATGGGGTGGTAGTTAATGATTTTGTCAAACGGGTGGGAGACGATTTTCCATTATTGGCTATTAAAAGAAACCGCAGTTTCGGTACTCCTATATCGGCGCTCCTTCAATTGTATGAGGCCGAAACCATTAACGAAGCAGGAAAGGCAATCGAAGAAGCCTTTGTTTTTACCGGACACTGGGCGGTGGCGGATGAAAAGGGAAATATAGGATACATTGGAAGCGCTAACCTGCCGAATAGGACATCCCACTTAGGCACCTTTCCGTCCCCGGGCTGGACCGGGGAGTATGAATGGGGAGAACCGGTCTCCAAATCCCAACTTCCTTGGCTGGTCAATCCTGAAAACGGCATTATCGCCACTGCGAACCAGCAGGTCTATCCTCCTTTTTCGTTTCCCTTTCCGGTAAATCTGGAAGGCGGTACATCTTTCCGTTATCGGAGGATTGCCGAACTGCTTCGCGAAGGAAGAGTATCCGCATCACGGAGTTTACCGGAAGCAAATCCGAATGTCTCATCTGTTGCCGAGACGTTTTCTTCGATACAAACCGACGGGATTTTTCTTGGATGGGAAACAGTTCGGTCGCTCTTTACCCGTTCACTTGCGCCGCTAGTAAATGATGATGATCAGTTGGTTTCCAAGGCGGCTGCCCTGCTGCTGACTTGGGACGGAGATTGCCGAGGGGATGCCCGCGGTTCGAAAAACTTTCGTCCGGCTTTATACAATACTCTCGTAGCTTTTGCATTCAGGAACGCCATGTCCGATGAACTGTCGGAAAAAAGCCTCGATTTTTATCTTTTCTATTACAATATTACGCCATTTCTTTATAATTTACTTTTAAACCCGAAGAATCCTGCCTGGGACAATCGGCACACGGACAACAGAGAGACATATAATGAGGCTCTTCAAAAAGCATTTACCGATGCGGTCCTGGCCCTCCGGGACGCTTACGGCGGGGATATCGAAAACTGGGCTTGGGATGAGTCGGCACCCTTTGTTTTAAAACATCCTTTCGGCGAAGTGGAAGCTCTCGCCGGTTATTTAAACCGGGGGCCAATCGGTACCGGCGGGATGTCGGATACGGTCTACGCGCATCAGTATGAACGGACCGGTCTCTTTTCCTTTCCGATAAAAGGCGGGCCGATTCTTCGTATTGCGGTTGATTTGGACGATCTTCCGGGATCAATTATGAGCCTTCCAGGAGGAATGTCGGGAAGGCCGGCTTCCGAACATTATGACGACATGCTGCCGCTGTTTATGAAAGGAGTCGGCGTATCGATGGAGATGGACTTTGAAAGAATCCGTAAGCACGCGGCCGGGGAGATTGTTTTTATTCATCCCGTTGCAGACTAAACTCGCATCCGCAGAAGTTCTGCCGGTAGAGCCCGTACTCCTTCGAAAGCTCAACGCTTCGCTGGAATCCTCCCTGCTTTTTAAAATCGATTTCCAGGAACAGCGGGCCGTCGGCTGCGCCGTGCCGCCGATCTGCAGCGGGCTTGCCCGGTTGATCGGCAATTTCCCGGCCGATGGAGAAAATAAGATCCGAGTTTTTATGGGGGCTGATGGTAAGGGTAGTGGTGAAGTGTTTGACGCCGAGCTCCCGCGCCTTGATAAAAGTCCTGCTCAATGAAAACCGGAAGCACCGGGAACACCTGCGGGCTCCCTCCGGCTCGTCCTCGAAACCTTCTACCGCTTCGAGCCAGGCTTCGTGGTCGTAGGGGTCGATGATAAACTCCGATCCGGTTTGTTCTGCCAATTTCCGGACGCTTTCGAGCCGTTTCTCATATTCCCGGAGCGAGCAGATATTGGAATTACTGTAATAAAGCACCGCCCGACGGCCTTCGTTTCCCAGCCGCTCGACAGAAGCGGAAGCGCAGGGCCCGCAGCAGGTATGGAGCAGGACGGTATGTTCATTTCCCATCTTCCTTAGTATACACTTTTTCTATAGTTTGTTCACATTTCATTCATACTTTGCCGTTAACCTTTAGAACGTAAAGAAAACAAAATCTTAATAAACCGGGAGGTTTGAGATGAAAAAAATTATTGTTTTTACGGTTTTA
>CAYWIK010000149.1:0-3496 GCA_964458315.1 uncultured Spirochaetales bacterium | reverse complement strand
TACTGCGACTTCTTCGGTTTGAGAAAAGCGCTCCAGTAACTCATTCCGACGAACACGACGCCGCCTATGATATTGCCTATGGTAACAGGGACCAAGTTTCGGACAAAGAACGATCCCCAGTTAAGCATTTCCGGGTTGAACCCGCTTGGAGTTGCCACCCCCGCGAAATCTTTAAGGAAGAGACCCATAGGGACGAAATACATGTTCGCGACGCTATGTTCGAATCCGATTGCAACAAATCCCATGATAGGAAAAAAGATGGCGAATATTTTGCCTATGGTCTGCCTTGCGGAAATGGCCATCCATACCGCGAGACAGACGATCCAGTTGCATCCGATCGCCCGGATGAGAGCTTCGGAAAACGGGAGCGAAACTTTTCCCGATGCAATACGTACTGCGGCTTCGCCTATCGCTTCTCCCCCTGTTTTCCAGAGGCCCGAATAGTAAAACAACAGAACGATAAGAATTGAGCCGATAAAATTGGATATGTAAACAAGCCCCCACCGTTTAAGCATTTTCCCGAAGGTTATGTCCCTCGTCATGACGCTCGAGATCATCAGATTGTTGCCGGTAAAAAGCTCGGCGCCTGCGATAATCACCAGCATCAGTCCGAGACTGAAAACCGAGCCGCTTAAAAATTTCGTAAACCCGGTCCCGAGATATTGGGGAAGGTCGAAGGTCACCGATGTGGCCAATACGCCGCCGAAACCGATGTATGCGCCGGCTAGAATTCCGAGAACCAGCACGGAGAACCATGGTGAAGTGGTCTTCCCGACGCCTACCTTACTCGAGACTGTTTCCGCAATCGTTGACGGGCCTTTGTCGTCAATCGACGGAGTCGGAAATGATACCGATCTGGCGAGACGAGTCGCTTTTTCGATATTTTTCTTTTCGTTCTCGACTTTCTGCCGCTCGGCTTTTTTTACCGCGTTTAACAGTTCTTCGGGGGTAAAGGGTTTCGGTACGAAATCGAGGGCGCCCCGTTTCATCGCCTCAGTCGCGCGGTCTACGGAAGGATATCCGCTTATCATCAGTACGACCGATTCGGGTGAGTTTTTTTCAATTTCACTGATAATTTCCATGCCGTCAATGCCCGGCATATTCCAATCGCAGAGTATGACGTCGTATTTGTTGGTGTTGATCAACTCCTTCCCTTCCGCGGGACTCGTCGTCGTGGTGATATCGTACCCTTCTTTAGAGAAAATCTTCGTAACCGAATCGAGTACGACCTTTTCATCGTCGATGATGAGCATGCTGTCTGCCATAAAAGCCTCCTGTACAAACTTTTTTATATTTAAAATGCGGTCCGGTTGTTACCAGATTTCACAACTCAGCCGCTGGTCCAGCCATCTGCGCTTCGATGAACTTAAAGGACCGGTAAAACTCTCGATCCATGCGACATCGCCCGTGAGGACCGCAAGCTTCTCATGTTCCGTCAAATCATATTCCGCTAACGCATCCGCTCCTTCATAGTATAATTTCCCCGCAAAAGAGTAATCCGTAGAGGCACGTTCGAGCACTTTGAGTAACGTTTCTTTATGGATGAGTTTTGTCTCCTCATCTGCCGAAGGCTCCCGCTTTGAAAATACCGCGCTGATTTTTTCGAGCAGCAGATCGGGTGTAAACGGTTTTTCGATGTATTCACTTGCACCGAGTTTCATTGCTTGTACCGCACCGTCAACGGTGGAATAACCGGTTATGATCACCACCGGCAGATCGGGTTTCTGCCTCTTGATGTCCCGAAGAATCTTCATCCCCCCGATCTCCGGCATCCGAATATCCGTGAGTACGAGGTCGTAATTGCCGCCTAAAGCCGCGTCGAGACCTTTCCGGCTTTCCTGGAACAGATCGACAGAATAGTGTTCAGATTTCAGTATTCGTTTCACGCTGTCTAAAACGATCTGTTCGTCGTCGATAACACAAACCCGCTTTTCATCCATATTGTTCTCCTTCGATGATATTTCGCACCGCCTCGAGGAGCTCGTCAGGTGTGAAGGGCTTTGCAATAAACCCCTTTGCTCCGCTTGCGAGGCTGTGTCTAATTGTTTCTTCCGTGGGATATCCGCTCATGACGAGGATCGGAATCATATACCCCCGTTCGCGTGCTTTGAGAATGAGTGATATGCCGTCTTCTTCCGGCATTTTGATGTCCACGATCATGAGGGCGAAAAAGTGTGCGTTGAGAATTTCAAGGGCATCGGAAACACGGGTGGCCGTAGTTACTCTGAATCCTTCGCTCTCGAGGATCCTTGTGCAGCTTCTCAGTACGACATCGTCATCGTCTATGATTAGAACATCCATTTTTACCTATCTGTAGCTTCCGTGGTTTCAGATTGATTGTCAAGTGGCAGCCAAATAGTAAAGGTGCTTCCCTCGCCGACTTTGCTTTTTACATGAACATGGCCGCCGTGTTTTTCAATAATCCCAAAAGAGACCGCAAGGCCGAGGCCGGTCCCTTTCCCTACGTCTTTCGTTGTAAAAAAAGGGTCGAATAGTTTATTGATATTTTCCGGCGGTATTCCGCAGCCTGTATCGCTGACCTTAATTTCAATCCCCTTATATGCATAGGGCTTGAGTTCCTTCGGAAGGCTCAGGGCGGTGGAAATAACGATATGCCCTCCCTTCTCGGTGGCGTCGATTGCGTTTATGAGCATGTTTACAAGGACGCTTTCAATCTGGCTCCGGTCTAACGTCCGCTTCGGCAGCCCTTCCTGGGGATTGAAACAGAGGATGACACCTTTGACCAGCGCCTGGTTCCCGATCAGATTGATGGTATCCTTGATAAGTTCGTTGATGTCGGCAAGCTGAGGTTTCAGTTCCGTCTGCCGTGAAAAATCGAGAAGGCCCTTGACGATTTCCCGGACCCGTTCGGTCGCGTCCGCAACCTGTTTTAGGTCCTCCAATACATCTTCGGGAAGATCTTTTCTTCTCATAAGCAGGTGGGTAAAGGTCAGGACGCCGGTAAGGGGGTTGTTGATCTCATGGGCCACCCCGGCGGCAAGCCGGCCTATGCTGGCCTGCTTCTCCGATTCTACGAGTTTTTTTTCACTCGTTTCGATGATCTGTTCGTCGTGGGCTTTGATTGCCTTGACGGTCTCGAGAAACCGCTTTTGCAGTTCCCCGATCTCGTTGTCCCTGGGGTGGCTTATCTGCGGTGACAGGTCGCCCTGTGATACCTTGCGAAGTGCTTCGATCAATTCTTGGATCGGCTTGAAGATTCTTGCGCCCAACAAATACCCGACTGCGCCGGCAAAGATTACTTCCGCCGCGGTGAGGATGACCATGATCGGAACGGTGGCTTCTACCTTTCCTCCCCCGATAAAAAAGAGAAGAATAGTCGAGAATATACCGTTGAAGACGGCAATACCGAGAAAAATAAAAAGTATTCTTTTGCGAATAGGAGTCAGCAAATTTCACTCCGTGGTTACTTTTTTATCTTTTATATTAATGAGATAGAATAAATTTTCAATCTCCGATCCGATATTCAGATTGTGGA
>CAYWIK010000148.1:0-3513 GCA_964458315.1 uncultured Spirochaetales bacterium | reverse complement strand
TGAACGGTATTATATAATTGTTCTTCGGGGAGTATAGGATGGAAAAGAAAATTCTTATCATCGACGAATCGAAACTCGTACGGGACTATCTTACAAAGAAGCTCGAGGAACATAGATTTAAAGTCACCCAGGCGCAAAACGGGCTTGACGGCAGTATCAAGATGAGAAATGAGATGCCCGACCTCATTGTAATGGACCATTATCTGTCCCGTAAAAGCAGCATGGAAATTTTAAAAGAAAAAGCTGAAAACAGAAACGTACAGCAGATCCCGGTAATCATCATGTCTTTGCAGCTGGACCGAACAAATTTGCTGAAACTTGCCAAGTTCAATGTAAAAAAAGTCTTTTCAAAGCCGATAAAAATGGACTCATTCATCAAGGCCGTCTCGGAACTCCTCAATGTGAGCATCGATTTCGACAGCACTCCCTGCATCATCGAAGCCCATTTCAACGACGATATACTTTTTATCGAAATCGCCCAGGGTCTCAATAAAGAAAAAATTGAACTTTTAAAATATAAACTAACCGAGCTCCTCGAGCTCTATCAGGTAACGGTGCCGAAAATATTAATCATGATGTCGAACATCGAGCTGAAAAATGAAGATGCCGGCAAGCTCAATTTTCTCCTCGATACTCTCATCGAGTATGGAAACACAAAGCCGAGATACGTTAAGGTATTGACCAGTTCCGATTACGTAAAAGAATTTATAGCGAAAAGTGATGATTACAACGAGATCGGCGTGGACGACAATCTGAGCGATGCAATGGACGACCTCCTCGGGCTGCGGCCCGATCAAATCGCCCATGACGAGGTGGTCAGCAATAAATTGCTCCGGGCAACAGCACCGAAAAAGGAAGGAGAAGAATCGATACAGCTTCGATTCGATTCAGAAAAATCGGGAGAGGAGGCGCCTTCGAGCCAGCTTCGCGGCAACATAGAAGTGGCGGTGGTGGATGACGATATTGTAATCCAGCAGCTGGTGGAAACGGTTTTTTCAGAAACCGAATGGAAACTGCATGTATATGAAAACGGAAAGAAATTCGTAGAAGATTTACCGAACCATACTTTTTCCCTCGTGTATCTCGATTTGATGATGCCTGAAATGAACGGGTTTCAGGTTCTCGAATATCTACAGGAAAAGAATATCCAAATGCCGATTATCGTGTTTTCAGCCCTTTCCCGGAAGGAGACGGTGGTAAAGGCGGTGGGTTACGGTATACACAGTTATTTAATAAAACCGCTTAAGCCGAACGAACTCATGAACAAGGCCATCGAAATTTTGAATGCCAATTTTTAATATGAAGCCGGTATATGAATCTGTCACTTTTTAAGACGATTTTTGAAACTGCCCGAACAGGGATGATTCTCCTGGGAAAAGATTCTCAAATACTTTATGCAAATGAAACCTTTTGCGGAATGTCCGGGTTGCGGCTGCGCCAGCTCGAAGGACTCTATTTTACCCAGCTCATTACACCGGCGGATAAGGAAGATTTCAACGCAGCCGTCCAGATGCTCTCCGCGGATGAAAATCCCCACTTTTTGGTTACCGTGAAAAAATTAGACCCCGAACAGGAGAGGTGGTGGCAGTGCGATCTTCATTTTCAAAACGATCAAGATACGGGGAAGAAGTTTATTTTCGGCATTATAAGCGATATAACGGAACAGAAGAAAGGACATGAGCAGCTCAAATCCGCCAAAGCGGCGGCGGAAAAATCAACAAAAACGAAAGCCGATTTTGTAGCCAATATGAGCCACGAACTCAGGACCCCGATTCATACGATTATCGGGATGAACGAACTGCTTTTAGAGACAAAACTCGATCCGGAGCAGATGGAATATGCGGATCAGGTCCGCTTTTCCGCCGATGTGCTCTTGAGTCTGGTAAACGATATTCTCGATTTCTCTAAAATCGAAGCGGGAAAGCTTTCCCTCGAAAAAATCGAGTTCGATCTCCACCGTTTGACCGAGGACGCGATTGATCTTGTTGCTCTTGAAGCACATAAAAAAGATTTGGAGGTAGTGATCGATATTCGACAGGATGTCCCGTGCATGTGCATCGGCGATCCTACGCGGCTCCGGCAGATTATTGTCAACCTTTTCAACAATGCAGTGAAGTTTACGGAAGAGGGTGAAATTACCGTTATCCTCGAAAAAGGAGAAGAGAAGGAGTTAAAAACCGTTCTCAAGTTTACCGTCCGGGACACCGGCATCGGTATTCCGCGGGAAAAAGTCGGGAAGCTGTTTCGTGCTTTTTCACAGATAGACACTTCGACGACCAGGAAGTACGGCGGCACCGGACTCGGACTTTCAATCAGTCAAAACCTGGCTAAGCTCATGGGCGGAGATATTGGGGTAAGCAGCGAGTACGGAAGAGGGTCTTCATTTTGGTTTACCGTGGAGATGAAAAAGGGCGGCCAATCGCCGGTATGTATGCCCGTCGATGATCAGCTCGAGAATTTGAAAGTCCTTGTGGTTGATGATAATCAAAGGGTGCGGGAAGTTCTCGGCCGATATCTCGAATCGTGGGGGTATAAACCCGATGCGGAACCCGGCGGCGCCGAAGCCCTCGAGGCCCTTCGGCGCGGGGTAAAAGAGGGAGCACCATACGCGGCGTGCCTTATAGACCTGGTAATGCCGGGAATGGACGGATGGCAGCTTGCCAGTGAAATCAATGCTGATAAAGAAATTAACTTTTCAAAACTCGTTCTTTTAAGCCCGGCAGGTAAGAGCGGAGAAGAAGCGAAAATGAAGCTGCTCCACTGGTTCGATGAATATTTGAGCAAACCGGTAAAGAAACGGAAATTGTATAATACCCTGGTGAATATTTTACGGGATGAATCGGACCTCGAACTTGTCGAGGAAGTCGGGGAACTCGAGGAGTTGAGTGAGGAGGAAGAGGGAGCAGGAACGGAAGGCACGCCGTCGTACAGCGTTCTTATCGCCGAAGACCATGAAGTTAATCAGCAGCTGTTCAAGGCCATCCTCGAAAGCCTCGGCCATCAGGTGGATGCAGCGTTTAACGGTAAAGATGCCGTTGATCTGGCACGGAAGAAAGACTACGATATTATTTTTATGGATGTTCAGATGCCCGAGATGAACGGGTATGAAGCGACAATGGAACTTAGAAAAATGGGTGTCGAGATTCCGATCATTGCGGCGACCGCGAGCGCGGTAAAAGAGGAACAGGATAAATGTTCGGAAGCGGGAATGGATGATCTGTTGATTAAACCGTTTAAAAAGAAAGATGTGGTTCCCATGCTCGAAAAATGGGCTGCAAATAGATCCCCAAAGGCGGCAGCCCCGGAACCGCCGCCACAGGCAGAAGAACCGGCCGCTGAGGCGCACCGAGAATCTACACCCCCGGAAGAGGCCGCTCCAACCGCCCTGAACGAGACGACCGGCGAAACTTCAGGGGCCGGCGACGGACCGGAAATTTTCAATTTTGACCAGGCTGTCGAGACCTTCATGGGAAAGCGGGAGGTAGTCTTGAAGGTCTTAAAATCATTTATCGA
>CAYWIK010000147.1:0-3530 GCA_964458315.1 uncultured Spirochaetales bacterium | reverse complement strand
AAATAGATTGGGGATTGAACAAACGTAAAAAAATCGATATGTTTTTTTACGAAAATGTCTCCTTCGTCTAGTGGTTAGGACACCGGGTTTTCATCCCGGCAACAGGGGTTCGACTCCCCTAGGAGATGCCTTTAACAAAGAGGGCTGTCTTAAAAAGACAGCCCTCTTTTAAAATACGCGCTTTTTAAGATACCTTTTTAATTGAACCAGAACCGGAGTCCGAATGCCCCTTGGAGATCGAATACGGGAAACCTAATCGGATCCGTGAACTCAATCGCTAAAACAGGTGCAATTTCCAAAAACAATTCAAGCCATTTAATCGGAAATATATTCAAGCCGATCGGGACTCGGCCGCCGAAGGTGATATTTGAACCTTCTATTCCAAGATATAACCCGGGCCCCAGATAGAGATTAACGAAACTGAATAAATTAGTATTTACCATCCACCAGTCGGCGGTAATCCCCATGGCAAATTGCGCCTGCCCGATCGTAAATCCGACGCCGAACAGAATCGGGACCTTTGGCGGCATGATTGACAGCAGGACATTGGAACCCGGAAGTCCGCCGATCGGAGCGATTCCGATAGCAACCCCAATACCCCACGCGGACGCTCCCATGGCAACAACGACGAAAAGCAGTACGGCAACCACAATAGTTTTTCGCATAACAATACTCCTTAGGTTTATAAAGAAAATAGTACTCTTAAGTATTATGAAATCCAAAATAAAAAGCAATAAAAATAGATGAATTTTTTGTTAGATTATTTGTTATCCTTGGGACCTTGTGTAAATAAAGGCATTCGACTTATAGTGAGACTACGGTGAAAAAAAAGAAAAGGGAGCTGCGGAATGAATAAGGTCGTGCTGAAGGCATCGGATTTAGACGGATATCTAACAAAGGAAGATAAAAACAATTTACAGGAAATGAACGAGATCTATAATAAAGCAATGGATTCATTCAAGGTGCTTGACACCGGCGAGGACCCGTCAATGCTCGAAAGAGAAAAGCGGACACTTATTGATCTCTACAATCAAATGGGTAAAATGATGCAGGACATCACAAGGGATGAAGATAAGATTTTTGTTTATTCTTTCAAGACTCCGAGAGAAGTCCACGGCGAACCCTCCCGGCTGATTGCAAAACTACGGGATTACCGTACACAGCATCACGAGTTCGTTTATTATACCCAGCGTGCGTATGAGCTGCTTTTCAATTTAGCGGTAGACGCGGCTAATCCTCAAAACAAAAATTATTTTATTGTAAAAACTCCGGTGGACATTCCCGTACAAAACTATGCGGTTCATAAAATCCCGGACGTTGATGACGAATTGGACAACTCGGTCATGTGTGTGATGCTCCGCGGCGCCCTTCTTCCATCCATGATTATGTCGAAAGAGATTCAGGAATACAGCTCCAAAGGCTATGTAACTCCCTTTGCGCTTTTCCGCATAAAACGGGACGACACGAAAAAAGAGTATAACATGGAGTATATTTTGGATCTCGATAAATCGTTCTTTGACTTGAGGGACCTTGACGGAAAAGATTTAATATTTGCAGATCCGATGAATGCGACCGGAGGCAGTCTCGTTACCATCGTTAAATATCTTTTAGACCAGAAAATTAAACCGAAATCGATAAAGTTTTTTAATGTAATCTCCGCGCTTAAAGGTACCTTGCGGATCGTAAGGGCATTGGAAAATGTAACGGTCTACACACTTTGGATGGATCCGGTCCTAAACGATGTAGCCTATATCATGCCCGGATTAGGAGATGCCGGAGATAGAATAAACGGGGAAGACAAGGATGAAGTCGGAAGAAACATCATACAGCTGATAGCCGACTATGGATCGAATATAACTTCCCTCTACAGATCACAAGTGAATGAAATCGAGTCGACCGTCCTGCGATGATATGAGAATGACCAGGTGTATTGGTTTTTTGGTCCTTGCGGTTGTTCTTTTATCGTCCTGTGCAACCGGTATTCCCGAATCGGAGGTGGCGCCTCTCTATTATAACCTTGGCAACGCGTATTATCGCCTTGGTGAATACGAAAAGGCGGCGGAAGCTTATTTACGCGCCCTGGAACTGGACGAGGATCTCGTTCGTGCTAACTATAATCTAGTCCAAGTTTTTCTTGAAAAAAAAGAATTTGCCCGTGCGAAGAGTTTTTTAAAGGAACTTCTTGCTTCCGACCCGGAAAACACCACTCTTCTTTCAACACTGGGATATATTCTGACTATGGAGGGTGAATTTGCGGAGGCGCTTCGGTTATTTCAGGATATCCTCGAAGGAGACCCCAAAAATCTGGATGCGCTTTACAATACCGCGGTTATTTACTGGAAATTGGAAGAATACGGCAAGTCACGGGATACATTTCTAAAAGTATTTGAACAAAAACCGGAAGATTTGGATACCATCTATAATTTGGGACTTCTTGAAGAAAAACTTGGGAACAGAGAAAGGGCAATCGAGTATCTGGAAACATTTGTGTCAAAAAAGCCGGCTGATCTTGAAGCAGTAGAACGACTGTCAACCCTCTACTTTGAAGAAGAACTCTATGCTAAAGCTATGGAGTTGTACGACCGGATTCTCGAGAAAGAGGAGAATCGGGGGAATATCCTCTTTCAAAAGGCTTTTATACTTCTAACCGTAATTGGCGATATAGAAGAAGGAATGGCTTTTCTGGAAAAAGCTATCCTCGCAGGATTTAGAGAACAGGAGAAATACAAGGAACTTCTTGAACATCCGGACCTTTTAGAGCGGGAGCGACTGGAAAACTATTTGCGGGATAAGGATCTTTTACCCGCCGACTAGCCCCGCGGCCTTTTCGAATGCTTTAAAAACTGCATTCGGATCGAGTGAAGCATCAATGGAAATCAACAAGCCCCGTTCGTCGTAGAAATTAATCAGCGGAGCTGTTTCGCGATTATAGACTTGGAGTCTGTTCCGAACAGCCTCTTCCCGGTCATCCGGACGAATGATCAATTCTTCTCCGGTTTCGTCGCAATACCCTTCCCGCTGCGGCGGGTCGTAGTCGATATGATAGATTCTTCCGGAATTTTTCGCGATCCTTCTCCCTGACAGTCTTTTGACCACCTCCTCTTCCGGAATCTCAAAATTGACCGCAAAATCGATAGGAGTAATTTTTTCAAGTGCGTCAGCCTGTGCGATTGTCCGCGGGAAACCGTCAAATATAAATCCGTCTGTCGTGTCCGGTTGCGCTAATCTCTTTTTGACGAGCTCGATAGTTACATCGTCAGGAACTAAATCTCCCGAAGCAAGAATCTCCTGTACCTGTTTACCGAGACTCGTTTCCTCAGCAATCTCCTTCCGGAAGAGGTCGCCGGTAGAAATATGGGGGAAATGATACTTTTTTTCCGCTTTTTTAGCGATTGTGCCTTTACCCGCGCCCGGTGGGCCGAGAAATATAAATTTCATACAAACTCTCCATTGGTTTCTTCTATTTTGATATCCTTTAATTTATCCGGATATTTTTGGCTGCACTCTTCCGAGCAGTAAGGAGGATCGTC
>CAYWIK010000146.1:0-3570 GCA_964458315.1 uncultured Spirochaetales bacterium | reverse complement strand
GGGCCTAACAGCAGGAGGATGAATCCGTGCTGCAGCATGAGAAGACTGTTTGTGGCGATTAGGGCAGGTTTTTTGATACGTAATAATATCCTCTTACGAAAATAGTTACAATTTAAAAAAATTCCCTTATTTTTTGAAATTTTTTATTGCGAGAAAAACGTTTTCCCCGTATAATACCAAAAGAAAAACGATTTTCTGATAATAATTTGATATGAAAAAACCGTCGATCAAAGACATTGCAAAAGAAGCCGGGGTAACGATTTCCACCGTTTCCCATGTTTTAAATCATTCGAAGTTTGTAACCAGTGCCACCACCGATAAGGTGCTGACCGCGGTTGAAAAACTCGGCTACCGACCGAACAGAATCGCCCGAAGCCTGAGGACGAAAAACACCGAGGCGGTCGGCATCATCGTACCGGACATATTGAACCCATTCTACGCCTACGTTATTCAGGAAATGGAACGAGTCGCACGGGAACGCGGCTATACCCTCATGCTCGGCTGTACATTTTATAAGCCGGAAGAAGAGATGGTCCAAATCGATGTGATGCTCGACCATTTCCTGGACGGGATAATATTTTTCGGCGGGTACGATTTTCCCGAACATATAAAGTATGTGCAGAAACAGCGCCTGCCGGCGGTTTCCGTTGACCGTGAAGTGAGCGACCCGGAGATTCCCGCCGTTCTTGTGGACAACGTTTCGGCCATGCGGATGGCGGTGGACCATCTTGTCGAGGCGGGCCACCGGGAAATCGGGTTTGTGAGCTTTTCCTATGAAAAACAGACGGTAGTGCGCCGGCGATATGAAGGATATTTACAGGGACTCGAACAAAATGGAATCCGGCATAATCCCGAATACGTCATCATCGATGATCGCCTGCGGCTGCACGAGACTGCGGGCACATATGATATCGCTAAAAAATATTTTCAGAAACGCAAAGTGCCGACGGCATTTGTCACCATTTCCGACGTGTTTTCATTTGGTCTCATTCGGGCCCTCAAGGAGCTCGGATACTGGGTCCCGGAAGACGTATCGGTAACAGGGTTCCTCGATAATCCCGCGGGACAGTATATGGAGCCGGGATTGACCACCGTGGTCCAGCCGACGGAAAAGATGGGGAACGCTGCTATGAATCTTCTGCTTGATTTAATCGAAAAAAAGGAACCGGCGGAAACAAAAGTTTTTCTACAGGCGGAATTGTCGGTGCGCGATTCGGTCGCTCCGCCTAAAATAGGCGCTCCGCCTAAGCAGGGCGAAACAAAACCAAAAGCGGAGGTCCTATGAGCACATCCCGAGAACGATTTCTGCAAACATGTGAGTTTAAAATTCTCGAGAAGCCGTGGGTCCGATGGGGAAGTTTTGTCTGGCCGGAGACGGAAAAACAGTGGCGGACACAAGGGTATGACGGCACCCCCTTGGACGAGTACTTCGGACTAGACCGGCTGGAGCGGGTCGACCCGTATTACGGGCCTCTTCCGGAGTTCGAGTATGAAGTAGTGGAAGAAGATGAGGAAACCGTAACGTACATTAACGAAGAAGGAATCCTTATGAAGGAGTTCAAGGGGCATGCCGATACCAGTATGCCGCAATTTCTTACGTTTCCGGTAGAGAACCGGGAAGATTACGAGAAGATCAAACGGGAACGGCTGCAGCTGGCTCCGGAATACCGTTTCCCCGAATCGTGGCAAAAGCAGGTGGCTAGAGGCGGTAGGAGCCAGACCACCGTCGGGGTCTCCATCGCCCAGAGTGAAAAGGACACCATCGAGCGCCACAGCGCGGAAACCCTACAAGAAGAGTGGCCCAGGCTTTGCTGGGCGGACCGATGGGGCGGATTTTTCGGCCCTTTACGGAACTTTTTCGGTGTCCAGGGCCTCTGTATCGCTTTTTATGAGCAGCCGGACCTGGTACAGGAAATGATGGAGGACCGGGCGAATGCGATCATCGAAATTACCGAAGAAACCTTAAAGTACACAAACTTCGAGACTTTCTGGTACTGGGAAGACATGGCGTACAAATCCGGTCCTTTGGTCGATCCGGAGATGTTTCGGGATTTTGCTCTGCCCCATTACAAGCGGGTGAACGAATGGCTCCGGAGCAAAGGGATCAAACATATCGGCCTTGACAGCGACGGCAATGTTTGGAAACTCATTCCTCTCTGGATCGAGGCGGGGATCGATATCCTTTGGCCCTTTGAGGTGCAGGCAGGTATGGACGTAAATGCGGTCCGGAAAGAGTTTGGGAAGGAGTTTGTCATCTTCGGCGGGATCGACAAGAAGGAAATTGCTAAAGGGGGAGACAAACTCAGGGCCGAGGTGGACCGGATTATTCCGCTTGTGGAAGACGGCGGGTATATTCCCGAATTGGACCACAGCGTTCATCCGGACATCGACTGGCCGACGTTCTGCTATTATTTAGACTATCTGACCAAACGGATGGGATGGGGATAAAACATGAGGAGGAGTATATGATTTCTGAAGCTTTGAAAAAGCCGGATAAAAACAGACTGCTGGCAACCATGAGGGGAGAGATACCCGACCGGGTGCCGATGTTCGAAATATTGATTGAACCGCGGAACGTGAAGGCCCTTCTGGGAAAAGACGTCGGGAGCACCATGGCCGCTTCCCGGGGAGCATCCGACACGGTGGGGGTTGCTCCGCCGATGGACCCGAAGGATTTTATGGAAATCTGCCGGAAGGTCCATATGGACGCCATGACCTTAGAGGCCCTGTGGACACCCTTGAAATACCAGGATGAAAAAGGCCGGCTCCATGTGGTGACCGACGGAAGAGTAAAAGACTGGGAGAGCCTCGATGCGGCAATTCTCCCGGACTATGAAACAGACATTAAACCGCGCCGAGAGATCATTAAGAATTACGTAAAGGCGGCGGAAGGCTCCGGGATAGGCGTCAACTTATGCTTCGGCGCTTTTTTTCAATGCTGCTATTTTTTTCTTTGCGATTTTAATGAATTTTTGCTCAAGGTGTATGAAGACCGGCCCTTTGTTGAACGGCTCATGGACATTTGTGTGGATTACTACATTCAGCTTGCTGAAATGGCCATCGAAGAAGGGGTCGATTTTCTCTTCTTTGCAGACGATATTGCCTTTAAGACCGGGACCTTCATCGAACCGAAAATGTTCAAGGAACTGTGGCTTCCCCGGGCGCTCAGGCTCATTCAACCGGCGAAAGATGCCGGGATTCCAATCATGTTCCATTCATGCGGAAACTTGACTGACGTAATGGACGATATCGTTATGGAGATGGGGATCGATGTATTGAATCCGATCGAACCGTATTCCATGGATATTTTCGACATCAAAGAAAAGTACGGAAAGGCCCTTACCATAAGCGGCAACATCGACATCGCAGGTCCCCTGGCTTTCGGGACCCCCGCGGAGGCGAGGGAAGAGGTGCGGTATAAAATGGGACCCCTCAAAAAAGGAGGCAGATATATTTTGTCCACGAACCACAGTATCATGGACGATATACCACCCGAGAATTACCGGGCCATGCTCGATGCGGGACTGGAGTATGGCGTATATAACTGAGAGAAGGCATTTTGTATATGCT
>CAYWIK010000145.1:0-3630 GCA_964458315.1 uncultured Spirochaetales bacterium | reverse complement strand
TATGATTATATCCAGGCTCTGATACGGCTCAATTATGGATATGATATTCCTCTTTTTTTTGTATATTGATTAAAATTTCATTTGCTCCTATGCTTAAAGCTCTATTGGACGAGGAATGGAAGCGGCGGGACAACATACGGAGGGGCGGTATAGACCTCCCTCCCTTACAGGGATAATTCACAGGAAACGGCTGCTTACCCATCTAGAAAAGCGTAAAAACCGGAAATTATTTTTCATCTATGGAAAAGCGGGGCAGGGAAAGTCTACCCTGGCCGCGGATTTTCTCTCGGCCATTCATGCCGGCTTTCTCTGGTATCGCGTACAGACGGAAGACAATGTGCCGGGCACGCTTTTGACCAACCTGCTTCACGGTCTTGACTTCTCCGCGGATGGTCGGAAACCGACAGGCGGAACATTTTCGGATAGACTCAACTCTCTTGACCTAAGGGATTTCTATATCGTACTCGATGACTATCACCTCATTGCTTCTTCCCGGGAAATCGGCGAAACGATCTCCTCTATCCTCGAAAATGCACATCCGAAGATCCATTTTATCCTCATTTCCCGGACCTATCCGCAGTTCCACTTTTACCGCCTCCGCTCCGCCCGGGAAATCAGCGAAATCCGCGAAGAAAAACTGCTTTTCTCCGTTGAGGAAACGGACGAGGTGATCCGCAATTTCTATAAAAAACACCTCGCAAGAGAAGTAGTGGAAAAAATCCATCAGGCAACCGAGGGCTGGATCGGAGGAGTAGTCTATTTGTTTGAATATTTAGATGAACTGGAACCTGCCGATCAAGAGGATGCCTTAGAAACATTCCTCAGGGAGATGGAACTCAAATCCCTCGACTATTTTTTCAGAGATGAGGTAATATCCGTCTTTCCGGAAAATTTACAAAAAACATGCGCGCTCTGTTCTCTTTTCGACACGGTTTCCCCCGAAACCCTCAACTTATGTAACGGAGGCAGCGGCACAGACCATTTCGCGGTCTTGAAATCGATGCATACCTTTATGTCGGAGGAGGGCGAAAACGGAAAAGAACTGTCTTTTCATCCTCTTTTCCGCTCATTTCTGCGCCGAAAGTTCGAAAAACTCATGCCGGATGAAAAAAATAAACTCCATGCATGTGCGGCTGCATATTACGATCAAAAAGGGGATGCCCCTGCGGCATTTCACCATCTTTTATCAGCCGGTAAACGGGAAGAGGCAATCGAAAAATTCATCGAGGCCGCGGAACCTCTCCTCGCGGAGCATAAATATGAAACCATTGATTCCCTTCTTCAGGATTTTTCCCCGGAGGAAATAGAATCATACCCAATTCTCGGCTACTATCAGGGAATCATCAGCAACCTCCTCGTTCCCTTCTCGAGTCGTAAAAAACTACTCTCCCTCATTCCCTTTTTTCAGGAAAAAGGCGATTTTTGCAGACAAATACGGATTTATACCGAACTCCTCACCAACTATTTTTTCTACCAGGAAAGCGATGAATCGATCCGGGGCCTTCTCGAAGAAACGGAAAGCTGTATCAAGTCCGTCAAACAGGCGGTCCCGCGGGAATCCCTCGAAATTGTAACGGTTTTGCTGAATTTAGGGAGGTGGTGGGTTTCTCCGGAAGAAGAAGAATCGTATAAACTGGCGATGCGGGCGGAGGAGACGGCCTACAAATACCACAACGACGACGCTCTCCTCTGTTCACGCCTTGTTCTGGCGAAAGTTTATCTCAGTACCGGCGAGTTTTCCGAGGCCCGTAGGCTTCTGCTCAAAACTGAAAAACTCTTTCAGGAAAAGAGTCCGTCAAATCCCTATTTAGGCCTTATCAGTTTTTTTCTCGGGGACACCTACTTTTATTTAGGTGAAATCGACAAGGCGTTAGATCAGACCCGCAAAGCCCTGCGCCTCGCTCCGGAACGATTCGCCTTTCGCCAATTCTTACGTCTCAATCTCATTACCTACTATCTTTATACAAACCAGCCGGAGAGAGGGGAGCAGATTTTCGATTCGGAGCGCATCGGCGGGATTGGCGACAACCTCTATCTTCAATATTTCTATATTTTTCTGTTGCAGCTGCTTATCGCCTACCGGAACAAAAACACAAAACGGACCCGGTATTACTGCGGACGGTTGATGGAACAGGAAAACCGGCCCCTTCTCCGAACCGACTTCCCGTCGAGTTACCTCATTCTCGGCGAAGTCAATATTTATATAGGTGACTACGGAGCCGCGGAAATATATCTTCGAAAGGTACTCGAAGAATCATCGGAAGCTCCGGGCAATCAATACTCCCGTGCCGGCGCGTACGCGCTTTTAGGGTATATCTATTTTCAGCAGGGACAGAAGAGGAAAGCAGACCATCATTTTAACCAATGCTGCAGCATTCTTACTGCTAAGGGATATCAGAACCTCGACATTTGCGATCCGGGCCTGCTTAAGGAAATTGCCCAAGCATGCGGAAGAGAAGAGTTCGATGACTTTCCGCGGCTAATGGACTCTCAGCAGGCCGTACAACCGAATATTCAGGAAAAATCATTTGATTTGCATATTTTCACTTTCGGTACCTTAAGAATATTTGTGAAAGGCGAGGAAATCGATCCCGCGGAACTCAACAGACAGAAACGGGTAATGGACCTGCTCAAACTGCTCATCGTGTTTCGGGAACACGGTATCGCGAAGGAGATCCTCTACGATATTTTTTGGCCCCGCTATTCCTACAAAAACGCCCGGGACAACCTCAATACCCTCCTTTACCGGCTGCGGAAGCTGCTCGGTGAGAGCCACGAGGCCATCTCTTCGGACTTAAGTATCATCCGGTTTAAGCCGGGTAAAATTGGGCTGGATGTAGACGATTTCAACACGCTCTACAAACAGGGAAAATCGGCGGAAGGAAAAAATGAGCACCAAACGGCGATTGATTACTATACCGAAGCCGCCGGGCTCTACAAAGGGGATTTCCTCGAAACGGGGCTCTATATCGACCAAATCCGTGATGAGCGGGAAAATGTAAAAAATAAATACCGGCAGATACTTCTCTCTCTTTCTAAACTCAACCACTCGGTCTCAAAATTTAAAGACGCACTCGAATGGGCGAAAGAGCTCATCTCTTACGATCCTCTGTGTGAACCCGCATACCGCCTTTATATGATCGCCAGCGCCATGACGGAAAACCGAATAGAAATCACCCGGATTTTTGAAAAACTGAACGCAAACCTCCGGGAAAAATTCGAAATTTCCCCGGACAAACGCACGATAAACCTAAAAAACCGGCTGCTTTCCGGAGAAACCCCGCCGGTTTCGTCGTGGAAAAACGAGTCGATTATTTAAAAACATCCTTCAATTTTTTTACAAAATAGATTATATTTTTTCAATACAATGGAAGTACTCTGCATCGAAGATGAAAAGATTATTGCATGGCGTGTTGCCAAGTTACTGGAAAAAGCTCATGCCGATACCACAGTAAAAACGGTAGGAAGTTTGGATGAAGCCAGAAGATTTCTCAAAGCCCACACTCCGGATATCATCATTACCGACATTTTCCTTCCCGACGGAAAGGCTACTGAAATCATTTTGGAGATGTCGAAAATTCCCGTCATCGCAATGACCGGCCGGGGCAACGAATCGGTAGCGGTAGAAAT
>CAYWIK010000144.1:0-3642 GCA_964458315.1 uncultured Spirochaetales bacterium | reverse complement strand
TCTGCGGCGGAAGGGGCGGATGACGACGGCGCAGAAAGAGCGCAGAATCAAGCTTGAACTGCTATGGAAGGCCCCGCCCGGGGAGATTTCCCGGTCCTTTACCCGCCTCATCCGACATATAGGCCGCAATCATCACGATCGGCGGCAGTATGTTTGAATTAAAGCGGGAGTTCGGCAGTGAGTTGGTTTTTCACGGCGGACTGGACATACAGGGCGGTATTAATGGTACTGTAGATGAAGCGGTGGAAGAAGCGAAACGGAGAATTGATGCTTTTGCACCGGGTGGGGGGTATATTTTTGCGCCCTCCAATCATTTTATGCAGGACGTACCGATGGCGAATTTTTTTGCTGTCTATGAAACCGCGCATACCTACGGCCGATACGCGAAGGATTAACGGCCGGCAATTCGTAAGGAGATGCTGATGGAAAATTTTGAGTTTTATAATCCGGTTCGGGTAATTTTTGGAAAAGACGCCCTCGATAGGCTCGGAGAGACAATTTCCGGGATGGGAAAGAAGGTGTTCTTTGTCTACGGCATGGAGAGTATAAAAAAGAGCGGTTTATACGATAAGGTTGTAAAAATCTTGGAAAATGAGTCCAAGAAAGTAACTGAGCATGGAGGGGTTAAGGCGAATCCCGTTCTGTCTCATGCACGCGAAGGGATCGAGAAGGCCAGGAAGAACCGGGCGGACTTCATCCTTGCCGTAGGCGGCGGGAGCGTCATAGACGAGGCGAAGGCAATTGCCGCCGGCGCCCTCTACAAGGGGGATGTGTGGGACTTCTATAGCGGGAAGGCGGAGATAGAAGAGGCAATGCCCATTGTGGTAGTAAGCACCCTGCCTGCCACCGGATCGGAGATGAACGGCGGAACGGTCCTTACCAACGAGGAAACCGACGACAAGTTCGGCTTTATTTCAGAACCGCTTCATCCGGTATGCACATTTATGGACCCGCAGCTCACCTATTCGATACCGAAGGATTATTCAGCCTACGCGGGCGTGGACGCGATTTCCCACTGCATCGAAGGGTATCTCACTCATACTACCCCGTGGGCGCCGGTGCAGGAACGGTACGTCGAGGGGCTGGTAAAGGCGATCATGGAGTCGATCGAGGCCATACTCGAGAAGCCGGACGATTATTATGCTCGGGCCGCATTCATGTGGGCCGCGTCTTTGGCCTGGAACGGCTTGACTACCGCCGGTCTCGAGGGGGCGGGGGTCCCCAGCCATATGCTTGCCCATCCGTTAAGCGGCCTCTACAACCTGGCCCACGGCGCCACCCTTGCGATCACTATTCCCGCCTGGATGCGCTGGTCCTTGGGGGAGGGAAACACTCACATCGAGGGATTTGCCCGGAATGTCATGGGAGTGACGAAACGGAACTCCCAAAAGGCCGCGGAGGAAGGCATCGAGGCGGTAAAAGATTGGTTTAAAAAGATCGGCTGTCCGGTAACACTGAAGGATGCCGATATCCCGGAAGGGGACGTAGATAAAATCGCGGACAAGGCCTATGACCTTGCCGTAGTCTGGCAGCTGGACAAGGCGTATCCGAAAGAGCTGATCAAGAAGATTTTTTCCTACGCTCTTTAAACTCGATCTTCCAGCGTACCCCGGGGCGCGTTTCGAGGGTATAGGTGCCCTCGAGCTGGCTAATGAGGGTGACGATCAGCTTCATCCCTAAAGTATCGGATTCCGGGTTTTCAGCTACTTCAAGTTCGATTCCGCTGCCGTCGTCTTCAAACACGGCCTGAATGGTATCCCCTGTTTTTTTAAGGGAGATCCGGATTATGCCGGCTTCCCGTTCGCGAAACGCGTATTTATAGCTGTTCGAGACGATTTCGGTCACGATGAGTCCGAATGGGATAATTGTGTCGATATCCATGCAGATATCATCGATCACATATTCCACGGAAATATGTTTCTCCCTGTCCCGAAAGGATTCTGCAATCTTTCCCACAAGTTCGTAAACATATTCACCGGCGGATACCCCTGCGTAGTTGTTTCCCTCATAGAGCTGCTCGTGTACGAGGGCCATCGACTTTACCCGGTTTTTGCTGTCAATAAGAAGCCGTTTGTCCTCTTCGTCGGTCACGTAATCGAGCTGCAGGTTTAATATACTCGAAATAATCTGGAGGTTGTTCTTTACCCGGTGATGTATTTCTTTAAGCAGGGTCTCCTTTTCATGGAGGTTCCGTTCGAATAGTTTTTGCGCATTTTTGCGCTCCGTGATGTCCGTCGAAATAATCATTATCCGTTCACTGCCGTTGTCTTCGCCGAGTGGTACGAATCGGGACAGCCACCAGAGGCCGTCGTACGCTCGGAGTTCGATTTCCTTTGCCTGCCGGTTGGCAAATACCGTCTCGATGGTTCGGGCAAACTTCGGTTTGTCTTCCGGAACGAGAAACCTGGAAATATGGGTCCCCGGCGCTTCCTCCGGCGTGACCGATACGAAGCGGTTTGTATAGATGATTGCACCCTGTCGGTCCACCACGTTGATGTTGTCCGGAGAGTTGTCGAGGAGAGTCTGGAGATTACCGGAGGTTTCGTGCAGTTCGATCTCGACCTGCTCCCTAAGGGTTACCATCTTCCGCACCGATTCAGTGAGGTTTTGAAACTCCCTGAGTTTCATTTTTTCCACCGGAAGGTTTTCCGGGTTTTCCAGGGCGGTGGAGATAAAATCAGTGAGCCGAATAAAATCGTCCGATATTTTCTTTCGTATCCAACGGAAAATAAAGGACACGGCGAAGAAGAAGAGAAACAGGAGGGAGAGGCCGCTGATAAACCCTTTAAAGACCCGACTCCGTACCTTTTCTATTTCCGCTTCTATCTGCGGTTCGATGTCTGAAGGAGAGAAGCCTGCGCCGATATACCATCCCCATTCAGGTATTTCCCGTATATACCCGATTCTCCTATCGGATGCGGGTTTGCCCCGTTCCTGCACCCGATATTCTAAAAACCCGCCTCCTTCTTCGGCAGTTTTTGGAAAAAGGTCTCCACGCGGCCTAATGCGGCCCTCCTGAAGGGGACCGAAGAGCAGATCTCCTTCCAGCGTGCCGCCGAAAAGCTTGTTTCCGTCGCCGAAACGGATCTGTTCTAAGTCCTTCATCACCTGCCGCTGGATCTCCCGTTTATACTCATCGAGGTTTTTATACCCGCAGATATAACAGGAAAGGGGCAAAAAGGGCCTGACTGAAAACAGGTAGATCTCTCCCTCCTCGTTTGCTACACGAACAGGCCCGGCCGGAATAATCCGGGCATTCCATGTCGGCAGGTTGTCTGCAATATAGCTTGACACGGCTTTCGGCAGGTGAGAAGGAATCTTCCGGTCTGCTGCCGTCTCCTCGGAGGAAAGGACGATAAAGCCGGTGTTTTCGGTACTCACCGCTGCAAGGAGGCCGAGGAGGTCGGCGAAGCGCTTGGAATCGATCATGCCGGTTTTCGGCCCGAAATCTCTGTAGAGACGGTCGACAAGGGTGTAGACCTTGACTATCTCTCGGCCGAAACGCACCTCCGCTGTTTCATGGTGGTTTTCATTGTGAAATTCGATAATCGCGGCTGCCTGTTCCACCTCCTGTTTTATGAGCCGCCGGTGGGATTCGATAAAACCGTTTCTCATTTCTTCGGAACGATAATGGATTAAACG
>CAYWIK010000143.1:0-3670 GCA_964458315.1 uncultured Spirochaetales bacterium | reverse complement strand
GGTACGAAAATGAAGTAGTTAATTGGGACAATTGTCCCCATTACTGCTTGCCCGGAAGAGGATTTGGCTTCCAGGGTTCGACGTCGTGTCTCACCCTTCCAGCCCGCCTCCGCCCCTAAAACGTCATCCTGTCGTTTTGCGCTCCAAGTTGTCGCGCCGGGGCTCCGTTTCAAATCCTCTCTTTATAGACAAAGAAAGAGCTGACACCTTGCGGCATCAGCTCTTTTTTGCCCGGAAGAGGATTTGAACCTCCACGACCTTGCGATCACTAGACCCTGAACCTAGCGTGTCTACCAATTTCACCATCCGGGCTGAATTTCAGGTAAATAGTAGTAAAGTTATAACGTGGTGTCAATATAAAAATGCGGTGTGATTGACGATTGCCCCTTCTATGCTACCGCTTTTTCCCCGGTTTCGGCAGATTCGAGAACAGACCGCCTCTGTCCGCGAAACGGAACCAGCGGCCGTGGGTCCTCGATCCCTTTTCCCGCATGGTTGCGCGGATAAAATCGGCAAACTCCTTCATCTCTCCGCTCGAGGATTCGAAGCCGTTAATGTTGATCATTTCGTTTTTATAATAAGTAAACAAAGAGTCTGCAATTCCCTTAAAACTTCCGTGTACGGCAGCATCGACCGGGGTAAGAGCCTCGAGACCGTAGGTGTAGGAAGCCAGGGCGATGGCGCCGCCTTCCATTTTATAAAAATAGGAGAACAGTTCTTTTAAAATAAAAAATACGCCTTTAATGGAATTGTCAACCGGAACTTCTATGGAAACAGCCGGCAGTTCATGGAGAGGCCGGTTTTCCCCTTCAGTAGTAAAAACAACGACTGCTTCATCGATTTTCCCGAATTGGGAGACCGCTTTCATGATAAAGGACCGGTTAGAGAGGGGAGACCGCCGGTTTACCTGAAACCGCAAAAGTGTTTCGGACTCTTCCGGTGTTCTTTTTTCTTCTTCTTCCGAAGAGATGGCGACGTTATAGCCAGCGTTTAAATATGAATTTGCCAGTTCCTCCAGCAAATTTGAAGATTTTCCGGCTATTAGGACCGATTTTTTCATGTGGGCCTATACTACTCGCAATTTATGCGGTGGTCAACCGGAGCATTTTTTTGTATTCTCCATACAAGGAGGAGCGCATGCGAATAGGAGTGGCACAGATCAATCCCGTAATCGGCGATTTTGCCGGGAATCGTCAGCTTATTCTCGAGTTCACTGAAAAATCTAAATCCCTCGGTGCGGACATGGTCGTGTTCCCGGAAATGAGTATCTGCGGCTATCCGCCCATGGACCTTCTCGATCATGGCGCGTTTGTGCGGGAGAACGAAAAATCCCTCCGCTGGCTTCAGCATCATCTGCCTAAGGGCATCGCCGTGGTGATCGGGTATGTGGAACGGAACAAACAGCCCGTGGGGAAATCGCTTAAAAACGTCGCTTCAATTCTCTTAGACGGTACAATTGAAATCACCCAGGAAAAGACCCTCCTTCCAACATACGATGTCTTTGATGAGGCGAGGTACTTCGAACCGGCGCGGGAGCAGGCCCTGTTCGAGTGGAGAGGAGAAAAAATCGGCATTGCCATTTGCGAAGATCTGTGGTGGGAGTGGGGCCCTGTGCCCGGAAGCTGTTATCCTGTGGACCCCGTTGAGTCTCTCTACGACATGGGCGCGACGGTCCTCGTTGCGCCTTCCGCTTCTCCTTTCTATTCAGGAAAAACCCGTATCCGCAGGGAACTCTTCGAGCGGCTTTCCGGCACATCGAATGTCCCGATGGTGTATGTTAATACAGTCGGCGGTAACGACAGCCTTGTATTCGACGGCAATTCGATGGGTGTTACCGGCGACGGAATCCTTCGGTGCTGGGCAAAATCATTTGAACAGGACCTTCTTGTTTTCGACACCGGGGACAAAGGGCAGATCGGACACATGGGTGTCCGGGAAGAACTGGAGAAGTATGAAGAGATCAGGCAGGCGCTGGTTACGGGATTACAGGACTATCTCAGGAAAACGGGATTCTCCCGGGTTCACCTCGGCCTTTCCGGCGGGATTGACAGTTCTCTTGTCGCCGTTATCGCAGCCCAGGCAGCCGGCCCGGAAAATGTTGTCTGTTTCGGTCTTCCCTCACGGTATTCATCCGAGGGAAGCAGAAGCGATTCCAAACAGCTTGCCGACAACTTAGGGGTGCGGTTTGAGGTTTTATCGATTGAAGAACCTTTTGCAGCTTTTTTAGACGCCCTCCTGCCGGTCTTCAAAGGGAAAGAGCCGGACGTAACGGAGGAAAACCTGCAGGCAAGAATCCGAGGGAGCATGCTCATGGCGTATTCCAACAAATGGAACTCTTTATTGCTGGCAACGGGCAATAAATCGGAGCTGGCGACAGGGTACTGTACCCTTTACGGCGATATGTGCGGGAGTTTGGCGGTTATCGGCGACCTTTTCAAAACCGAAGTGTATGCATTAAGCCGGCATATCAATAACGAACGTAAAATCATCCCGGAAAGCATCCTTACAAAGGCTCCCTCGGCGGAACTTCGGCCTGAACAGACGGACCAAGATTTTTTACCCCCCTATGATGCCCTCGATGAAGTACTCGCCCTCTATCTCCTGGAAAACAAGATATTCGAAGAGATTGTCGAAATGGGGTATGAGTCCGATCTCGTGCATCGGGTCGTCACCCTTGTTGCCCGATCGGAATATAAACGGAGACAGGCCCCGCCGGTACTTAAAGTTTCTTCCCGTGCTTTCGGCAATGGCCGTCGGATGCCGATAGCACGCAAAGTATACGAGAGCTGAAAGTTAAATAATTTGTTTAAATCTGTTTATTTTTCCTTAATTGCATTCTCCCGCCTGAGGGAATAGATTTATTATTGAACGAGCATTCATTTAATTAAAAAAGGGGAATGTGAATGGCACGACATCTAGATGACAAGAAGCGTGTGGCGATCCTCGATGCGGCATTCTGTGCCTTTGGTGAAAATGGATACCGGAGTACAACGATAAAAAATATTGCGGACAACGTGGGAATTGCTCCGGGATCGATATACACCTATTTCGAAGACAAGGAAGACCTGTTCAGAAACACCGTTCATGATACGCTCCGTACTTTCTACACCGAACTCAAACGCATTATCTCGCTGCCCGACACATACGAAGTAAAATTGAATCGGGTTATCGATTTTGGCTTCGATTTATTTAAAAAGGTACATCCGATTTTCCGAAGTATGTTTTCCGAAGCAAACAAAATGGATCTGTTTCGTGAAAATATCGAGAACCTTTGCGGGGCTTTCGAAGAGTTGTTTGCCGAAGGGCAGCGGCTGGGAGTTATAGAGATGTTCGATAGGAGCGAGCTTTCGAAGACGGCAATAAAGATCTTTATTTCCGGCGTTTTATTTCATACTTCCATGATTCCGGCGGAAGAGCTCGACGAAGAAATCGAAAAGCTAAAAATTCAAGCAAAATTGGGGCTCCAGGAGACACTTCGGTTGAGATTGATACGATGAAAAAAAACTTAAACGAATTATTGCGATATTTATCGCCGTGCCTGTTCTGATTATCGGATTTCAGGTCACCCGTAAGCTTATGCAGAACCGGGAGAAGGAGGGAGATGTCGTGCTTCTATTGGCCGAAGAACAATATAAAAACGCCCGTGTGTCCTATGAGAACGATCTCCTGA
>CAYWIK010000142.1:0-3674 GCA_964458315.1 uncultured Spirochaetales bacterium | reverse complement strand
AAACCGTTGGGCAAGACTGAGATTTCCGTCCGACTTGGACAGAAGGAAATTTCGGGACAACTCAACAAAGTGATTCGCGCGCTTATGGGAAAAGGACTCATTGAATACACGCTGCCCGATAAACCGAATAGTCGTATGCAGAAGTATCGTCTGACAAATAGAGGAGAAGCTTATATTACAAGAGAAAGTTAAAAAAAGGACGGACACGGATGAAAATCGTGGAGCGGAAAAAACTGCTCAGTGCAAGAGAATGGAACGAACCCCTATATGCCCGTATGGATTTTTCAACGCGACACTCGCTCAACAGACTGGCGTCACACGGGATGATCTTGCCCGATTTTGGGAAGCTATCGCTTGCATGTTTCCGAATTTGGCTTCGGCTAGTAAAGGATTAATGGCAAGTAAAGATTTGGTTGTTTTCGTTCATCCTAACAGTCGTGGAATAGCTCCCTTACACAAATTGTTTGAGAAAACTCAGTTAATTGAAAGCAATAAAGGTAAGGTGCTATTCGAGATTGAGGATGAAGATAAACTTGAAACTGCAGGAATTGAAATTTATCAACCATTTAGAGTTATGTGGCTTGATTTATGATGTTTGTATTAAAACGGTAGAAATGTTTCAGGGAAGAAAATGAAATCAATATTTTATCGTGATTTCGCAACTGAAAATTATGGTTGCCAAAAACCATATAGACCGGCGGAAAGCCGAGGGGGTATACTAAGCACATGATATCCGTACCTGTTGAAATTATCCGATCGTACTTTCCCGCGGCGCAGGCGGTTTATATATTCGGGTCCTGCGTAGACGAAACGGATACAATGGAGAGTGATGTGGACATCGCCCTGCTTTTACCGCATACCGAATCCAAGGCCGCGGGAAGCCTCGCACTATCGGATGTACGCTTCGACCTGGAAAAGCGACTCGGGCGGAGTGTCGATTTGGTAAACCTGCGAATCGTGTCCACCGTGTTTCAGAAAGAGATCGTCGCGTCCGGCCTGCGCATATATTGCCCGGACGAGGATGAAGCCGACACGTTCGAGATGCTCGTCCTTTCCAAATACGCGAAATTAAACGAAGAACGGGCGGATATCCTCGCATCCTTTTATACCACACGGAGGGCGTACGCAGTATGAACGACGTCATTGTCAATAAAACAGGAAGCATTCAGCGGTGTATCAAGCGAGCGAGGGAAGAACTGGACCTCGGCTGAGCCCGCCGGTTGTTACCGGAAACTAGCGGTCGGCGAGGAGGCCCGGCCCAGGGGGAAGGCCTTCCCCCCCACATACATTCCCGGGCTTGATCTTTGGTTATACCGGAGTTATACTATGAGTATGAAAACGGCGATTTCTCTGCCGGACGAACTTTTTAAAGCCGCCGAGGAAACGGCGGCGGAACTCGGAATTTCCCGGAGCCGGCTCTTTGCTCTGGCGGTAAAGGAGTTTATTTCGAGGCGCCGGAAGGAACATATCACGGAGCAATTGAACCGGGTGTACGAAAAAATCGGCGGACCGGCGCACATGAACATCCGGACCGCAGGCATCGAAGCGGTGCGGGAGTTGACGAAAGATGACTCGTGGTGAAATATGGTGGGCCGATCTCGGCATCCCCGTCGGGAGCGAACCGGGTTTCAGACGGCCGGTCCTTATCGTCCAATCCGACTATTTTACGGCGAGCATGATCAACACCGTCATCTGCGTCCCGTTTACGACAAATTTGATGTTGGCCGACGCCCCGGGGAACGTTTTTATCGAGAAAAACGGCGCCGGATTGGGAAAAGTCTCGGTCGCAGTCGTTTCCCATCTAACATGCATGGATAAAGCGAGATTCATCGAAAAGGTCTCTACTCTGGACCCCGGCGTGTTGGCCGATGTAGAGGAGGGAATACTTTTAGTATTGGGAATGGACCCCTTATAACGGTACAAGGGTATGTACGAAGACGAAGAACTATTGATGTTATCCGCGCTTCAGCATTTCATCTTCTGCGAGCGGCAGTGCGCGCTTATCCATATCGAACAGCAGTGGGCGGAGAACGTGTACACCATCCAGGGCGAACTGCTCCATAAGCGGGTCCACTCCGGGACGTCGGAGAAACGGCCGGGGCGTCGAAAAGAGTTCGGCATGCCGGTGCGGTCACTGGAGTTGGGGCTTACCGGGAAAACCGACGCCGTCGAGTACCTGCCGGGCGGGGGGATTTGCATCGTCGAATACAAGCGAGGGAAACCGAAGAAAGGCCTTATGGACGAAACGCAGCTCTGCGCCCAGGCCATCTGCATGGAAGAGATGACGGGGAAGCAAATCGATGCCGGCGCGCTGTTCTACGGGAAGCAGAAACGGCGGAAGGACGTCTCTTTTACCGAGGAACTGCGACGGCATACGAGAGAGACGACGGATAAGCTCCACACGTTTATCCGGGAGGGGCGTACGCCTCCGCCGGCGTACGACAAGGGGAAGTGTCCGCGCTGTTCCTTGAAAAATATCTGCCTTCCGAAGAAGATGGACCGGAAGCGCCCGGTCGCCGCGTACTATACCCGCATGTTGAAAGAGGACGAAGAGATATGAAACGGCTTTTAAACACCCTGTATGTCATGACCCAGGGGGCGTACCTCAAAAAGGACGGAGAGACGGTAGCGGTCAAGATCGACGGGCAGGTGAAACTCCGGGTCCCGGTTATTACGATCAGCTCGATCGTCTGCTTCGGAAACATTTTCATTTCCCCTCCCCTGATGGGGTTCTGCCTGAAAAACGGGGTGACCGTCAGCTACTTGAGCCTGTACGGTCGTTTCCTCGCCCGGGTCCAGGGGCCGGTCGCCGGAAACGTGCTGCTTCGCAAGGAACAGTACCGGATGTCCGACGAGGAGGGACGGTCGGCGGACATCGCCCGGGCGTGCGTGGTGGCAAAGATTTCCAACTGCAGGACGGTCATCATGAAGGCCTCGAGAGATCATCCGGAAGCGATAAGCGGTCCGGAGACGGAAGCGGCCGCCGCGAAACTGAAAAGGAACATCGGCGAAGCCTTGCGTGAAAAACGGCTGGAAATTCTCCGGGGTATAGAAGGTGAATCGGCGAAGATCTATTTCGGGTTCTTTAATAATCTTATCCTCGCCGGGCGAGAAGATTTTACGTTCCGTGAACGGAACAGAAGGCCGCCCATGGACCGGGTCAACGCCCTGCTCTCCTTTATCTACACGATGCTCTACCACGATATCCGGTCGTCCCTCGAAACGTGCGGCCTCGATCCTGCGGTCGGCTTCCTGCATCGCGACCGTCCCGGCCGGATGAGCCTCGCACTCGATATAATGGAAGAGTTCCGTCCGTTTTTCGCGGACCGTCTTGTTTTATCGCTTATCAATCTACAAAAAGTGCGGGGGAAAGATTTCAAAACATCCCAATCCGGGGCGGTCCTCCTGAACGAAGAGAGCAAGAAAACGGTAGTGGCTTCCTATCAGACGCGAAAGCAGGATTCTATAACCCACCCGTTTTTAGGCGAAACGATGCACATCGGGATTCTGTTCCAGGCGCAGGCGATTCTTCTGGCCCGCTTTATCCGAGGAGACATCGACGCCTATCCCGCTTTTATGTGGAGGTGATTCGTCATGATGGTGTTGGTAAGTTACGATGTGGCGCAGGATGAAAACGGCGCGAAACGGCTCCGCAAGGTGGCGAAAACGTGCCA
>CAYWIK010000141.1:0-3805 GCA_964458315.1 uncultured Spirochaetales bacterium | reverse complement strand
CTACCGTAGCCGTCCGCGAATCCTCCGAATCATTATATCTAATGTAACTACCGCAGTTAATATTGCACCCGCACTGAACTGCTGCCAGTAGGAAGAGACATTACTTAGAATGAGGATATCTTCGATGAAACCGACAAGCAGGGTACCAAGGAAAGCGCCTATAATTGTTCCTTCGCCTCCACCAAGGGCGGCTCCACCAATAATACAAGCTGCAATTGCCTTGAGCTCCAAACCAGTCCCTGACGTCGCCATCATCGACATCATTCTCGAAGCTAGTAGTACCCCGGCTAAAGCCGCTAAAACTCCTACAAGTACAAAACTCATTGTCTTAACGCGGCTCGTATTTATACCTGAAAGTTTTGCGGCTTCTTCGTTGCCGCCGGTATAATAAAACAGACGGCCGAAAATCGTCCTGGACATAAAACGATCAGAAATGATTACAAGAACTATCATTACTAAAAGGGCAAAAGGGAAACCGAATACTCTCCCTTCCCCTAAGAATGCAAATGGCTTGGGTAGATCATATACAGGCATGCCTTGAGTAATAGCAAGCGCTAGTCCTCTCACCATACTCATGGTTCCTAATGTGGCAATAAAGGGATTAATGCCGACTCCTGTTATTAAATAACCGTTCAGTAACCCAATGGCGGCACCTAAAGCCAGGGCTGCAATAATAGCAGTCCAAATCGGAAGTCCGAACTCCATCAGTTTGGATGCGATAACACCGGTTAGGGCTAGCGTCGAGCCCACGGACAAATCAAATCCGCCTGCTATCATAACAATCATCATACCAATAGAGACAACACCTACACTCAGCATTCCATAGCCGATTGCTTCTAAATTGTGAACTGTCAGGAAATATTTATTTGCCAAAGAAAAAACTACAAAGAGAACTACATTTATAAGAAATATGATAAAAGTACGCGATTTAAAGGTAGCTTCAATTATTCTAATTTTTCTGTTATTTTTCAAAAGAAGTATCCCTCCGCCTGTAGTCTACAATTTTATTCATAATGAACTCTTCTGTAATTTCTTCAGTATTAGGAAAGATTCCGATTAGAGAGCCGGAATCCATTAACATGATCCGGTCACTCATTCCCAAGATCTCCAGCAGTTCCGATGAAATGAGCAATATAGAAATGCCTGAATTTGCCAATTCGCGAAGAAGTTCGTAAATTGCTTTTTTAGCTCCGACGTCGATTCCCCTCGTCGGTTCGTCAATAATTAATACCTGGGGCCGCACTGAAAGCCATTTCGCCAGAAGAGTTTTCTGCTGATTTCCCCCGCTGAGCTGCCGCACGACATGGTCCGGACCGGAAGCAACGATGTTAAGCTCTTTAATATGTTTTGCAATTTGAGTTCGCAGGAGTCTTTTATTGATTACTCCGTAATTTGAATATTTTTCTAAGTTGATAGATAAAATGTTTTCAGCAATAGAAAAGTTTAAAAATAATCCGAGTAACCTTCTGTCCTCAGAAAGGTAAGCAATACCCTTTTTAATTGCGTCCTTCGGGCTCTGAATATGTAGTTCTTTTCCATCGAGCAGAACACTGCCCGCTTCTTTTTTGAAAGCACCGAAAATTGTTAATGCCAGTTCCGTTCTTTTAGAACCTATCAGCCCTGCAACTCCGAGAATTTCACCTTTCTGCAAGGCAAAGCTGATATCCGAAAAATTGTCTCGGCACGAAAGTTTTTTTACCTCTAAAACAGGCTCCCTTTCTTCCCCCTTACTTAAATCGGGGAACATGTCTCCCAGATCTCTGCCTACCATAAGGTTCGCAAGGTGCTCCTCCGTTACATTCTGTTTTACCACTGTCTGAATATATTTGCCGTCCCTGAATATCGTTATACGTTCACAGAGCCCGAGCACCTCAGTCATGTTGTGAGAAATATATAGAATGCTGACTCCCTTGTTGCGGAGGTCTTCGAGTATTGTAAACAGCTGATTTGCCTGCGGCTTACTCAGCGGTCCCGTAGGTTCATCTAAAATAAGGAGTTTCGGTTTATACGATATTGCACGGAGAATTTCTATTTGTTCTTTAACTGCTAATGAAAGATTTTCAACCTTCTCACCGGGAGAAATATCGATATCAAACTTATTCAGGAATTCGTTTGCATGCTGAACAAGCTTCTTTCGGTCAATAACGGTCATTTTATGCGGGTGACGGTTGAACAGAAGATTTTCGGCTACATTCATATTCTCGCACAGGCTGAGTTCCTGATGTACAATAGCAATTCCACTCTGTAGAGCTATTTCAGGATTAAGAGGAAGGAAAGGTTCTCCGTCCAGCTTTATTGTTCCGCTGTCGGCATGATATGCTCCGCCGACGATTTTAATAAATGTACTTTTACCTGCACCGTTTTCTCCGATAAGACCGTGTATCTCTCCGGATTGAATTTCGAAACCTACATTATCTAATGCCTGCACACCGGGAAACCTTTTTGAAATGCCGCTTGCTTCTAATATACTGATAGATTTTGTAGCCACCATGCGCCTCAAAAACTGAAATTTATACCGCTATAGTATTTCTACTATAGCGGTATATTGAGTTTAAGCTACTTTTAATTATTTTTCTTCGAAAAATTTGTAATTTTTATCATCGACCACCATAATTCCGGTGTCGATCCTGTTCGGGAGAGTATTTACCCCCTGTTCCTGGACTTTTTTAACGTCCCATCCTTTCACTAATTCTAAGCTCCCGCGGTTGTACGCATACAGCAAATGAAGTCCTATGTAGGACATGGCGAATGTTCTTTGAACCATTGTTGCATGAATAACACCTTCTTCGATCAGCTGAAGAGTTTGCGGCATCGGATCGAAACCAATCATCTTCACTTCACCTACTTTATTGATATTCTTTACCGCCGCTCCCATTCCGATAGGACTTACTGCGTTTACACCGAAAACTCCCTTGATTTCCGGATTTGAAATAAGCATCTGCATGTTTACTTTCGTAGCATGCTCGGTATCCGCTTTATCGTCGACTTCAGCAACTACCTCCATGTCCGGATATTCAGAAGCAATCCGATCCCGGAAACCGAGCGCCCGCTCCTCACAGGTGGCAAATCCTACCAGGTTTGATATACCGACAGCGCCCTCATAGTCGAGCATTTCCGCCATAAGGTCAGCTGCATACTGCCCGGCAGCATATCCATTCGTACCGATATAACAAAGCCTGTTGCTGTCTTCCGCGTCGGTATCGACGGTTATAACCGGAATTCCCGCTTTTAGAGCTCTGTTGATAGACGGAGTCAATGCAGGAGCGCTCAAGGGACCTATAAGAATGCCGGCCGGCTTCTTTGCAATCTGCTGCTCTAATATTTTCGCCTGGTCTTCGGCTGAATCTCCCATCACACCGGTAAAAACTGTTTTTACTCCCAGTTCCTCCGCAGCCGCTTCCAAACCGGCCTTATGTACCTGCCAGTACTGAATACCGATGTGCGGGGCGATCAGTACATAGGTTTCATCGATGACTTCCGCAGCCTTTTCTTCGCCTGCTTCCGGAGCGGCTTCCGCTTTACCCTTGGCAAATACTGTTAGAGAGAATGCTAAGAGAATAACTAACACCAACAACAATCTTTTTCCATACATAAAGAAACCTCCTTAAGATTTTCTGTATACAATTCATCCTAACATTGGATATACTGTTTGTCAATTAAATTATTATGTATTTGCTGTGGAGGTAATAAACAATAATTGCAGACAGAAAAGGGTATCTTTGTATGCCTTTTTATTTATATCCGCTTTTCTCTCGTCTTCGCTCTGAGGGAATCCGCATACATGGCGATAAAAATGATTCCGCCC
>CAYWIK010000140.1:0-3930 GCA_964458315.1 uncultured Spirochaetales bacterium | reverse complement strand
GCTCTACCGGTTCCCACCGCTCTAAGGGGCGTTCCACCTCCTTATCGAGGACCGGCGAAAGCACCTCGATATCCCGCATCAGTTTTTCAAACTGTTCCGGAAAGAGGGACTGGGGGCCGTCGGAAAAGGCGTGATCCGGATCCGGATGCACCTCAACCACAAGCCCGTCCGAACCTGCCGCAACAGCCGCCAGCGCCATAGGCAGCACCTTCTCTCTGATACCGGTAGCATGACTCGGATCGACAATGACCGGGAGGTGGCTCAATTTTTTGACCACCGGAATCGCCGACAGATCGAGGGTGTTTCGGGTATATGTTTCAAAAGTCCTGATTCCGCGCTCACAAAGAATGACGTTCTCCGTGCCGTGAGCGAGAAGATATTCGGCTGCCATGAGCCACTCCTCGATGGTGGCCGAAAAACCCCGTTTCAAGAGGACCGGCATGTTTAAGCTTCCCACCTTTTTTAGCAGTTCGAAGTTCTGCATATTCCTGGCGCCGATCTGGAAAATATCGACATACGCTCTCATCATTTCAGCCTGATCTGTTGAAACGATTTCACTGACAACCGGAAGTCCCTCGTGCTCTCCGGCTTCTTTAAGCAGCTTTAGCCCCTCTTCGCCGAGGCCTTGGAACGAATACGGCGATGTCCTCGGTTTATACGCCCCGCCCCTGAGCATAACCGCGCCGGCCTCCCGTACCTGACGTGCGGCCTCAAATATCTGTTCCCGTGACTCGATGGCGCACGGGCCGGCAATTACCGCAATCCGCATTCCGCCTACTTTCACGCGGCCGACGGAAACAATCGTATCCGATTTTTTGAGCTCCCGAGAAGCAAGTTTATACGGTTTGCTGATTGGGATGACCTGCTTTACCCCGGGAAGGATTTCCACCTCCCGCACATCAACCTGCCTAATACCGACGGCGCCGAAAATCGTTTCTTTCTCTCCGACGATTTCCCGCACCCGGTAGCCCTTCGATTCGAGGAAAGAACGGATATGCTCTTTGTCCGCTTTTTTTATGTCTTGTGCCAGTACAACGATCATAATCGCGGGAAGTATAACAGAAACAAATAAACTTGACACCCCGAGATCCACTATTTAGTATGTTGCCATGAAAATTGACAAAATAAACCTCGCTATTATTAAACACCTCAGGGACGGGAGAAAATCTTTCAATAAAATTGCCGAAGAACTCAATATCACGGAAAACACCGTAAGGTCCAGGGTCAACCGCATGACCGAAGCGGGCCTTGTCGAAATCGTCGGCACCGTTGATCCCGACATGCTGACGAACCACAACATCCTTTATGTGGGCATTAAACTCGATACCAGGGAACTCGTAAAAAAGGCGGAAGAGTTCAGTAAACTCAAGGGAGTAATTTCGGCAAGCGTTGTCACCGGCAGATTTGATGTGATGCTGCTCGTTATGCTTAAGAAAGATTTCACTCTCCTCGATTTTCTTTCAATGGAAATCGATAAGGTCGATAGTATTCAGACGGTAGAGACTTTCGTGGTCTATAAAAATGTAAATATGCAGGTGCCATACATTTTTTAATCACCTAATTTTCATCAATTTTCTCCTTATATTTTTACGTTTTCATAAAAATCTATAGCTATATTTGACTTTTTTATCAATAGCCTTTATAATCTATGCATCTTTTCAAAGGAGCTTTTTCATGAGTTATATTTCCAATACCGATGAAGATACGCGTCGGATGCTCGATACAATCGGAATTTCTTCCGGTAATATCGACGAGCTCTTTCGAAGCATTCCGAAAGAGCTGCGGTCCGGTCCTCTTAACCTGGAGCCGGGCAGGTCCGAGATGGAGGTGGTCTCATATCTGCGGAACCTTGCGAAACGCAACACCGCGGACCTCGTCACCTTTATTGGTGGCGGATTTTACGATCACTACATACCGGCCATGGTGGATTCCCTGGCCGCACGTACGGAATATGTAACCCCCTATACGCCGTATCAACCGGAAGCTTCTCAGGGGACCCTGCAGGCAATCTATGAATTCCAGAGTTCCGTTTGCAGACTGACGGAGATGGAGGTGGCCAATGCGTCCCTTTATGACGGAGGTACGGCCATATACGAAGCAGTGATGATGGCCCTCCGTATTACCAGGCGTAACAAAGTCATTATGGATTCCGGGGTAAGTCCCATCTATCGGAAGATGATCTACAGCTACACGAGCAATCTCAACATCGAGTTCATCGAGACGCCGGACCCCCGGGGAAAGCTCGACCGCAATCATCTCGCTAAGCTTCTTGACGAAAATACCGCTGCGGTCATTCTCCAGAACCCTAACTTTTTCGGGACCATAGACGATCATACAGACGTTTCAAAACAGTGCAAAGAAAAAGGAGCGCTTCTCATCGAGACCGTCTATCCCATATCCTTAGGAATACTGAAAACACCCTTCGAGATGGGAGCGGACATTGCCGTGGGAGAAGGCCAGAGTTTGGGAATCCCCCTCTCCTTCGGCGGTCCGTACCTCGGCTTTATGGCGACTTTGAAAAAGCATGTGCGGAAGATGCCGGGCAGAATCGTAGGCGAGACCGTCGATCAGCACGGGAAGCGCGGCTTTGTGCTCACCCTTCAGACCAGGGAACAGCACATCCGGAGGGACAAGGCGACTTCGAATATCTGTACAAATCAGTCCCACTGCGCAATGCGGGCGCTCTTCTTCCTCTCCTATTACGGGAAGCAGGGGCTCACCGATGTTGCCGAGCTGTGCAGGCAGAAGGCGGAATACGCAAAGGAAAAACTGACCCGGATAAAGGGGGTCGAGCTTGCCTGGGACGTACCTACCTTTAACGAGTTCACCTTAAGGCTTCCAAAAAACCCGACGGAGATTATAGGAAGATTGATCGATAAGGGATATACCGCCGGATTCCCTCTTGGAAGATATTATAAAAACCTGCAGGACTGCCTGCTCGTCGCAGTCACGGAAAAACGCACAAAACAGGAAATCGGAATTTTTGCCGAATTATTGGAGGAAGCATTATGGAGTTAGTATTCGAACAATCAAAAACTGGAAGAAAAGCGTACACGTTGCCTGAACAGGATGTGCCGAAAGCAAAGAGTTTAGATAAATCTCTGCTTCGCTCCCAGGCGGCGAAACTCCCGGAGCTGAGCGAACAGCAGCTGGTCCGCCACTACACACGGTTGTCGCGCCTCAATTTCAATGTAGACGCAAACTTCTATCCTTTAGGCTCCTGCACCATGAAGTATAATCCCAAGTTTACCGAAAAAATAGCCGCATTAGAGGAGTTTACCAATCAGCACCCTCTTTTACCGCAGCTTCTTTTAGGCGGTACCCTTACGCAGGGTTCTTTAGAAGTCATCTACCAACTTGAACGGACCTTGTCGGAAATCACCGGCATGGACGCCTTTACCACGCAGCCCATGGCAGGCGCCCACGGAGAACTTACCGGCGTCATGCTGATTGCCGCATACCACAAGGCGAAGGGCAACAAGAAGAAATATATCCTCATCCCCGACTCCGGGCACGGGACTAACCCCGCGAGCGCTGCAATCGCAGGCTTTGAGGTAAAAACGATCCCCTCGGACAAAGACGGGGACATTGACTTCGAGGCCTTTTCAGAAGCCTTGGACAATGAGACCGCAGGAGTAATGCTTACATGCCCGAACACCCTCGGGGTTTTTAATCCGCGGATTAAAAAAATCGCCGACCTCACCCACGAAGCCGGAGGGCTCATGTATTACGACGGCGCTAATCTCAATGCAATCATGGGAAAGGCCAGGCCCGGGGACCTGGGATTCGATGTGGTCCATCTTAATCTTCATAAAACATTTGCCACACCCCACGGGGGCGGCGGTCCCGGCGCGGGCCCTGTCGGGGTAAAAAAAGAACTCATTCCGTTCCTCCCCATCTCCCGTGTGGTGCGGAAACAGGACGGCACCT
>CAYWIK010000139.1:2243-3969 GCA_964458315.1 uncultured Spirochaetales bacterium | reverse complement strand
GGATCGTCTCCCTGTCAACTCCGTACACAACTCCGTTCTCTTCTAATTTGTCGACAACGTCTTCGAGGAAGGGAGGAGAAGCCCCCTTTTTCGGCGGGTCGATTGAAACCCATGCCTCCATAAGGTCCTCTGTAACTTCTACATGGATTTCCGATGCTAAATGGATCCCCTCCGGCCATTCGACAAGCGGGACCGGCAGACCTTCGGCCCGCTCGATAATTTCCCTGATCTTTTTACTGTAGGTTTTCGGAATATCGAGCATTCTCATCCTGGCCTCGACCTCTTCGGGATAGACCGGTTTTCCCCCTTCATAGGGGGGGCGGACGATGAGATACGCCCACCCTTTGCGGTAAAAAAGTTCAAAGGAACCGTCTGAAAAGCTTTTGCTCATGCGGAAACTTACTCACTCAATTTATGTAAACATAGAACTTAACTCTTCAACCGTATCTTCGATCGTCTTTTCCCGTTCAGGGCTCGACCAAATGACGATTCCGGACCCGAGGAAGTTTCCTCCCTTCTCTTCGCCGATTTTTTTCATCTTTCGGACCGCGCTGTTTCCACCGGTCCAATTTCCTTTCAGCTGCTTGGTCACCAGGCACGCAAAGTCTTTGCCCTGCATTGAGCCGAGCCGGTTTAAATACCCTTTCATTGCCGCAGCCAGGGAAAAGGCCTGCACCGGTGCGGCAAAAACGATTCCTTTAAACCGGTCTACAGCCGGCGCCGAGGTAAGCTTCACATCTCCTCCACCGGGACCGGGTTTCGCTTCCCCCTCAATCTCCACCCGCTCCAAGGCAACGGTGTGCCCGGATGCCGCCAGTTTGTCTTTGAGTTTCTCCGTCACCGAAAGCGTATTGCCGCCCTGTGAATACACGATAATCCCGATGTCCATATTTGCCTCTCCTTTTTTGATATAGTTGTACCATTATTACATAAATTATCCCGGTTCGACAAATAGTATATTGCAAAAAATCATCCGCGGAAATCTCGGGCGATTGACAACGCCGAACACCTCCTTGATAATGAGGAAAGAGGAGGCGGGACATGAGTACACGAGAAATAAGCGGTATTACGATCGAATGCGTACAGGGTGACATTGCAGGACAATCCGATATCGACGCAGTAGTCAACGCCGCAAATGCTCAGCTCCGCATCGGCGGCGGCGTGGCCGGGGCACTACATCGGGCCGCCGGTCCGGGCCTTGCGGAAGAGTGCCGTCCACTTGCACCGATCCGGCCCGGCGAGGCAGTCATTACCGGCGCCCATAATCTGCCGAACCGCCATGTTATACACTGCCTCGGGCCTGTATATGGGGTGGACGAACCGTCCGACAAGCTGCTTGCTTCCTGCTATCGAAACGCCCTTCGCGTAGCCGAAGAAAACAGTGTCGGCTCCATTGCTTTTCCCGCCATCTCCACGGGCGCGTTTGGATACCCTCTCGAGGCGGCGACTAAAATCGCCTTAGAGACCGTCTCCGATATGCTCCCCTCGCTTTCTTCGGTCAATCGCATCCGCTTCGTTTTATACGGAAAGTCGGACAAAAAAGCGTATGAGCGTCTCTTAGACGAATTCGGAAGGGTCGATACAACATGATAGATTTTTGCATATGGGCTGAAATGTGACTAAAATCGGAAAGTACAATGAGTTGATTGTCGAAAAAATCGATAAAAGCGGCGGGGTCCTCCTTGGAGAAAGGGGCCAAGACACTTTACAGGCCCCGGCCGGCAGC
>CAYWIK010000139.1:0-2143 GCA_964458315.1 uncultured Spirochaetales bacterium | reverse complement strand
AAGAAAGCTTCTATCTTCCCAAATACGAGGTGCCGAAGGGGACCCGCGCCGGTGATACCCTCGTTGTATTCATCTACAACGACGCGAAAGACAGTTTAAAGGCTACAACAAAAAAACCAAAAGCTATTGTGGGCGATTTCGCCGCCCTCGAGGTGAAAAGTGCTCTCGATTTCGGGGCATTTCTCGATTGGGGTATTCCGAAGGATTTGTTCGTGCCCAGAAAATATCAAAAGCACCCCCTGAAAGCCGGCGAAATCGCCGTGGTTTACCTCCATCTTGATTATGAACAGAGAGGCATTATGGGGAATTGCAAAGTCGAAAGGTTTTTTACGCGGGAAATCGAGGATCTCGAGGAGAACCAGGAGGTAGAGCTGATTGTATACGACCTTTCACGGCTTGGCGCATCGGTCGTGGTGAATAACAAATACCAGGGGATAGTGTACAGAAGCGAAACCTTTGAAGATGTTAAAATCGGCGATAAAAAAACCGGGTACGTAAAAAAAATACGCGATGACGGGAAGATCGACGCCGCCCTGCAGCGGCAGGGATTTCTCGCCGCTGCGGAAGACGCAAAAGAAATAATACTGCAGGCCCTCAAAGATTCGAAAGGTTTTCTCCCTCTTCACGACAAAAGCAGCCCCGCGGACATTAAAAACACCTTAGGAATGAGCAAGAAAATATTTAAAAAAACTATCGGCGTCCTTTATAAAGAGAGAAAAATAATTATCGATAACTCCGGTATCAAAGGTATCAATAAGGACGACCTTTAATAGGTTACGGCGCGTAAAGAGAGCAGCGCCAGAAACTTAGACAATCCTTTTCCGTATTTTGTAAGATAATCGTATGCCGCATCCAGGTAGTACACTTGATTATCCTCATTCTGCATATAATACCAGTGGTTCGATATATCGAAAAATAGTTCACCGGCGGTTTTATCGGGAAATGCTTTCAGGACTTGCCGGTGAGACAAGATATACATAATCGGCGTAAAGACGTTTTCATACCACGAAAAAAGCGCGTCTTCCCAGCTGATCGTCCAGGATATTTTTTCGTTTACGAAATATTTATGTACTTCGATGTGTTCGACCAGTGTTTCCCAATCCTCGTTATTCTGCAAATGGAAATTCGATGGTGTAAGAATCGTTTGCAGCGTATAAATCTTGTTTTGTTTTTCTGTTGTGTGCAATTTTATCCTCCTTGCGGGAAGAATATACACATTTTTGAGGGAAAAGGCAAAAAAAATGCTTGACAAATTTCGATTTTCCCCCTTATTTAACAGTTTTTCCGGTGGCTCGGAATAGTGCACGGCCGTTTCAGGAACTGCTTGGAACTGTCCACGAAAAAATAGTTGAAAAAATGCAGGAAAAGGCCTATATACATATAAGGAGAGGTAATGAAGATACTATTGCTCGAAGATGAAATGAGGAAAACCGACCTCTCGGAAGACTTTATTTCAAAGTTTCTGCACTCCGCCGAGTCAAACGGCCATTCGGTCGAAATCGTAAGTCTTTTAAAAACCGACCTTGCTTTCTGCGTTGGGTGTATGCACTGCTGGACTTCCGAGACAGGTGCATGTTTTTTCAAAGACCGCCTGTCGGAACTCAATGAAAAACTGGAGGGGTGCAGCCTTCAGGTAATTCTCTCACCGGTTCAGTTCGGCACCTTTTCTTCGACCGCGAAAGCGCTCATCGATAAAGGATTCGGCATCAATATGTTTCTCGGCGCACACTATCCCCAACTTGTTGTCGGTTACGGCGAAGATATAAGTGATGAAGAGTTGGCGTGCTTTGTGAATATTTCCGAAAAACACCGGGGCGAGGCCGATATAGTCCATCCTGAACTATCGGATATCACCGTTGAAGTAAAGGTAACGAGGTCTTTAAGCGACAATGAAAAAAATATTGTTCAAATCGCCGGGCGGTATTTCAACAGAAGATTCCAAGGGCCGGCGAAATCAGGAACAATTGCATGAAAGATGTGCTTCTTATTAATGGAAGTCCCCGTGGAGAAAAGGCCACCTCTCTCGTCTTACTTAAGAACTTCGAAGAACATTTGGGTCCTAAAGAATTTCGAACGACCACCTTCTCCATAGGAATTAAAAATGACAAGCCAACCCCGTCATACATACTTACGGCCCTGTCTA
>CAYWIK010000138.1:0-4008 GCA_964458315.1 uncultured Spirochaetales bacterium | reverse complement strand
CCTCGACGGTCTCATACCCTAAGGAGCCGAGCTCATCGATACAGTACCGGTACTGCCGTTTGACTGCCTCCCGCGCGTCTATTTGGTTCTCCGGAAGACAGCCGATCCTCTTTACCTTTTTTTCCGGGCCTTCCGGCTTATGCTCCACCGACGAATGGTCCCTGGAATCGGGACCTTTGATGATATCGAACACCGCTTCCGCGGTTTCCGGGGACCGGGAAAGAACGCCGATCACCTCGAGGGAAGATGCATAGGCGACCAGCCCGTACCGCGACACGGTCCCATAGGTGGGCTTTAAACCGTAAACCCCGCAAAACGCCGCGGGCTGCCGGATCGAGCCTCCGGTGTCCGAACCCAGGGCAAAGGGCACGATACCCGCCGCGACAGCCGCGGCGGAACCGCCGCTCGAGCCGCCGGTGACCTTTGAAAGGTCCCAGGGGTTGTTCGCCGCTCCCCGGGCGGAGTTTTCATTTGAAGAGCCCATACCGAATTCGTCGAGGTTCGTCTTGCCCACGACCCTGGCCCCCGCCCGGGTAAGTTCCGCCGCGGCTGTCGCGGTGTAGGGGGACACCAGTCCTTCGAGTATCCTCGAGCCGCAGGTGAGCTGAAAGCCCCGGACCGCAATATTGTCTTTTACCGCAAAAGGAACATCGGCGAGGTCCGTAGTGGCGGGCGCTTCGCCGCCGAACGCCGCTTCACTTCGATCCAGGTCGAATTGAAGGAAGGCGTTTGTCTTCCGGTTCCACGCTTCCGCATAGGCGAGATAGGAATTTTTTACTGCTCCATCATGATAGATGCGCTTCCATTTTTCCCACATTTAGGTCTAGAGAATCCTTGGAATTGTAATAAAACGATCGCTGGTCTCAGGCGCATTTTCGAGGATATCGTCCGAAAGATCCGAATCGGCTGCTGAATCATCACGAAGGCGGTTTTCTTTTAGTAACACGCGGGTCGTCGGTTCGAGGCCGGAAACATCAATCTCGTTCATCTTTTCGAAATAAGAAAGAATTTGGTTAATTTCTTCCCCCAACCGTTCCGCGTCATCTTCGGTAACTTCAAGCTGTGCGAGTTGTGCGGTAATTTTAAGCTCCTGAAAATCCATATCACGCACCTTACCCCCTCCTTTTCGCCCTGTCAAGTCGGGCGTTGTGCACCCCATGAAAATCTTTTATTTGACTTGGATCAAAATTGTAATTATTATAAAAAGGAAAAGAAAAAATACTACCCACACGCTTCAAGGAGAATCCGTGGTAAAAAAAGTCTTTCCGACGATCCACTTTTACGACCAGGATTTTGTCGATTTGTATGAAAAAACCTGGGCATGGATCCAAGATTTTTGGAAAAAGGGAACCAAAAAAAACGGATTTGTACAGAAATATTTTAACTACCCGGACAATAAAACCATCAATCAGTACGATACCATTCTCTCTACCTTCTTCCTTGTTTACAGCAACCGCCACTATCCGGTGATGCCTCTCCTCGAGAACTTTTATCAGAAACAGGAAGAATCAGGAGCGATTCGAGGAGAATATAACGAAAGTACCGGCAAACCGGTCCTAACGGAGGAAAACCCCGAAGGAGTTCATCCTCCTCTCTTTTCCTGGGCCGAATACAATATCTACCATAAAATCGGCCAGAAAAAGAGAATAAAAGACATTATGCCTGCCCTGGAGAAATATTGCGAATGGCTCGAAAAAACATTTAAGCAGGAAAACGGCCTCTACGCAGTTCCGCCGGAAACCACCATGATGCCGAACGCCCCGAGAAAACGCGCGTACTACCCTGTCGACTTCAATTCACAAATGGCCGTTAACGCCCTCTATCTCTCCGCCCTGGGAGACATCCTCAACGACAAAGAGATCAGTTTTAAATATAAAAAGCAGTACTTTTCCATCAAAACAAGGATCAATTCCCTCATGTGGAGCGAGGAAGACAGTATTTATTACGACCTGGACAAACGGGAAAATCACCTCGGCGTCAAGAGCATAGCCGCCTTCTGGACACTCCTTGCCGAAATTCCTAATGAAAACAAGGCAAACCGCTTGATCGAACATTTAAGAGACCCGGAGAGTTTCGGTACGGACAATCCTTTCCCAAGCTTAGCGGTTTCAGAGCCTTCCTTCGAAAAAAAAGGGAAAGGGGCCCGGGGGAGCGTTTATCCTTCCTTCACTTTTATGGTCATCAAAGGACTGGAAAAATATGGAAGGTACGATATGGCGAGGGAATGTGCAATTCGGCATCTCTACTATATTCTCGATACACTCCACCCCGACGGCAAAGAAAAGGGAAATGTGTGGGAAGCCTACGCCCCCTTAAATGAAGGACCGGCACAATGGACCAGTCATCCCGAGTTTCCGCGTCCCCTCTATCTTCCATACGCCGCGCTTGCGTCTATTACCTTGATGATCGAAAATATTGTCGGCCTGTACATCAGCCTGCCCCGGAAAACGGTTGACTGGATCGTTCCGACCCTCGAAATTATGGGAATAGAAAATCTCTCCCTCAAACGGAATATGATCACGATTTTGAGCAACAAAAGCGGCCGGGGATGGGAAATCCGCCTCGAATCGGAAAAATTATACTACTTTACCATCAATATCCTGGGGGTAAAGAAAAAGACCCTGCCTATTCCTTCGGGGAAATGCTCGATGTTGATCGATAAGCTTTAACTTGCCCTCTAAAATCCACCTTCCAAAGGAAAAAAATCGTGGCAATCACCACAACCCCCATGCCGGCGAAGACGATTTTATACGCCGCGCCTTCTAGAAAGGCAAAATGATCGAGAAAAATTCCATTTAAAACAGGCAGGCCCGCGCTAAACGGAAGCACGAGTATAGGAGCAATGGAAAAATAGAGGGTAGCATCTTCCATGCCCGAAAGCCGTTTGACCGCAGGCGGAAACGCGAGATACCGGATACCCCGAGAAACGCCGAGAAAATAACTTACCAACAGGAAAAGAATGAGATGGTTCCCCAATAACAGCAGGGCCACGCTGAGCAATGCGGTCGCTTTGGCAAGAAAGAACTTGTTTTTCAGCTTGAGCAGGTTTAACCACCCGAAAAGAACATGCACCGAAATATGCCCTCCATAAATCAAGAGGACAAACAGTCCGGCCGCGTATGCCGCCGGAATCCCCTTATGCTCTACCGCATAGTTGGCATAGAACGAGATAATGCCGATAACCGCGAAGGTTTCGATATCGCTGGCTAAATAGAGAAGAAACTGTCGGTTAGCGAACACCCGGCGCCGTAAAAAGGAGAGATGGCGAAAAAAGCTGGGCTGCCTCGCTTCCTGTTCCGCCCCGGAGTCAACTTCCCGTGAAAGCAGATAGAACAGCGTCCCGATAAAAAAGGATAAGCCGACGCCGATAAAAATAAAAGCGGAAGCTTTCGGATCGAGGGAATAGCGCTGTACGACCTTAAGAATGAGAAAAGAGCTCGAGAGCTTTGCAGCGCTCTGTGCAAACATGATGCCTGCCATGGCTGAAAAAATACGGTCCTCGGAAAAGAGCTTTACCAGATAATTCTGCCAAACCGGCAAAATCAGCCCCACACCCAGCGAAAAAAGACCGTACATGCAGAGAAACAGGGCAAGGGTGATGTCGGTCGCTCCGGAAAAGTACAGAATAATGCCGAAAAACGGTATAGGAATGGTGCCGAAAGCGTGGGTAATGATAATTACTTTTCTCTTATTCCTCAGGTGCCCGGTCAAATAGCCCGACAGCAGCCCGAAAAGGGAGACACCGATGAAAAAAAAAGTCGGTACAAGGCCGACAACCAGATTCGAAGCTCCGAGATTGCGCAGGAAAACTTGAAGGAAAGTCGATTCTACCACCACCGGCAGTCCGATCCCCCAAAAAATTTCACCGCACGCCGCTGCCGTTAGGTTCCGTACAAAGAGCCGGTCTTTCTTGTCCTCTCCTGTTGCCATTTCTTTTCCCGTCGGGCTGTTTTTCCCTTTTGTAATGTTTGAAGTATACTCGGAATGATGCAAAAGAATCAAATATAT
>CAYWIK010000137.1:0-4016 GCA_964458315.1 uncultured Spirochaetales bacterium | reverse complement strand
ATTTTCTTGACCGGATTTTACACTGCCTCTATACTTTTTATTGTCGTGGTATTAAAAAAAGCGCCGGCACGGAGTCTCCCTCTCCTCAGTTTCAGTTTTTTATCCCTCGGATTTATCATCTTTATGATCGTTATTGTTGTTTCCCAGCCGATATACGACAGCGGGACCGTCCTTACACTCCGGGAGAAAGGATTTGTGGTCAAAAAAGTCATCCCTCATTCTCCTGCCGGGCGGACCGGGCTCGAAGAAGGAGTGTTGATTTCACAGTTTAACGGCATTGATGCAAAGGAACTTTCCGAAATGTCGGTCTCTTCCTACCGTGATTTTCTTATCATCGCAAGCGCCCTCTTCACCCGCGGCGAAAAGGTGACCCTTATTGATGAAGCGGGGGAAACGTATCAATTTTCTATCGGCAAGCTGCCGCTTACCAAAAAAGCCCCGCTTATCCAGCGAACATTTTTTCTAAATGCCCTCATCGGTATCGTCATGGTTCTTGTCGGTATGTACTTTTTCCTTCGCGGCCGCCCTGACAGACCGCTGCGCTTTTTCCTGCTGTTTACCGCTTTCGCGGGGGCCGCGGTCACGGTTTCGTTTTTCCATTCCTACTGGTCGCTGCCGGTGTTGAAACTTCGATTTGTGTCCCTCGATCTCACCGGGACCGCTGCAGGCGCATGCTTTATAATATTTTCCCGCTCCTTTCCGCAGCTTAAGAGGACACGGTTTGCGATCGAGATTCCCCTCCTCGCTTTTCCTTTAATCTGTAAATATTTTCTATTCGCAGTCACGCCGCTTCAACTATTCGGCCCGGCAAGTTATTTGATTCACGGGTATGTCTCCCTGACCATCATCGTCGGCATATTGTTTTTTATATGGACATACCGGAAGAGCAACGAGGGAGAACGCAGAAAACTCAGATGGATTTTCCTCGGGGCGGTATGCAGTGTTCTTCCATATCTTATGTATCTTATTTACCTGATGGTGCTTAGAAACTATATCGGCCTTACCTTTCTTGCCCGGTTCAACCAAATTGCAAGTTTCTTTCTCCTTTTGTTTCCCCTCTCAACCGGAATCGGCATTACCCGTTCGAATTTCGTTGATGTCGACCAAGTGTTAAAACTGGCAGTCCGATTCCTGCTGATATGCCTCTTCTTCACCGCGCTGCTGGCGTTTTCATACTTTCTTTTCCGCGGAACTTCTCCCCTTCTCTTTTTTATATTTGTCATTTTTGCCGCCGGAATTTCCACTCCCGTTATAATTTCGCAAATAGACCGGTTGTCAAACCGGTTAATTTATAAAAAACAGCTTTTCATTCACGAGCTTTATACCCTCCTTGAAAGAGAACTTATAATACCGAGATCAACCCCGGGAATTTACGCAATGGCGGCCAATACCTTGATGAATATCTATATTGCGGAATATGTCCTCTTTTTTCAGCTTGCGGATGGAGACGTGATGATGGACTTCTTCATGCATTATCAAAAGAAAAAATGGGATGAAACCGCCAAGAAGACGGCGGAAAAAACTGTTTCTCAAAATGAAAATCTGATGGGTCCGGTTGCCATTGAACACGGCGGGGCCCTCGTCCCGATTCATACCCATAAAGCACGAAAACCCTATCTTCTTATCGGGAAACGCCTCGACCATGATGTATTCCTCAAGGAAGACCTGCGGCAGCTCACTTCTTTATCCTTTCAACTGGCCCAAGCCCTCGATAATGCCGCCCTTTACGAGGAACTGAACGGTTCGCTCCGGGAAAAGGAATTGATGCTCCAGGAGATCCATCATCGCGTCAAAAACAACATGCAGGTAATGTCGAGCATCTTAAGCCTGCAGGCGGAATATGCCGACAACCGCGAAATCAGCGGCCTTTTAAATGAAGCATGCAGCCGGATCGATTCCATGGCGCTCATTCACGAAACCCTATACCAGTCGCAAATATTCGGCGAAATCGATATGCACGATTATTTAGAATCGGTCGTTTTCAATCTCCGGGACCTCTATACAACCGATCTTTCGTTAGATATCCGGCTGCAAATCAGCGAGACCGTGCTTCCTTTAGAATACGCAATTCCCTGCGGACTCATTGTAAACGAACTGGTAAGCAACGCGTTAAAACACGCATTCAAGGGAAGAAAGAAAGGGACGATCGTTATTTCGATCGGCACGAAGGGCGGGGAACAGGAACACGGCGAAAAAGGGATGGTCCTCCGGGTTGAAAACGACGGTACCGAATTCCCTTCCTCAGTCGACATTGAAAACCCGCCCACATTAGGATTGAAACTGGTCCAAATTCTCGCTAGGCAAATACACGGCGAGGTAAAGCTTTCCGTGAATCCTGGAACGGTATTCTCGATCCCCTTTTCGGTATACCCGCCGCTAAAAGCCGAGGCGGGCGGATAATGCCGGCAGCAAAGGATTTGCGGGCCTTAAGAAACCCGCGCGCGCTGTTTCTCTACCGCCCGTTCAAAGGTGTCTAACAGTTCGAGTAAATAATCATAGATGAGCTCCGCGGTAAACAGCCCGGATTCCCGTCTCCGTTTCTGCACTTTTATCTCTTCGGCCAATTCCTGCCGTTTGTTTCTGCTCATAAAAGCTCCGTATGCCCGGACATCTTCGGTACGGGAAAGAAGCGCAACGGCGAGTTTCTTTGTGGGAACGGCGGAAACCACCTGCTGGGCCGTTTCCCTGGAAAGTATTTGCAGCGTCCGGAGGGGTTCTCCTTTCGCGAGGAGAGATTCGATCCTTCTTAGATATTCCGCTTCGATTTTTTCCCGGAACTCCGAGTCAAGAATATATCTGCTTTTAAAAGAAAGAAGCAGCTTATCGTGTGAAACAGCCTTATAGATGCCCTGCATAGAGACGGCGTTGTTTTCGAGGAGTCCATGGTAGTTTTCGGAAACGCCGAATACCCGCTTCCAGTCTTCCCGTGGAAGAAGCGGCAGGAGGCGCGCGAATCTTGGGTTGTCGAAGGAAGGATCGATTATTGTCTTGACCCGGCCTTTTTCATCAGGTCCGGCCTTAAAAAAGAAAAGTTTCTGCATGTCTCCGACGGTAAAACCTGAACCGATAAAATAATTTTGAATGATGCGCTTTACATCGTCATCGTCTACTAAATTAATCAACTCGGAAACTCGGAGGCCGTACAAACCGGGGAGGCCGTTTTCCGGGATGTCCCGATCGAGCCCCTCCCGGTAGAAACTGTTGATGTTAAGGCTTAACAGGGTCCGGTTTAACGATGGAATCATAAGCAGTTCCCGCCGGGGGTGCGGTTGTAAAAAGCTCCTTTCCCACGGTTCCAAGATACGCCGGGCAAGAATGCCGAGGACAATGCGGTCAACGCACACAAGGCACGGGACCCGCTGCCTTCCCATGCCGATCTCCGCTTCAAAAACCGCCGAACGGGAAACGACATCGTCTTTCGGTTTAGCGGTCATGCCCCCTTTTGCGGCTGAGAAGGGAATTTCCTTTCGAAGTTTTTTTCCTGAAATTTTCAACAGCCCGGGAAACAATTTAGAAAAAAATTTTTCATATTTTTTTTGTCGGCCTTTAACATCAACGCCGTAATACACCGAGCAGTTCCGATCGGCCGCTCGAAATGAAAACCGGTACCAAAGCCCGTCCCGGGGAATACACCGATCGACTGCCTCCTTTTCTACTATCCTTTTAAATGTGCAATGGATTTTTTTCTTCCCCACAACCGCGCACGGGGGCAGAAAAAGCATCCCCAGGCAAAACTCAAGCGGTTTAGCGATTTCCAACCCGCCGGGCGCGGCGGCGGACTCGGACCGGGCGGCCGCCGGCCCCGTTTCTTCATTTTCCTCTCCAAAGACCAGCGAACGCACACTGTTTTCAAACTCCGGGTCTTTTAACTTTCCGCGGATATTTTTCTCAAATTCCCGGTCCGAAAGAAGATAGAGCACGGTATCGGCGCCCGTCTGATGCCACCCGACCTTATAAATGACGCATCCCGACGCCTGCCAGAGAAGCATGTTCTTTTCTTCCTTTTTGTACGGTTT
>CAYWIK010000136.1:1804-4026 GCA_964458315.1 uncultured Spirochaetales bacterium | reverse complement strand
CCGGTTTTTTCCACAATCTTCACCAGTTCTTCCGCTTCCTCCAGGGTAAAGGTCATCGGTTTGTCGCATACCACGTGAAACCCCTGTTCGAGAAACGTTTTTGCTATCGGAAAATGCATTTTGTTCGGCGTGACGATTGATACAAAATCGATCCGTTTGTCCTCGGGGAGCTCCGCCTCTGCCTTTGCCATTTCTTCATAAGTGGCATAACATCGATCTTGATCGAGATAAAGCTCCTTTCCGGTCTGTTTTGTATTTTCATAATCTCTTGAAAAACAGCCGGCTGTAAGCTCAATCTGTCCGTCTAAGGCCGCGGCCATTCGGTGGACACCGCCTATGAACGCGCCTTGTCCGCCGCCGACCATTCCCATTCTCAATTTACGTTTCCATGAATCCATGTAAAACCTCCTGTTTGTATAATTTATTCGAGTCCGAGCATCCGCCGGTTTTTGCCTCGGTCACTCTCTCCTCCCGCAAAATCGTCAAAAGCCGTTTCGGTCTGGTCGATCAAGAGGCTTTCGATAAACGGGGCCCCTTCCGCTGCCCCCTGCTCCGCGCTCTTGATACAGCACTCCCACTCTAAAATCGCCCATCCCTCATATCCTGCTTCGATCAGCAGGGTGAACATCCGTTTAAAATCGACCTGTCCGTCTCCTAAGGAGCGGAAGCGGCCCGCTCTTCCGAGCCACGGCTGATAGCCGCCGTACACTCCTACCCTTCCATCGGGATTGAACTCGGCGTCTTTGACGTGTACAGCCCTGATCCGATCTCCATACAGCCGGATAAAATGGAGGTAGTCGAGCTGCTGTAAAAGGAAATGGCTCGGATCGTAGGTAAGGCACGCCGCGGGGTGGTTATCCACCTTCCCTAAAAACAACTCATAGGTCGCACCGTCGTACAAGTCCGATCCCGGGTGGAGCTCATAACCGAAAGTCACTCCGTGTTCCTGAGCAAAATCAAGCACCGGCCGCCATCTCCCGGCAAGCTCGGTAAACGTCTCGTCAACGATTCCGTCCGGCCGCTGGGGCCACGGATAAATCATATGCCAGAGAAATCCGCCGGACATGACGGAAATATTCTTTATCCCCAAATTCTCAGCTGCAAGCACCGACTTCTTAAGCTGATCTTCCGCCCATTCGGTAACTTCCGGACCGCTTAAACCCCGGGGATGAAAGGCCTGAAACCCCTCGGCGTACGCGGGATGGTAGGCCAGCGCCTGTCCCTGCAAATAGGAACCTAAATCCACCGCTTCGACACCCTTTTCACGGAGCATCCCGAGATATTCATCGCAGTATGTTTTTGTTTCAGCTGCCTTTTCCAAGTCGATGGCTCTTTCATCCCAGGTCGGGATTTGTACACCTTTATATCCCAAGCCGGCAGCCCAGGCCGAGATGCCTTCGATGGTGTTAAACGGTTCCTGATCGCGCATAAATTGAGCAAGAAACACCGCAGGCCCTTTGATTTTTTTCAATTTGACCCCCCTTTCTATTTTGTTACTGCCATTATACTTCCACCGGCGTCTTTGATGCAAACCGTTTTCAATTTTCCTTCAAACGCAGTATATTTACATTAACAAATATGGATTCTAACGCCATTCTCTGCATAGAAGACGACCCGGCAGTTGCGAAAGGTCTCGTTTTCGGCCTTGAACAGGAAGGGTTTACTGTTTTTCAAACGGAAACGGCCGAAGAAGGATACGCGGTCCTTAAGCGGGAGGACCCGCAATGCCTGGTTCTCGATATACGTCTGCCGGGTGAAAACGGCTTCGATTTCTGCCGCAGGATCCGGAAGGAGGGGTTTACCCTGCCGGTCCTCATGCTTACCGCCCGAGACGAAGAGGTGGACAAGATCTTAGGCCTTGAAATCGGGGCGGATGACTACATGGTAAAACCTTTCAGTCTCCGTGAACTCGTGAGCAGGGTCCGCGCCTTGATGCGGAGAAGTTACGGAGAACTCTCGAGGAAAGAGGGTGATCAGCTCGAGCGGTTCGGTCCCCTCCGCATCGAATACACTAAAATGAGGGTATATTACCGGGATAAAGAAGTTTTTCTCACTCCCCTTGAGTTCAAACTCCTCACATATTTAATAGAACACTCGGACCGGCCCCTGACTCGGGACCAGATTCTCAATTCTGTTTGGGGAAGCGGGGAATATTTCGGCGACGACCGCACTGTTGATGTTCATATGCGGCATTTGCGGGAAAAAGTCGAGGAAGACCCGTC
>CAYWIK010000136.1:0-1704 GCA_964458315.1 uncultured Spirochaetales bacterium | reverse complement strand
AAACTCATCACCACCTACCTCTGCCTGGCAATGCTTACTATAAGCGTTGCCGGGCTTCTTTCTTTTTATCTTATTATACGAAACGCGAAACGGATGGAACACGAGTACCGGATTGCTTCGGCCGAAGGCATTGTTCAGCAGCTCAATTACATAGAACTGTCAAACGAAAAGAAACTCCAGGAAATTGCCGATACTGCGGGTTTTTTTCAAGACGTACAGGTAGAAATTCTCGACCGCAACAAGGACCCGGTAATCGATTCTTATAAACCTCAGTCCGGCTTTTTCTCATTCCATTTTACCTTGAGAAACCGGGAAAATCCCGGCGCCATGGATCCTCAAGTCATGGACGAACAATTAACGCAGATTATGGAAGAAACGCGGAAAATCAAGGAAAAAATCGAGGCATCTACGGAAATAAACCTCGATGATTATATTATCCTCCCGAAAGCAGCGACAGTACCTAAATTACAATTCCAATTTCAATTTCCGGGCAGCATGCCCGGCAGCGGAAACGGCTTTGGGCGGCTTATGCCTCCCGGCGGGCCGGATGCCGAATCGTTAAAGGACGCCGACGGCGCCGTGATGCGTCCGATTGGAAACCCGGTGGACCCACGGGGCTATGTCGCGGTAACAGGCGGTCCGGATTTCACCACCCAGGCAAAAGGAACCGCCCGAAACGCCTTGTTCGTTGCTTCACTCTCAGCAATATGTATTGCCGTCCTGTTCGGCATTCTCATGGGAAACAGGTTTACCAATCCTATCGTTTCTCTCTCAAAGGCTGCCGGGGAAATGGCCAAAGGGAACCTCGACACCAGGGTTCGGGTGCCGGGGAAAGACGAAATCAGCGGGCTTGCCAAGAAGTTTAACACCATGGCGGAAAAACTGAAACAAAGCTTTACTACCATCTCGCAGGAACGGGATGTTTTGAAACAGTTTATGCAGGACGCCTCCCATCATCTTCGAACACCGGTAACCGCCCTCACCACATTCAACGAGCTGCTGCTCTCACCGGCAGGGAGCGACCCGGAAAAACGGGAAGAGTTTCTGCATGACAGCGGTGAGCAGCTCAACCGTCTCAACTGGATGATTACCAAGCTGCTTCATCTTTCAAGACTGGATTCCCAGGTAGTACGACCGGAAAAAACAGCAGTTTCCTCGGCAGAGCTGGTTGAAAATTCCTGGCATTCGGTATACCCAATCGCCGATAGAAAAAACATCAGCCTTGAAACCGAAATATCGCCGCAGGCCGGAACGGTCCGCTGCGATCAGCGTTGGATTGAAACCGCTTTGGCTAACCTCTTCGAAAACGCGGTCCTCCATTCCGCCGGGGGCAGTATCGTGTCGGTAAAAGTCGTATCCGAAGGCTCTATGCTCGAAATCCACGTGCGGGACCGGGGGACCGGCATAGCCCCGGAGGATCAAACGCGCATTTTTGAGCGTTTCTACCGCGCTCCCGGCAACGGCGGTCCGGGCAGCGGCCTCGGCCTTGCTATTGTGAAGAGTATTGCCGAAGCCCACGGCGGGGATGTTTCAGTAGTGAGCGAACCGGGGAAAGGAGCGGAGTTTATCCTGCGCCTGCCCCCTTGACACATTGAAGCATTATTAGTAGTTTTATCCTAACAAACGACGCAGGGTAGAGCAGTTGGCAGCTCGTCGGGCTCATAACCCGGAGGTCGCAGGTTCAAGTCCTGCCCCTGCTATAAA
>CAYWIK010000135.1:0-4112 GCA_964458315.1 uncultured Spirochaetales bacterium | reverse complement strand
CCGCGGTAAAACGCAGCACCAAATCGGTAGTTACTTCATCGAATAAGTAAAAATCTCGCTCTCTATACTGTAGATATTTCACATCCCCTATCCTCGACTTATAGTCGCTCGACATGCTCGATTTGATAATAAGATCCGAATCATTTTCCGGATGAAGATACACAACGGTTTTTGAACCAAGGGGTTCATAGTTTACTATTTTTGATTTAAGGGTGCTGCAATTTTCGGGCTGATTCTCCACCAGCTTGAGATGTTCCGGCCTTATTCCTAAAACAACACGCTCATGTTTTAATTTCTCGTCAATTAACTTTTTATGGCGCTCCGAAATTTCAACAGGAATGCCGCCAAAATCGAAAAGTTTAATCTGGCCCGATTCGTAGGTCCCCTTGAAAAAGTTCATCGTAGGACTGCCGATAAACTTTGCGACAAATAAATTAGCAGGCTTGTTGTATACATTATGGGGAGTATCATACTGCTGCAGAACCGCAAAATTCATTACGGCAATTTTATCCGCAAGGCTCATAGCCTCGACCTGATCATGAGTAACGTACACGGATGTTTGACCTAATTCCTGTTGTATTTTTTTTAGTTCCGCGCGCATAACATTCCGCAAAGCCGCATCTAAATTTGATAACGGCTCATCTAAAAGAAAAATTTGCGGCTTGGTCACCATGCTTCTTGCTAGAGCGGTTTTCTGCATATCATTTACCGATAATCGGCTCGCGTTCATATCGAGAAGATGGTCGATTTGCATGAGCTTTGCGTAGTTTTCGACTTCCTGCCGTATTTTCTCCTCGCCTATTTTTCGAATCATCAAACCGAAAGCGATATTCTCAAATACATTCATATGGGTAAATACGGCATAGTTTTGGAACATGAATCCCACTCCCCGTTGCCCTGCAGGTACATCGTTCATGATCTTTTCATCAAAATAGACATTGCCTGAATCCGGCTTCAGAAGGCCTGAAATCATATTCATCGTTGTTGTTTTACCGCATCCCGAAGGGCCGAGAATTGCTACAAAGGATTTGTCCGGTATTTCAAGGTTCAGCTCCTTTACCGCAGTCTGCAGGCCAAAAGTTTTGGTAAGTTTGTCTAATACGATCGTTGCCATCTACGCCCCCTTATTTCTTAATGGCTCCGAAGGTTAAACCCCGGACGAGATACTTCTGGATCAAAATTCCAAAAACAATCGGGGGAACAGCAGCAATTACACCGAGAGCTGCTTTAGGCCCGTATAACTGACCCACTAATGCAGATTGAAGTTTGCTGATATGGACCGGAATGGTAGTCCATTTTCTGTCGGTCAAGACAAGAGCAATAAGAAAATCGCTCCAATTGAGGATAAACACAAATAAACCGGTGGAAGCAATTCCTCCTTTTGCAAGCGGGAGGACGACTTTCACGAAAGCTCCAAAATCTGAACATCCGTCTACAATCGCCGCTTCATTGAGTTCATGGGGTATATCGTCAAAAAACGTTTTCATTAGCCAAACCGCAAAAGGCAGCGTTACGACCCCGTAAATAATGACCAATCCGAACCATGTATCGATCATCCGTAAAAAAGCCCACATAATCATGATTGGAATAATAATCGCTATCGGGGGAAACATCCGAAGCTGCAACAGCATAAAAGGAAGCTGTCCGCCGGCTCTGTATCTTGAAATCCCGTAGGAAGCGAGCACCCCTACAACCATTGCAATTCCGGTACCGACGATCGATACGATTAAACTGTTGATAATCGGCCGCACCGCCGTACCCGCAATCGGATTCATGTCAAGCTGCCGTGAGAAAATTGTACGAAAATTATCCAAGGTCGGATTGTTCGGAAACCAAAAAATCTTACCTGCCGCCGCGGTCCACTCGGCATAAGGTTTGAATGCCATGGTAAAAATCCAATAAATCGGGAAAAAGAATAAAACGGCAAGTGCCACAATTAAAACATATTTTAATATTTTTTTGTATAATCTTTGTTCCATCTATTTCACCTCATTCCGAAGATAATTGTTCGTCCCGTGCTTTGATCGGTTTTAGTGCATACATCGATGCAATGGCGATGATAATAAGTATCAGGATTCCTCCGGCTGCCACCCACGACCAATTTAAATATTTAAAACCGTGTTTATACATATACACGGATATCGTTTCCGTTGCTGTGCCCGGTCCCCCGGTTGTCATTATCCAAATAGGATCGAAAATCTTTATTGCCTCCATCCCCCGGATAATTAAAGCGATCGTAATAACCGGTTTGAGAAGCGGAAAAATAACATACCGAAACCGCTGCCATTTATTTGCACCCAAAATAAGGGCGGCATTTATTTGATCATCGGGAAGGGCCATTAAACCGGATAGAAGAATAAGAAACATCAGGGGAGTCCATTCCCAAATGTCTACAATCATAATGGAAACAAGGGCGATATTTTTTCCCGTAAGCCAAGGTATCGATATGTCGTGCATAAAAATCTTCGAAAGAATTGCATTAATCGGTCCCGCACCCTGAAACAACATATAAAAAGTAAATCCCGCGACCGCAGGGACGACCATCATCGGAATAAGCATAATCGTATGCAATATTTTTTTCCCCGGAAACTTTTCTCTGTAAAGAAAAGCCAGAGCCAGCCCCAGGAAAAATTCAACAGGGACAACGACCCCGACAACAAGAACGGTTCGGAGTATTGAAAACAGAAAATCCTTATCACGAATAAGCTCCCAGTAATTTTTCAGCCAGGACCAAAAATGATATGCTTCAAACCATTTTGTCCCCTGAGCTGTAAGAGGCGACCACTGGGTCAAGCTTAAATAAATTGCGGAAAGAAGCGGGAAAACAACGATAAAAATTAACAAAACCTGGGCGGGAAGAACAAGGTAAAAACCAAACTTTGCTGAATCCCCGATCCGTTTTCTTTTAAGGGTTTTTGTATTTTTCGGCACCGGCTACCCCCTCATTAAGCCAATAATTTATAACTAATTAAATGCATTTTAATAAGTTTGATCTCAGTCTATCGTGACTCCCCATGTTTGTCAATAAAAAACTAAAATTCATATTGTTTTTTCATATTTTTTATATTACAATATTTATAAACTATATTAAAGGAGACCAATATGGCCGATAAAATGCCCCATCCAGGCCACGAGCAGCATCTTTGCCATCTCGTAGAGAACGGATTATTAAAAAATAAACCGGAAGAGTTTATTCCGCTGGTTAAAAACGGGAAATTTATGTGTTCCGGCTGCGGAAGGATTGCAGCAAGCCCCGATAATCTCTGTGCTCCTCAGGAACTCTAGATACGAAACAACCTTTAGAAAACGACTTCCATTAAATAGGGCCGTCTACCATAGACGGCCCTATTTACTAATTAAATCCTTTTAAGAAATTGTCGGAGAATCGGTTACTTTAGGCCACGCCTGGCGTGAGGCCTTGATAGCTTCGATCTGGTTCTCCCGTCCTTTATCTTCTGTTATTTTTTCCCATGCAGCCGCAGTATCCTTCATCGCCTGTTCGGGAGTTTTATTCCCTGTCAGCGCCTGCTGCAAGTTTGTATCAAGGGCAGTTACGTATTCAGTCACTCCGGGAATAATAATCGGAGAGGCGGCGTGTTTTATGCTGTCGATATATACAGGTATGTGATATTTGTGATAACTGTCTATAACGACCGGATCGTTGAAGTCACTTATATGTACCGGATCGTAATAACCGGCGGGATTGCCCGTCATCCAGGTGAAAATCCTTCCGCTCGACGCCCATTGGAGAAAAAGATAGATTGCTTCCGGGTATTTTGTATTTGCCGCAACGCCGTGTCCGATACTTGGCCACCATACGCTTCTACGAATCAAATCGCCTCCAACCATTCGTCCGGGAGCGAGGGCTGTTCTGATCTTTCCGACGATTTTGCTGTCCTGGTTCCCTGGGTTATCGAGGAATTTCGGCATATTCGGGAAGGCGCAGGTAATTGCGGCTCCGCCTGCAGCAAAGTTCGCGTACTGTTCAGGCCAGCCCCAGGATACGGCATCTTTGTGGTGGTATTTCATCGCATCTACGTATTCTTTTGTGGCTTGAATGCCTTCGTCGGAATATATAAGCGGTTTTGCGTTGTTTTCGTCGAAATAGTAGC
>CAYWIK010000134.1:0-4160 GCA_964458315.1 uncultured Spirochaetales bacterium | reverse complement strand
AAGCTCTTGCCAAGACCGTCGAAACGTACGGTCCGGTTGCGCGGTTTGCCCATCAAGTTATTCCCATGGATGACGCAATTTCAGAAGTTGCAATCGATGTATCCGGAAGGCCTTTTATCCGGTTCGATGCCGGATTTCCCCATACCTACGCCGGTCAATTTCCGGTCTATCTTGTTTCGGAATTCCTCACCGCCCTTTCTAACCGCGGGAAAATGACTCTCCATGCACACTGCCGATACGGCGAAAACAGCCATCATATGGCTGAATCGCTTTTCAAGGCACTCGGAAGGGCGATTTCAGAAGCATACAGCGCTTTAAACCCAGGAACAGACGATCTTTCAACCAAGGGAGTGATTTGAAAAACGACCAAACGGTCGGTTTTTTATTCCAAATATTGAATGTTTCTTCAAAACCGGGTATATTGTATACGTAAATAAAAAGTGATGAGCGGTGAAAAAATACTACAAAAAATCCCGAAAGAGGGGTTTTTAAAACTTACCAGGCCGTCGGGAAAAGGGATAACCCCTTCCCAAAAAGCGGCCCTCATCCGGAAGGGAAACGAACTTTACAACCGTAAACAGTATGATCAGGCAAAAAAGATTTTTTTGACCGTCGGATATACCGACGGTATCAGCAGGATCGGGGATTTGTGCTATAAAAATAAAAAGATCCTCGAAGCATTTCGCATGTATGCGATGGCACCTGCACCGGATAAAAAGGCACAAATGATTGAAAAAATGGCCCGTGTAGTCCAAATTTGGTTACATGAAAAGAGTTAAAAAATGGAAAACAATGAACACAACATCAATCAAGAAGAAGAAGAGCTGCAAAAAATTTCCGAAATCTCAAAACAGGGCTATCAATATCTAAAAGATGACATGCCTGACGAAGCAGAAAAATGTTTCTTTGAAATTCTGGATTACGACGAGACAAATAATTATGCCCTTGTCGGCTTAGGGGATTCTTTTAGAAAACGTAAACAGTATAAAAAAGCTATTGATTTCTATAAAAGATGTCTTGAACACCATCCGGGAAACAACTATGCGCTTTTTGGACTTGCAGATTGTTACAAAGCTTTAAAAAAATTCAATCTGGCGATCGATATTTGGGAGCAATATCTTCTTCACGACAACAGTAATGTTACGGTCCTTACCCGGGTCGCGGATGCATATAGGAAAGTGCGAAACTTTGAAAAGTCGAAACAGATGTATCTGCAGGTTATTCGGATGGAATCAACCAATGCCTACGCACTGATAGGGCTCGGTCATCTGCACTACGACTTCAAAGATTATGAGAATGCCATGTCCTACTGGGAGCAGATGCTCGAAATAGCAGGGGACCGGGTAGACATCCGTGTCCTCACTGCTCTCGGAAACTGCCATCGAAAACTGAAAAACTTTCAAGAAGGAATAGAATATTTTGAACGGGCACTTGATAAGGAACCCAAAAATTTTTATGCCCTCTTTGGTTTGGCCGACTGCTATCGAGGGCTAAATCAACAGGAAAAGTCTCTTACGTACTGGAAGAGAATCCTCGAAATCGATCCGACAAACAAAGTTATCCTTACCAGAGTCGGAGATGCGTACAGAAATCTCGGAGAATTAGACGAAGCCGAAGTTTTTTACAAGAAAGCGCTTAACATCGAATTCGACCTTTATGCAATTCTCGGGCTTGCCTTAATCAATAAACTCCGCGAAAACTTTGAAGAAGCGATTCAATCCCTCAATGGATTGATCAAATCCGAACCGAAAAACCATCGACTTTATACCGAAATTGCAGACTGCTATCTCAAACTTAATAAGCCTGATAAAGCCCTCGATATTCTCGCACAGTATCAAAAACTTGGGCTTAGGAACCCCTACGTAACCGAATTGTTCAACGAAATTCGAAGCAGGGTTTGACTTTGCCCGTTCCCCTTCCCCTGGCAGGATATTTACCGGATGAAATAACAGATACCTTCGGTCTCGACCCTCCTTACCGGGGTGAGCAGGTCTTTCATGCCCTTTGGCGGGGAGCTGAAACAGTCGAGGACATAATGACCCTTCCCCTTGGACTCCGTTCCGAACTGAGTACAAGGACGGCCTGCAGAGAAACGGAACTTGTACATAAAATGGAAGCCCCTGACGGAACAACAAAAATCGTGCTTCGCTGTTCCGACGGATTTCAGATTGAAACTGTTCTGCTCGTCGATGAAAAAAGGCGAAAGACTGCCTGCCTTTCTACCCAGGCCGGATGTCCTATCGGCTGCGTTTTCTGCAAGACCGGAGAGATAGGGTTTGCCAGAAACCTCACCGCGTCCGAAATTACCGAACAAGTCTTAGAGCTGCGGCGGCTGTATGGTGAAATCTCTAATATTGTGTTTATGGGCATGGGAGAGCCGCTTTTAAACCTTGCTCATGTGCGGAAGGCGGTTTTGGTCCTGTCTCATTCCAAGGGACTCAATATCGGCCTGCGGAAATTTACTCTTTCAACATGCGGTATTATCGATAAGATCGAAGAACTCACCACAAACGGCCCCCCGGTCCGCCTCGCCCTGTCCCTGATAAGCGCGGAGCAGAAAAAACGGGAGGAGCTGATCCCGGCTGCTTCTTCAAACCCCCTTCCGGAACTACAGCGGGCCCTGGTCCGATATCAAGAGAAAACGGGAAAACGGATTACCTTTGAGTATATTCTCCTTCCGGGGATAAACGACGGGGCAAAAGACGCGGAGCAGCTCGCCTTTTTTGCCTCTCCTTTTAATTGCCTTATAAACCTGATCCCGTGGAATCCGGTAAAGGGAATGCCTTTTAAGAAACCGTCGGAACGAGAGACCGCGGATTTCATTTCAAAACTGGAATCGCGGAACCTGAAAGTTTCCCGCAGATACCGAAAAGGGAACGAGATCAACGGCGCCTGCGGGCAGCTCGGCGGATCGGCACAGAAGGCCTTTTAACGCTCCGCCTTTCAACTCTCTTCTAAAACCGCCCGTATTCTTCTGACTCCCGCGGATGAAGACTGCTCTTTTACTATTTTAAAACGGCCTAACTCTCCGGTGTGTTCTACATGGGGTCCGCCGCACACCTCTTTAGAAAAATCCCCGATCGTGTACACCTTCACCTGATCTTCATAACGGTCTCCGAAAAAAGCAAGGGCGCCGTTTTCAAGGGCTTCATCGAGGGGCAGTACTTCCATGGAGACGGGAAGGTCCCGTTCAATCTGTTCGTTTACAATATCCTCTACTTTTTTTATTTGTTCCGACCCCAGCTTCTCAGGATGATTGAAATCAAATCGGAGACGGTCCGCGGTAATGTTGCTCCCCCGCTGTTCTACATGATCGCCTAAGACATGGCGGAGAGCCCGGTGCATGAGATGCGTAGCCGTGTGAAGACGCTTCACCTTTTCGGAATGGTCCGCTAAGCCTCCTTTAAAGGTTTTTTCCGCTCCTTTTTTGGAAAGTTCCTGATGTTTTTCAAATGCTTTCTGAAAGCCATCCCGGTCCACCTGCATTCCATGCTCTGCGGCGATTTCCTCGGTGATTTCGATGGGAAATCCGTAAGTATCGTACAGTTTAAAAGCAATCCGCCCCGGGATAACCTTCGAAGGGTTTTTGAGTAAATTGGGGAGCATTTTTTCGAACTCTGCCTCCCCCTTGTTCAGGGTATGGACAAACCGCTCTTCCTCCTGTTCAAGCTCGTCATTGATAAACTCCCGGTTTTTTTCCAGCTCGGGATAGATGTGGGCATACATCTCCACTACCTGCCCGGCTATGGCCTGAAGGAACTGTCCTTCGATGCCTAATTTTCTCCCGTGCCTGATAGCCCGCCGGATAAGGCGTCTGAGAATATACCCCTGGCCGAGGTTTGAAGGCGGAATGCCCTTCTCGTCTCCGAGGATAAAGGCCGCTGTCTTTGCATGGTCCGCGATGATCCGGATGGATACATCGGTTTCAGGATCGTCGCCGTAGGTATGGCCGGAAACATCCGAAATTGTTTGAAGGATCGGCTGAAAGACCTCGATATCGTAAACGGTGCTCTTACCCTGGAGCACTGCGGCAGTCCGCTCGATCCCCATTCCCGTGTCCACACAGGTCCGCTCCAGGGGTTCGTATTTTCCTTCCGCGGTCTTGTTATACTGCATAAACACATTGTTCCAGACTTCAAAATATTTACCGCAGGAACAGC